>NZ_CP025546.1:3059235-3365159 GCF_003614435.1 Mycobacterium paragordonae
AGTTGCTCCACCAACGACACCGTCTTGCTCTTGGCGTCGGGGGCCAGCGAAATCGCCCCCACCCAAGACGATCTCGACGACGCCGTGCTCAGGGTCTGTGACGATCTGTGTGCTCAGTTGCAGGCGGACGCCGAAGGCGTCACCAAGCGTGTCACGGTGACGGTGACCGGGGCCGACACCGAAGACGACGCCCTGACCGCCGCGCGGGTCATCGCCCGCGACAGCCTGGTCAAGACCGCGGTATTCGGCTCCGACCCCAACTGGGGGCGGGTGGTGGCGGCCGTCGGGATGGCCCCGGTGGTCCTGGATCCCGAGCGGATCACGGTGTCGTTCAACGGGTCTGTGGTGTACCGCGAGGGCACCGGTACTCCCGGTGCTCGTGAGGTGGATCTGTCGGGAGCCGACATCCACATCGTGGTCGACCTCGCGATCGGTACCGGCCACGCCGACATCCGCACCACCGATCTGTCCCACGCCTACGTCGAAGAGAATTCGGCGTACAGCTCATGACGATGAACAGCGGCGATCTACCCACGCAGGTCAAGGCACAGGTACTGGCCGAAGCCCTGCCCTGGCTCAAACAACTGAACGGCAAGATCGTCGTCATCAAATACGGCGGCAACGCGATGACCGATGAGTCACTGCGCCGGGCGTTTGCCGCAGATATGGCGTTTCTGCGCAACTGTGGGGTGCATCCCGTGGTCGTGCACGGCGGGGGGCCGCAGATCACCGCGATGCTGCGCCGACTCGGCATCGAGGGTGACTTCAAAGGCGGATTCCGGGTCACCACACCGGAAGTGCTCGACGTCGCGCGGATGGTGTTGTTCGGGCAGGTCGGCCGCGAACTGGTCAACCTGATCAACGTGCACGGCCCGTACGCCGTCGGCATCACCGGCGAGGACGCGCAACTGTTCACCGCCGTGCGGCGCCGCGTCACCGTCGACGGTGTGGACACCGACATCGGCCTGGTCGGCGACGTGGAACTGGTCAACACCGCGGCTGTACTGGATCTCATTGCTGCCAAACGCATTCCGGTGGTGTCCACACTGGCGCCGGATGCCGAGGGGGTGGTGCACAACATCAACGCCGACACCGCTGCGGCGGCCCTGGCCGAGGCGCTGGGCGCCGAAAAGCTGTTGATGCTCACCGACGTTGAGGGCCTGTACACCGGCTGGCCCGATCGCACCTCACTGGTCAGCCAGATCGATACCGCCACACTGGCACAACTGCTCCCCAGCTTGGAGGCAGGCATGATTCCCAAAATAGAGGCATGCCTGCGGGCGGTCACCGCCGGCGTGCCCAGCGCGCACGTCATCGATGGACGTGTCGAACACTGCGTCCTGGTTGAGCTTTTCACCGACGCCGGCACCGGCACCAAGGTGGTTTCCGCATGACCACCACACAAGCGGTGCAGCAACGCTGGCAGGCCGTGATGATGAACAATTACGGAACCCCGGCGATGGCGCTGGCCAGCGGCGACGGTGCCGTCGTCACCGACGTCGACGGTAAGACCTATGTCGACCTGCTCGGCGGTATCGCGGTCAACGTGCTGGGTCACCGGCATCCGGCCATCATCGATGCTGTCACCCAACAACTTTCGACGCTCGGCCACACCTCCAACCTCTACGCCACCGAGCCGGGAATCGCCCTGGCCGAGCACCTCGTCGCCCTGTTGGGCGCGGAAACCCAAGCGCGAGTGTTCTTCTGCAACTCCGGGACCGAGGCCAACGAGGTTGCCTTCAAGCTGACCCGCCTGACCGGACGCACGAAAATCGTTGCCGCACAAGAAGCCTTCCACGGCCGCACGATGGGCTCGCTGGCGCTCACCGGACAACCCAGTAAGCAGGCGCCGTTCGAGCCGCTACCGGGTTACGTCACCCACGTCCCCTACGGCGACGTCGAGGCATTAGCGGCGGCGGTCGACGACGACACGGCCGCAGTCTTTCTGGAACCGATCATGGGGGAGAGCGGCGTCGTCGTGCCGCCCGAGGGCTACCTGGCGGCGGCGCGGGACATCACCGCCCGGCACCGGGCACTGCTGGTGCTCGACGAAGTCCAGACCGGAATCGGCCGCACCGGAACGTTTTACGCCCACCAACACGACGGCATCACTCCGGATGTGATCACCCTCGCCAAGGGTCTGGGCGGCGGGCTGCCGATCGGGGCGTGCATCGCAATCGGGCGGGCCGCCGACCTGCTGACTCCCGGGCTGCACGGCAGCACCTTCGGCGGCAACCCGGTGTGCACCGCCGCGGCCCTGGCTGTCCTGCAGGTGCTGGCCGACGAGGACCTGGTGCGCGGCGCCGAAACCAAGGGCAAAGCGTTACGCCACGGCATCGAATCGCTGGGCCATCCGCTGATCGACCATGTCCGGGGCAGGGGGTTGCTGCAGGGCATCGTGCTGACCGCCGCACACGCCAAGGACGCCGAAGCGGCGGCCCGCGACGCCGGCTACCTGGTGAACGCGGCCGCCCCCAACGTCATTCGGTTGGCGCCTCCGCTGATCGTCACCGAATCCCAACTCGACGGATTCGTCGCCGCTCTCCCGAGCATTCTCGACACCGCCGGAGCCGCACATGGTTAGGCACTTTCTGCGCGACGACGACCTCACGCCGCACGAACAGGCCGAGGTCCTCGAACTGGCCGCCACGTTGAAGAAGGACCCGTTCAGCCGCCGCCCTCTGGAGGGACCGCGCGGCGTCGCGGTCATCTTCGACAAGAACTCCACCCGCACCCGGTTCTCCTTCGAGATGGGCATCGCCCAGCTCGGCGGGCACGCCGTGGTGGTCGACGGGCGCAACACTCAACTGGGGCGGGACGAGACCCTGGAGGACACCGCACGGGTGTTGTCCCGGTTCGTCGATGCCATCGTGTGGCGCACCTTCGGGCAGGAGCGGTTGGAGGCCATGGCCTCGACCGCCTCAGTGCCCGTCGTCAACGCGCTCTCCGACGAATTCCACCCCTGCCAGGTACTGGCCGACCTGCAGACCATCGCCGAACGCAAGGGCGCACTGCACGGCCTGAAGATGACGTACCTCGGTGACGGCGCCAACAACATGGCGCACTCGCTGATGCTGGGCGGAGTCACTGCCGGCATGCACGTCACCGTCGCCGCCCCGGAAGGCTTCACCCCCGAGCCGGACGTGGTGACGGCGGCCCGCGCCCGGGGCGATGAGACCGGGGGCACGGTGACGGTGACGGCCGACGCCGATGCGGGTGCTTCCAGCGCCGACGTCCTGGTGACCGACACCTGGGTGTCGATGGGCCAGGAAGGCGACGGCCTGGACCGCGTCAAGCCGTTCCGCCCGTTCCAGGTCAACCAGCGACTACTCGCCCTGGCCAACCCCGATGCCCTTGTGCTGCACTGCCTTCCGGCGCACCGCGGTGACGAGATCACCGACGAGGTGATCGACGGTCCGGCCAGCGCGGTCTGGGATGAGGCCGAAAACCGACTGCACGCGCAGAAGGCGCTGCTGGTCTGGCTGCTGGAGCGGTCGCGATGACAGCCAAGGCGGCACCCGAGGTCAGCGGCAACCGCGCCGGCCGTCAGGCCCGCATCGTCGCGATCCTGTCCACCGCCGAGGTGCGCAGCCAGAGCGAACTGGCCGCCCGGCTGGCCGCCGAAGGCATCGAGGTCACCCAGGCCACCCTGTCGCGGGATCTGGAGGAACTCGGCGCGATCAAACTGCGCGGCGCGGACGGTGGCGTCGGGGTCTACGTCGTACCCGAAGACGGCAGTCCGGTGCGTGGGGTCGCCGGCGGCACCGGGCGGCTGTCGCGACTGCTCGGTGAGCTGCTGGTCTCCACGGATGCCAGCGCGAACCTGGCGGTGCTGCGCACGCCGCCCGGCGGCGCCCACTATCTGGCCAGCGCGATCGACCGGGCGGCGTTACCGTACGTCGTCGGCACCATCGCCGGTGACGACACGGTGTTCGTCGTGGCCCGCGAACCGATGACCGGCACGGAGCTGGCTTCAGCGCTGGAAGAACTTAAGTAGAACTCAAATACACTGCTGCAGACTTTGCCCAAGCAAAAGGAGAACTCTTCATGTCAGAGCGCGTCATCCTCGCGTACTCCGGCGGTCTGGACACCTCGGTGGCCATCAGCTGGATAGGCAAGGAGACCGGCCGTGAGGTCGTCGCGGTGGCCATCGACCTCGGCCAGGGCGGCGAGGACATGGAGGTGGTGCGCCAGCGGGCGATGGACTGCGGCGCCGTGGAGGCGGTCGTCGTCGACGCCCGCGACGAGTTCGCCGAGGGTTACTGCCTGCCCACCATCCTCAACAACGCGCTGTACATGGACCGCTATCCGCTGGTCTCGGCGATCAGCCGGCCGCTGATCGCCAAGCATCTGGTGGCCGCGGCACGCGAACACGGCGGCAGCATCGTTGCGCACGGCTGTACCGGCAAAGGCAACGACCAGGTGCGATTCGAAGTCGGATTCGCTTCGCTGGCACCGGATCTCGAAGTGCTCGCACCGGTGCGCGACTACGCGTGGACGCGGGAGAAGGCGATCGCGTTCGCCGAAGAGAACGCC
Organism: Mycobacterium paragordonae; assembly: GCF_003614435.1. NCBI lineage: Bacteria > Bacillati > Actinomycetota > Actinomycetes > Mycobacteriales > Mycobacteriaceae > Mycobacterium > Mycobacterium paragordonae. Next base: position 3,063,772 of record NZ_CP025546.1, read on the forward strand.
ATCCCGATCAACGTCACCAAGCGCTCGCCGTTCTCCATCGACCAGAACGTGTGGGGCCGCGCCGTCGAGACCGGCTTTCTCGAGCACCTGTGGAACGCCCCCACCAAGGACGTCTACTCCTATACCGAAGACCCCACGGTCAACTGGAACACCCCCGACGAGGTCATCATCGGCTTCGAACAGGGCGTGCCGGTCACCATCGACGGCAGACGGGTGACCGTGCTGCAGGCCATCGAGGAACTCAACCGCCGGGCCGGCGCCCAGGGCGTCGGGCGCCTCGACGTCGTCGAGGACCGGCTGGTGGGCATCAAGAGCCGGGAGATCTACGAGGCCCCCGGTGCGATGGTGCTCATCACCGCGCACGCCGAACTCGAACACGTCACCCTGGAACGCGAACTGGGCCGGTTCAAGCGCCACACCGATCAGCGCTGGGCCGAGCTGGTCTATGACGGGTTGTGGTACTCGCCGCTGAAGGTTGCTCTGGAAAGTTTCGTGACCACTACCCAGGAACACGTCACCGGCGAGATCCGGCTGGTTCTGCACGGCGGCCACATCGCGGTCAACGGCCGCCGCAGCGCCGAATCGCTGTACGACTTCAACCTGGCTACCTACGACGAGGGCGACACCTTCGACCAGTCGATGGCCAAGGGCTTCGTGTACGTGCACGGGCTGTCGTCGAAGATCGCGTCCCGCCGGGACATGCGGTGACCCTCCTGTCGCGAGCAGTCACAAACTCGCACGATTTCGCCGCTCAGAGTGCGAGTTTGTGTCTGCTCGGCCCGAGAAAATGAGCACCAATGAGGGTTCGCTGTGGGGCGGCCGGTTCGCCGGCGGCCCGTCCGAGGCACTCGCCGCGCTGAGCAAATCCACCCACTTCGACTGGGTGCTGGCGCCCTATGACATCACCGCATCCCGGGCGCACGCGGTAGTACTGCACCGCGCCGGGCTGCTCACCGACGACCAGCGCGACGGTCTGCTGGCCGGCCTGGACAGCCTCGCCGAGGACGTGGCCGACGGCAGCTTCGGACCCGTGGTCACCGACGAGGACGTGCACGCCGCCCTGGAACGCGGCCTGATCGACCGGGTGGGGGCAGACCTGGGCGGCCGGCTGCGGGCCGGGCGCTCGCGCAACGACCAGGTGGCCACCCTGTTCCGGATGTGGCTGCGCGACGCTGTCCGCCGGGTCGCCGACGAGGTGCTCGAGGTGGTCGCGGCACTGGCCGAACAGGCCGGCACCCACCCCACCGCGATCATGCCGGGCAAGACCCACCTGCAGTCCGCCCAGCCGATCCTGCTGGCACACCACCTGCTGGCCCATGCGCATCCGCTACTGCGCGACGTGGACCGCATCGTCGACTTCGACAAGCGCGCCGCCATCTCCCCGTACGGTTCCGGGGCGCTGGCCGGCTCCTCGCTGGGCCTGGATCCCGACGCGATCGCGGCTGAGCTGGGCTTCGCGGCCGCCGCCGACAATTCCGTGGACGCCACCGCGGCCCGGGACTTCGCCGCCGAGGCGGCGTTCGTGTTCGCCATGATCGCCGTTGACCTGTCCCGGCTGGCCGAGGACATCATCCTGTGGAGTTCGACGGAGTTCGGCTACGTGACGCTGCACGACTCCTGGTCCACCGGCAGCTCGATCATGCCGCAGAAGAAGAACCCCGACATCGCCGAGCTGGCCCGCGGCAAGTCCGGGCGCCTGATCGGCAACCTGACCGGGCTGCTGGCCACGCTGAAGGCCCAGCCGCTGGCCTACAACCGCGACCTGCAGGAAGACAAAGAGCCGGTATTCGACTCGGTCGCCCAGTTGGAACTGGTGCTGCCGGCGATGGCCGGCCTGGTCGGCAGCCTGACGTTTCATGTCGACCGGATGGCCGCGCTGGCGCCGGCCGGCTACACGTTGGCCACCGACATCGCCGAATGGCTGGTGCGCCAAGGTGTGGCGTTCCGGTCCGCGCACGAAGCCGCCGGCGCCGCGGTCAAGGCCGCCGAGCAGCGCGGCGTCGGGCTGCAGGAGCTGACCGACGACGAACTGGCCGCGATCAGCCCCGAGCTCACACCCAGCGTCCGCGACGTGCTGACCATCGAGGGATCGGTGTCGTCCCGTGACGCACGAGGCGGCACCGCACCGAGCCGGGTCGCCGATCAACTACTCGCCGTCACCGAAGCGGCGGGCCGGCTGCGACAGCAGCTGCGCGGCTGAGCGGCACGCTGCCCTTTTTGCCGGGCAGCTTTGCCGCGACTAAACTTCCTGCTCTAAGCGATTCTGTTGAACTTCCGACTGAACGATGTGGCCTCGATGTTCGTGCAAAAGGGGTGGGACCAATGAGTGTCATCGCCGGTGTCTTCGGTGCCCTGCCGCCCCATCGCTATTCGCAGCAGGAACTCACCGACATGTTCGTCAGCATTCCCGAATTCTCGGAATACGAGGACATCGTCCGGCAGCTGCATGCCAACGGGAAAGTCAACAGCCGCCACCTCGTGTTACCGCTGGAGCAGTACCCGCGGCTGAACGACTTCGGCGAAGCGAACGACATCTTCATCGACAAGGCGGTGGACCTGGGCGTCGAGGCCCTGATGGGGGCGCTCGACGAGGCCGGACTGCGCTCCGAGGATCTCGACGTGCTCATCACCACCACCGTCACCGGTCTGGCGGTGCCGTCGCTGGACGCCCGGATCGCCGCACGGGTGGGGCTGCGCCCCGACGTGCGACGGGTGCCGTTGTTCGGACTGGGCTGTGTGGCGGGGGCGTCCGGGGTGGCCCGGTTGCACGATTACCTGCGGGGAGCTCCGGACGGCATCGCGGCTCTCATTTCGGTCGAGCTGTGTTCGCTGACCTTTCCCGGCTACAAGCCGTCGGTGGCCGGACTGGTGGGCAGTGCACTGTTCGCCGATGGTGCCGGCGCGGTCATCGCGGTGGGGGAGCGTCGTGCCGCGGAGGTGGGCGCCGGGGGACCCAGCGTCATCGACTCGCGCGGCCACCTGTATCCAGATTCATTGCGCACCATGGGATTCGATGTCGGCGCCGGAGGTTTCGAGCTCGTCCTGTCCAAGGATGTGGCCGCCGTGGTCGAACAGTATCTGCGCACCGACGTCACCGGCTTCCTGGCTGAGCACGGCCTGACCACCGCCGACATCGGCGCCTGGGTGACCCATCCCGGCGGCCCCAAGATTATCGAAGCGATCACCGAAACCCTCAACCTGCCGCCGGAAGCGCTGGAACTCACCTGGCGCTCACTGGGCGAGATCGGCAACCTCTCCTCGGCGTCGGTGCTGCACGTGCTTCGTGACACCCTCGCCAAGCCACCGCCTAGTGGCAGCCCCGGACTGATGATCGCAATGGGCCCCGGCTTCTGTTCCGAGCTGGTCCTGTTGCGCTGGCACTGAATGCCGTGAGCACTCAAGACGAGCTCGTTGCCGCCCTCCGAAGATCGCTCAAGGAAAACGAGCGGCTCAAGCGTGAGAACCGCGACTACCTGACCCGGGCCACCGAGCCGATTGCGTTGGTGGGCATGGCCTGTCGTTATCCGGGCGGAGTGGATACCCCGGAGGCGCTGTGGGAGATGGTGGCCGCCGGCCGCGACGTGGTCACGGATTTCCCCGGCGATCGGGGCTGGGATCTGGCCGGATTGTTCGATCCCGATCCGGACGCGGTCGGCAAGTCCTACACCCGCTCCGGCGGTTTCCTCACGGACGTCGCGGGTTTCGATGCGCAGTTCTTCGGGATCGCGCCCAGCGAGGTGCTGGCGATGGATCCCCAGCAGCGGTTGCTGCTCGAGGTGTCGTGGGAGGCGTTGGAGCGCAGCGGTATTGATCCGCTGACCCTGCGCGGATCGTCGACGGGTGTGTTCGCCGGGATCTTCCACGGCTCGTACGGCGGTCAGGGTCGCGTCCCCGGCGAGTTGGAGCGGTACGGGTTGAGGGGTTCGACGCTGAGTGTGGCGTCCGGCCGGGTGGCGTACGTGCTGGGCCTGGAAGGTCCGGCCGTGTCGGTGGACACGGCGTGTTCGTCGTCTTTGGTGGCGCTGCATCTGGCGGTGCAGTCGTTGCGGGCGGGGGAGTGTGACGTGGCCCTGGTGGGTGGCGTGACGGTGATGGCCACCCCGGCCATGTTCATCGAATTCAGCCGCCAGCGAGCGCTTTCCGCCGACGGCCGGTGCAAGGCCTACGCTGGGGCCGCCGACGGGACCGCGTTCTCCGAGGGCGCCGGCGCTCTCGTCGTGGAGCGGTTGGCCGATGCCCAGCGGCTGGGCCACCCGGTGCTGGCGGTGGTGCGCGGGTCCGCGGTCAACCAGGACGGCGCCTCCAATGGTCTGGCCACGCCGAACGGCCCGTCCCAGCAACGGGTCATTCGTGCCGCCCTGGCCGGCGCCCGCCTCAGCACGGCGGACGTGGACGTCGTCGAAGGCCACGGCACGGGAACCACGCTCGGGGATCCCATTGAGGCACAAGCCATCTTGGCGACCTACGGCCAGGATCGCGACGAGCCGCTGTGGCTGGGGTCGATCAAGTCGAACATGGGTCACACGTCGGCGGCAGCGGGTGTCGCGGGCGTCATGAAAATGACCATGGCCATGCAGCACGCGGTGCTGCCGCGGACTTTGCACGTCGATGTGCCGACGCCGCACGTGGATTGGTCCGCCGGCGCGGTGTCGTTGTTGACCGAACAGCAGCCCTGGCCGCAGCGGGATCGGCCGCGCCGGGCCGCCGTGTCATCGTTCGGGATCAGTGGGACCAACGCCCATGTGATCCTGGAACAGCCGCCCTCGGTCACCGCCGATAATCCCGAGCCCGACAACCGGGTGGTGCCCTGGGTGTTGTCCGCGCGTTCCCCCGAGGCGCTGGCCAACCAGGCCCGCCGGCTGGCGGCGCACGTATCAGCCACCGGGGCGCGCCCGGTCGACGTGGGCTGGTCACTGGTCAGCACCCGATCGCTGTTCGACCACCGCGCGGTGCTGGTGGGCAGCGAGACCGCCGAGTTCCTGGACGGCCTCAGCCATTTGGCGGACGGTGACGCGGGTCCCGGCGTGGCGGTCGGCCGGGCCCGATCGGTCGGCAAGACAGTGTTCGTATTTCCGGGGCAGGGCTCGCAGTGGGTCGGCATGGGGCTTGAATTACTGGACAGTTCGCCGGTGTTCGCCGATCACCTGCAGCGCTGCGACAAGGCGCTTCGGGAATACGTGGACTGGTCGCTGATCGACGTGATCCGTGGCGCGCCGGGCGCTCCCGGCCTGGACCGGGTGGATGTGGTGCAACCGGCGTTGTGGGCGATCATGGTGTCGCTCGCCGAACTGTGGCGGTCGCTCGGTGTCACCGCGGACGCGGTGATCGGCCACTCGCAGGGTGAGATCGCGGCCGCCTATGTGGCCGGCGCGCTCTCGCTGGAGGATGCCGCCAAGGTGGTGGCGCTGCGCAGCCGGCTGCTGTCGCAACTGTCCGGCGCCGGGGGCATGGCGTCACTGGCGCTCGGCCTGGACCGGGTCGAGGAACTGCTGGCACCCTGGGCCGGCCGATTGAATATCGCTGCGGTGAACGGGGTTTCGTCGGTCGTCGTCTCCGGTGAGGTGGACGCCGTCACCGAACTGATCAGCCGATGCGACAGCGAGGGAATCCGCGCCCGCCGTATCGACGTCGACTACGCGTCGCACTCCTTCCACGTCGATGCCATTCGCGCCGACCTGAGCGCCGCGCTCAAAGACATCGCGCCCCGCTCGTCGCCGGTCGCGTTCTACTCGACGGTCACCGGCGCACCGCTGGACACGGCCGCATTGGACTGCGACTACTGGTACCAAAGCCTGCGGCAGACAGTCCAATTCGAGCAGGCTGTGCGCGCAGCCGCTACCGCCGGCCACCAGGTCTTCATCGAGTCGAGTCCGCACCCGGTATTGATCGCCGGGATCGAGGAGACGCTGGGGCCGGAGCAATCGGTGATCGTTCCGTCGTTGGGCCGCAACGACGGAGGGCTGCACCGGTTCTGGCTGTCGGCGGCACAGGCTCAGGTAGCGGGCGTGGTGGTGGACTGGTCCGCGGTGTTCGAGGGAGCACGGCGGATCGCCCTGCCCACGTACGGCTTTGTGCGGCGCCGGTTCTGGCTGACCGAGTCGGGTGATCACGATGTGCGCCGCGCCGGTTTGGTGGGTGCCGGGCACGACCTGCTGGGTGCTGTCGTGGAACGGCCCGATTCCGGTGGGGTGGTGTTGACGGGCCGGTTGTCGCTGTCGGCACAGCCGTGGTTGGCCGATCACGCCGTGACCGGCGCCGTGTTGTTTCCCGGCGCGGGATTCGTGGAGCTGGCCCTGCGGGCCGGTGACGAGGCCGGCTGCCCGCAGGTGCAGGAGTTGACCCTGTCGACGCCGCTGATGCTGCCCGCTGAGGGGTCGGTGCGCGTGCAGGTCGTGGTAGGACCGGCCGATGATGCGGGACAACGGGAAATCTCGGTGTATTCCCTTGGCACTGAGTCGGAGTGGACGCAGCACGCCGTCGGCGTTCTGGCAACGAACCCACCCGCCCCCCAAACGGATCTGTCCGGGTGGCCGCCTGCCGGCGCGGCGGCTGTCGATGTCACGGACGCCTACCGGCGACTGGCCGACCGGGGCTACCAATACGGACCGGCTTTTCAGGGCCTGCAGGCGATGTGGCAGTCGCCGGACCACATCTTCGCCGAAATCGCGCTGCCGGAGTGCCTGACCACCACCGGGTTCGGCATCCACCCGGCGTTACTGGACGCGGCGCTGCATGCTCTGGGTGTGGCCGGCGAGCAGAACGGCACCGTGCTGCCGTTCTCCTGGCAGGGGGTGTCGCTGCACGCCTCGGACGCCGCTCGGTTGCGAGTTCGCATCACCCGCGTGAGCCCCGACTCGGTGGCGCTGGAGTTGGCAGATTCGTGGGGCCTGCCGGTGCTTTCAGTGCGCGAATTGACCTTCCGTCCGCTCGCCGCCCGTGCGCTTGCGCCGGCCGGCCGCGGGGACGCCGGATTGTTCGAGATCGGGTGGACGCCCGTCGCTCCGGCGGAATCCGTTGGTACGTCAATGACGCTGTGGCAGGTGACATCCGAGGGTGACCCACCGGATGCGGTGTACCCCGCCACCCACGCGGCGCTGGGCCGGCTGCAGTCCTGGCTGGCCGGCAACGAAGACGGGGTGCTGGTGGTCCAGACTCACGATGCCGTCGGGTTGCCCGGTGAAACAGTTTCGGATCTGGCGGGTGCGGCGGTGCGGGGCTTGGTGCGTTCGGCTCAGGCAGAGCACCCCGGACGGCTGCTCCTGCTGGACTCCGACGGTTCGCTGGACCCGAGCGAGCTGATCGGTTGCGACGAGCCGCAGTTGGTGGTGCGCCGCGGGGTGGCGTACCAAGCGCGGCTGCGGCCGGCTGCATCATCGGCGCTGAAACTGCCGCCGCAGCAGGAGGGTTGGCGTTTGGTCACCGGGGGCGGGGGCACGCTGGACGACGTGCGGGTGGGCCCGAGCGAGCGGGCGGAGCTGGCCCCCGGGCAGGTGCAGGTCGCGGTGGCCGCGGTGGGGGTGAACTTCCGGGATGTGCTGGTGGCACTGGGCATGTATCCCGGCGGCGGTGAGCTGGGGGTCGAGGGCGCCGGAGTGGTGGTGGAAGTGGGGCCCGGTGTTCGGGACCTCGCCGTCGGTGATGCGGTGCTCGGTCTATTGGGTGTGGTGGGGCCGGAAGCGGTGGTCGACCGGCGACTGGTGACGGCGGTACCGGCGGGCTGGTCCTTGCCGCAGGCCGCGGGGGTTCCGGTGGTGTTCCTGACCGCGTGGTACGGATTGTCGGTGCTGGGGGCAGCCAACGCCGGCGAGCGGGTCCTGGTGCACGCGGCCACCGGTGGGGTGGGGATGGCCGCGGTGCAGCTCGCCCGGTACTGGGGACTAGAGGTCTTTGCCACCGCGAGCCGCGGTAAGTGGGACACGCTGCGCGCCATGGGTTTCGACGACGAACACATCGGCGACTCGCGGACGCTGGACTTCGAGGAGAAGTTCCGGGTCGCCACCGGAGGAGCCGGCGTCGACCTGGTGCTCAACTCCCTCGCCGGTGAGTTCGTCGACGCCTCGCTGCGGCTGCTGGCCCCGGGCGGCCGTTTCATCGAAATGGGAAAGACGGATCTTCGTGATCCGCACGACGCGGCACAACGCGGAATCGTTTACCGCGCATTCGATCTGATCGAAGCGGGACCAGAACTCACCTCCCGGATGCTGGCCGACCTGATGGCGCTGTTCGACAGCGGCCAGCTGAAGACCCTGCCGTTCAAGACCTTTGACGTGCGGCGGGTTCGCCAGGCGTACCGGTTCGTCAGCCAGGCCCGGCACACCGGCAAGGTGGTGTTGACCCTCGACCCGCTCGCCACCGGCACCGCGCTGATCACCGGCGGCACCGGAATGGCGGGTGCGGCGCTGGCGCGCCACCTGGTTTCCCGGTACCGGGTGCCCAACATCGTGCTGGTGAGCCGTTCCGGTGCCCAGGCTCCGGACACCTCCGAGTTGGTGGAGGAATTGCGCGCGGCCGGTGCCCAGGTGTCGGTGGTGTCCGCCGATGTGGCCGATCGGGACGCCGTTGCCGGGTTGCTGGCGCAGATACCGCAACAGTTCCCCCTGCGGGCGGTGATCCACGCCGCCGGCATTCTCGATGACGGGTTGATCGCGACGCTGACTCCCGAGCGGCTGGATGCGGTGTTGCGGGCCAAGGTCGACGGAGCGTGGCATCTGCACGAACTCACCCGCGACCTAGATCTGTCCGCGTTCGTGATGTTCTCGTCGATGGCGGGCATCCTGGGTACCGCCGGACAGGGCAATTATGCGGCGGCCAACAGCTTCCTCGACGGGCTGGCCGAACACCGTCAAGGGCTGGGATTACCCGCCACCGCGGTGGCGTGGGGGCTGTGGGAACAGGCCAGCGCGATGACGCGGCACCTCGGGGACCGCGACAAGGCCAGGATGAGCCGGGTCGGTCTGGCGACGCTCTCCACCGATCAGGCGATGGCATTGTTCGACGCCGCACTGCTCGCCGATCCCGCCGTCGTGGTCGCCACCCGCTTGGACACCGCCGCGCTGAGTGACGACGCGCCCGCGCTGCTCGGCGACCTGGTCCGCCGCCCCGTTCGGAGGACCGTTGCGGCAGCAGACGTTTCGACGACCGGCCTGGCCGCCCGCCTTTCCGGTCTCACCTCCGAACAGCGCCACCGCGAACTCGTCGACGTGGTGTGCAGCAACGCGGCCACGGTGCTGGGCCGCTCCGGCACCGCCGACATCAGCGCCCAGCGCGCCTTCCAGGAGCTGGGTTTCGACTCGCTGACGGCCGTCGAACTGCGCAACCGACTCAAGACCGCCACCGGCCTCACGCTGTCGCCCACGCTGATCTTCGATTACCCCAGTCCCAGCGCGCTGGCCGAACACCTCCACATCCGGTTGTCCGGTCCCGCGAAACAAGCCGACCCGTCGGCGCGCTTCGAAGACATCGCCCGCGAGTTGGAACAGCTTGTCCGTCAGAGTGATTGGAGCGAAGAAGACAGGGCGAAGCTGGCCCACCGGCTGCACGACGTGCTGGCCGATCTGGCCCTCGATGACGACCTCGCCGCCGCCAGTGAAAGCGAACTGTTCGCCATTCTCGACGAAGAACTCGAATCCTGACAGGCCAAGGGACATCAGTGGACGCCACCAAACAGGTTGACTACCTGAAACGCCTCACCGCGGACCTGCGGCGCACCCGGCGGCGGCTGGCCGAGCTGGAGGACCGGCTCTCGGAGCCGGTCGCCGTGGTGGGCATGAGTTGCCGTTACCCCGGTGGTGCGGATTCACCGGAAGCATTGTGGCAGTTGCTGATCGAGGGCCGCGACGGCGTCGCGGACTTTCCCGCGGACCGCGGCTGGGACGTCGAGGGAATGTATGACCCCGACCCGGATGCGCTCGGCAAGAGCTACACGCGGCGGGGCAGTTTCCTCAACGACGCCGGCGATTTCGACGCCGGATTCTTCGGCATCGGGCCCAACGAAGCCCTGGCGATGGACCCCCAGCAGCGGGTACTGCTCGAAGTGTCATGGGAGGCGCTCGAGCGTGCCGGCATCGATCCGACGTCGTTGCGGGGCAGCGCCACCGGGGTGTTCGCCGGGGTGATCCACGCCGGCTACGGCGGCGAGGTCAAAGGCGAGCTGGAGGGTTACGGTCTCACCGGCTCCACGCTGAGTGTGGCCTCGGGCCGGGTGGCCTACGTGCTGGGGCTGGAGGGCCCGGCGGTATCGGTGGACACGGCGTGTTCGTCGTCGCTGGTGGCGCTGCACCTGGCCGCGCAGTCACTGCGTTCCGGCGAGTGTGATCTGGCACTGGTGGGAGGCGTGACCGTGATGGCCACGCCCGGCGGGTTCGTGGAATTCAGCAGGCAGCGGGCGCTGGCCGCGGACGGTCGCTGCAAGGCGTATGCGGCCGCGGCGGACGGCACCTCGTGGGCCGAGGGTGCCGGCGTGCTGGTGGTCGAGCGGCTGGCCGATGCGCAGCGGCTGGGCCACGACGTGCTGGCGGTGGTGCGGGGTTCGGCGGTCAACCAGGACGGCGCCTCCAACGGCCTCACCGCGCCGAACGGCCCGTCACAGCAGCGGGTGATCCGGGCAGCACTGGCCAACGCCGGTCTCGGCGTAGCCGACGTCGACGTGGTCGAAGGCCACGGGACCGGGACCACGTTGGGCGATCCGATTGAGGCGCAGGCGATTTTGGCGACTTACGGCCAGGATCGGCCAGAACCCCTCTGGCTGGGATCGATCAAATCGAACCTCGGTCACTCGTCGGCGGCGGCCGGGGTGGCCGGGGTGATCAAGATGGTGTTGGCCATGCAGCACGGCATGATGCCGAAAACGCTGCACGTGGACGCGCCTACCCCGCACGTGGATTGGTCGGCGGGCGCGGTGTCATTGCTGACCGAGGCGCGCCCGTGGCCGGCGCCGGGCCGGCCGCGGCGCGCGGGTGTGTCGTCCTTCGGGATCAGCGGCACCAACGCTCACGTCATCCTGGAACAGGCTCCGGAGCCTGAAGCCGTTGTCCCGGAACCGTTTACCGGTCCCGTGCCCTGGGTGCTGTCGGCACGTTCGCCCGCCGCCCTGGCCAATCAGGCCCGGCGGCTGTCGGGGAAAGCGCGCTCCGATGACCGGCCGGTGGACGTGGGCTGGTCGCTGGTGAGCACCCGGTCACTGTTCGAACACCGTGCCGTGGTGGTGGGCACCGAAGGTGCGCAGTTCCAGGAGGCTCTGGCGGGTCTGGCCGCCGGCACGCCGTCCCGGGATGTCGCAGTGGGCCGCACCCGCCCGTTAGGTCAGACGGTGTTCGTGTTCCCCGGCCAGGGCGCGCAATACCTGGACATGGGTCGTGCGCTGCATGAGCGGTTCCCGGTATTCGCCAAGGCCTTCGACGCGGCGGCCGACGCGTTGAACGGTCACCTCAGGCTGCCGCTGCAGCAGGTGATCTGGGGTACTGACGCGGCCGTGCTGGAGAGCACGGAGTTTGCGCAGCCGGCGCTGTTCGCCGTCGAGGTGGCGTTGGCGGCGCTGCTGCAATCCTGGGGCGTGGTCCCGGACCTGGTGCTCGGACACTCGGTCGGGGAGATCGCGGCCGCACACGTGGCGGGGGTGTTCTCACTCGAGGATGCGGCACGGCTGGTCGCGGCCCGCGGCCGCCTGATGGCGGCGTTGCCGGCCGGCGGTGTGATGGTGGCGGTGGCGGCCACCGAAGCCGAGGCGGTCGCCGAACTGGGACCCGGTGCCGGCATCGCGGCCGTGAACGCGCCTGACGCGGTGGTGATTTCGGGGGAGGCGGCCGCGGTGGACGCGGCCGTGCAGACCCTGGCCGCGCGCGGTCGACGGGTGCACCGACTGGCCGTCTCCCACGCGTTCCATTCGGCGTTGATGGAGCCCATCGTCGGTGACTTCGTGGCGGCGCTGGCCGGACTGACCGTGTCCGAACCGCGAATCAGCCTGCTGTCGAATGTCACCGGTCGACTGGCCGGGCCCGGGTACGGATCCGCCGACTACTGGGTTGAGCATGTGCGCCGCCCGGTGCGATTCGCCGACAGCGTGCGGCAAGCGGAATCGTTGGGAGCCAAGGTCTTCGTAGAGGTGGGACCCAGCGGCGGGCTGATGCCGTTGGCCGAGCAGTCCCTTGCGACGGAGCCGGTAGCGGCCACCTTGCTGACCAAGGACCGTCCCGAAGTCGAATCGCTGCTGATCGCGCTCGGCCGGTTGTTCACCGCCGGCGTCGGCGTGCAGTGGCGCGAGGTGTTCGCCGGCCTCGGGGCTCAGCGGGTGGCACTGCCGACGTACGGCTTTGCCCGCCAGCACTTCTGGTTGGCGGAGCTGGGGGTCGGGCCGACCCAGTTGGCCACCGTCGGCCTGGCCGCTGGTGGCCATCCGCTGCTGGGCGTGGTGGTGGAGCGGCCGGACGTCGGTGGTGTGGTGTTGAGCGGTTCACTCTCACCGGCGGTACAAGGGTGGTTGGCCGACCACGTCGTCGGCGGGGTGGTGCTCTTCCCGGGCGCCGGATTCGTGGAACTGGTGTTGCGGGCCGGCGACGAGGCCGGCGCCCCGGTCATCGAGGAGCTGACGCTGTTGGCCCCGCTCGTATTGCCGCCCGGTGGCGCGGTGCCGGTGCAGGTGGTCGTCGCTGCCGGAGATGACAGCGGACGCCACGGCGTCTGGGTGTATTCGGCCGCCAGGGGCGGTGATTCGTGGGTATTGCACGCCGAGGGAATGCTCGGACCCGACAGCATCCGGGGTGGAGCGGATTTGTCGGCCTGGCCTCCGGTCGGCGCCAAGGCGGTTGACGTTTCGGGCGTGTACGAGCAACTGGCTGCGCGCGGTTACGGCTATGGGCGGGCGTTCCAGGGTATGCGGGCGGTGTGGCGGCGCGGGCGTGAGGTTTTCGCCGAGGTCGCCGCGCCCGAAGGGGTTAACGTGCGGCGCTTCGGAATTCACCCCGCGGTGCTGGACGCCGCGCTGCATGCCTGGGGTTTCGTGGAGGGCGGCGAGCAGTTGGCGTTGCCGTTCTCCTGGCAGGGGGTGACGCTGCACGCCGCGGGCTCGTCACGGCTGCGAGTCCGGTTGGCGCCCACCGGCGCCGGTTCGGTGTCGGTGGAGCTGGCCGATTCCGCGGGACTGCCGGTGTTGTCGGTGCGAGAGCTGGTGGTGCGCGCGGTCTCCGAGCAGGCACTGCTGGCGGGAGCGCCGGCGGGGGCGAAACCGGGCGGCGGGTTACTCGAGGTGGTGTGGACACCGTTGCAGCACAACGGTGCTGGAGCCGTCGGGGTGCAGTCGGTCTGGGCGTTGCAGTCGGATGGGCAGCTGCCGGGGGCGGTATCGGATGCCGCCGACCGGGCACTGCGGGTGTTGCAGGAGCATCTGAGCTCGGACGGAGTGCTGGCCGTGGTGACGCGTGGTTCGGTGGCGCTGGGCAGCGAAGCCGTGTCGGACCTGGCGGGCGCGGCGGTGTGGGGCCTGGTGCGTTCCGCGCAGGCCGAGCATCCGGGCCGGATCGTGCTGATCGATTCCGACGGCTCGATACCGGTCGAGGAGGCGCTACGGCATGGGGAGCCGCAGCTGCTCGTGCGGTCGGGCACGGTCTACGGGGCTCGACTGGTGCGCGCATCGTCGTCGCTGCTGGAACTGCCGGAGGGGATGTGGCGGCTGACCGCCGGTGCCGGGGGGACGCTGGAGGAGCTGACCGCCCGGCGTTGCGAGCGTGCGGAATTGGGCCCGGGACAGGTTCGCGTCGCCGTTGGGGCGGTAGGGGTCAATTTCCGCGATGTGATGCTGGCGCTGGGTATGTATCCCGGCTCCGGGGATCTGGGCGTCGAAGGTGCCGGGGTTGTCGTGGAGGTGGGTGCCGGTGTGACCGAGTTGTCGGTCGGCGACGCGGTGATGGGCCAACTGGGCGCAGCGGCCTCCGAAGCGGTCGTGGATCAGCGCATCGTGACGGCGGTACCGGCGGGCTGGTCGTTGGCCACCGCCGCCAGCGTGCCGGTGGTGTTCTTAACCGCGCTCTACGGCTTGTCGGTGCTGGGTGGACTGCGGGCCGGCGAGCGGGTGCTGATCCATGCCGGTGCCGGCGGGGTGGGCATGGCCGCGATCCAGCTGGCACGGCACTGGGGCTGTGAGGTCTTCGCCACGGCCAGCCGGGGCAAGTGGGATACGTTGCGGGCCATGGGTTTCGACGACGACCACCTCGGCGATTCCCGGACACTGGAATTCGAGGAGAAGTTCCGGGCGGTCACCGACGGCGAAGGAATGGACGTCGTACTCAACTCGTTGGCCGGCGAGTTCCTGGACGCGTCATTGCGGCTGACGGCCCCGGGCGGGCGTTTCCTCGAGATGGGCAAGACCGATGTCCGCGACGCGCAAGCCGTCGCCGAGCAGCATCGCGGGGTTCGCTACCAGGCGTTCGACCTGTTCGAGGCCGGGCCCGACCTGATGGCGCGCATGTACGGCGAGATACTGGGACTGATGCGCGACGGAGCGGTGAAACCGCTGCCGATCACCGTTTTCGATATGCGGCGCGTGCAGCAGGCGTACCGCTTCGTCAGCCAGGCCCGCCACATCGGCAAGGTGGTACTCACGGTGCCGAACGGGCCGGCCGGTGCGCAGTCGCCGTTGACCGGCGCCTCCGTGGTGATCACCGGCGGGACCGGGATGGCCGGTGCGGCCGTGGCCCGACACCTGGTGGACCACTACGGAGTAGCGCATGTGGTGCTGGTCAGCCGATCCGGTCGACGGGCCGAAGGAGCGGACGAACTGGTGGCCGGCCTGGAACAGGCCGGGGCACGGGTGACGGTCGCGGACTGCGATGTCACCGACCGCGCCGCCACCGCCGCGATGCTCGAGCAGATCCCCGCGGAGTTCCCCCTGAAGGGCGTGTTCCACGCCGCCGGCGTCACCGACGACACGGTCATCACCTCGTTGACAGCCGAGCGGCTCGACGCGGTGCTCCGGGTCAAGGTGGACGGTGCGTGGAATCTTCATGAGCTCACGCGCGGGGCGAATCTGGCTGCCTTTGTGACGTTTTCGTCGCTCGCCGGGATCGTCGGCAGTCCGGGCCAGGGCAACTACGCGGCGGCCAACGCCTTCCTGGACGGGCTGGCGAGATATCGCCGCGACCAAGGTCTGCCGGCCAACTCGATCGCCTGGGGCCTGTGGGAGGAGGTCAGTACGCTGACCCGCCACCTGGGCGAGCGCGACCTCGCCCGGATGAAGCAGGTCGGACTGTCGCCCCTGCCCACCGAGCAGGCGCTCGCGCTGCTCGATACCGCCCTGCTTGCCGATCATCCGGTGGCCGTTGCCGCTCGGCTGAATACGACTGCTTTGACCAGCGAGGCCGACCTGCCGCCGCTATGGCATGAGCTGGTCACCCGCCCGAGCCGGCGCGTCATCGACGCCGCCGACAGCTCCGCGGCGGTCACCGGCATGGTGGAACGGCTGCATGCGCTGGCCCCCGACCAGCGTCAGCGTGCCCTGACTGAGTTGATTTCAACAAGCGCCGCAACGGTTTTGGGCCACAGCAGCGCTATCGAAATCGACGGCCACAAGGCTTTCCAAGAACTCGGGTTCGACTCGCTGACCGCTGTCGAGCTGCGAAACCGCCTCAAAGCCGCGACCGGGCTCACGCTGTCGCCCACCCTGATTTTCGACTACCCGACCCCCGCCGCCCTGGCCGACTACCTCGCGGACCAACTGGCGAACACGGCGCCGGCACCCACCGAACAACCGAACCCGTTGACCCGTTTCGGCGACATCAGCGGTGAACTCGACGCACTGGTTCACCAACCCGGCTTGACCGCCGACGAGAAGACCCAGATCACCGCCAAACTCCGCGCCCTGATCGCCGATCTGACCGCCACTCCCGACGACGACACCACCATCGACAAGAGTGAGCTTCAGGCCCTCCTCGACGACGACTTCACCCCATAGGCCGGCCGTGCAACCGACTGACATCGCCATCATCGGTGTTGCGTGCAGATTCCCGGGCGCCGCCGGCCCTCTGGAATTCTGGAACCTAATACGCGAAGGCCGTGAGGTTCTCGAACCCCTCTCGGACGCAGCCAATTTCGATGCCGACTTCTTCAACCTGTCGCCCCGTGAGGCCAGTGCGATGGACCCGCGGCAACGGCTGGCCCTGGAGCTGACCTGGGAGCTGTTCGAAGACGCGTTCCTCCTGCCCGGCACGCTGCGCGGTGAACAGATCGCCGTGTACCTCGGGGCAATGAGTGACGACTACACGCTGCTCACCATGCGCGAGGGCGCAGATCAGGTGGACCACCATGCGTTCGCCGGCCTGAGCCGGGCGATGATCGCCAACCGGGTCTCCTATGTCTTCGGCCTGCGCGGGCCGAGCATGACCGTCGACTCCGGGCAATCGTCGTCTCTGGTCGCGGTGCACGAAGCCGGTGCCGGCCTGCGGGCCGGCGATTTCACCATGGCGGTCGCCGGCGGGATCCATCTCAACCTGGCACCCGAATCCGCTTCACTGGAGCGGGAATTCGGTGCCTTGTCACCATCCGGACGCACGTACGCCTTCGACCAGCGGGCTGACGGATACGTGCGCGGCGAGGGCGCCGGCCTGGTCCTGCTGAAACCGCTCGACGCCGCCGTGCGGGACGGCAACCGCATCCACGCCGTAATTTCCGGCAGCGCGGTCGGCAATGCCGGCCACGGCGGTGCCGGCCTGACCGTGCCCTCGGTCACTGCGCAGGCCGACGTCATACAGCGGGCGCTGAGCAGCGCCGGCCTGGGCCGCGACGACATCGGCTACGTCGAAGCCCACGGAACCGGGACCCAGGTCGGCGACCCGGCCGAGGCCCAGGCGCTCGGCGCTGTTTTCGGCGGGGGCCGCCCGGTGGCCATCGGGTCCGTCAAGACGAACATCGGTCACACCGGCGCCGCCGCAGGAGTGGCCGGCCTGATCAAGACGGTGTTGTCCATCCAAAACGGCTTCATTCCAGCAAGTCTCAACTTCGCCACCGCGAGTATCGACCTGGCAGCGCTGGGTCTGCGCGTCAACGCCGCGCTGACACAGTGGGATGCCGCGCCCCGCCGGGCCGGCGTCTCGTCGTTCGGCATGGGCGGCACCAACGCCCATGTGATCGTCGAGCAGGCTCCCGTCGCGGAACCGGGCGGGACGGCACCCCCTGACGACGTGACCGTGCCCTGGGTGCTCAGCGCGCGGTCGGCCGAAGCGCTGGCCAATCAGGCGGGTCGCCTCGCCCGCC
Organism: Mycobacterium paragordonae; assembly: GCF_003614435.1. Classification (NCBI taxonomy): domain Bacteria; kingdom Bacillati; phylum Actinomycetota; class Actinomycetes; order Mycobacteriales; family Mycobacteriaceae; genus Mycobacterium; species Mycobacterium paragordonae. Next base: position 3,081,010 of record NZ_CP025546.1, read on the forward strand.
GGGTCGGCGGGAGCGGCATTGCCGATGTGGGTTGGTCGTTGGTGACCACGCGCTCGCAGTTCCAGCATCGGGCGGTCCTGGTCGGCTCGGACCGCGAGCAGCTGGCGTCCGCGCTGACGGGTGTGGGTGAACCGGGGTCGGGCGCGGTGGTCGGCCGGGCCGGGACGCCCGGCAGCACGGTCTTCGTGTTTCCCGGACAGGGCTCGCAGTACCTGGGTATGGGCCGGCAGCTATACGACCGGTTCCCGGCCTTCGCGGCCGTATTCGACGAGGTCCTCGCCGCGCTCGACTCACATCTGACATCGCCCCTGCGACAAGTGATCTGGGGTCACGACCGGGCTCTGCTGCAAAGCACCGAATTCGCTCAAGCGGGGTTGTTCGCGGTACAGATAGCCATGTCCGCGCTGCTGCGGTCCTGGGGGGTGACACCCGACGTGGTGCTGGGCCACTCGGTGGGCGAGATCGCCGCCGCCCAGCTGGCCGGGGTGCTGACGCTGCCGGATGCCGCGCGCCTGGTGGCGGTGCGCGGTCGGTTGATGGCCGAATTACCCACGGGCGGTGCGATGATCGCGGCCGCCGTCGGCGAAGCGGAGGTGGCGCCGCTGCTGGCGCACGGCGTCAGCCTGGCGGCCGTCAACGCGCCGGATGCGGTGGTGCTGTCCGGACCGGAGGTCGCCGTCGGCGCTCTGGCCGAGAGTCTGGCGGCTCAGGGCCGTCGAGTGCAGCGGCTCGCGGTGTCGCATGCGTTCCATTCCGCGTTGATGGAGCCGATGCTCGAGGAGTTCCGGACGGCCCTCGCCGGCCTCAACGCCTCGACGCCGCGAATCAGCCTGATTTCCAACGTCACTGGTGAGCCGGCCGGCGCCGGATATGGGTCGGCGCAGTACTGGCTCGATCATGTGCGCAAACCGGTGCGGTTCGCCGATGGGATCACGGCGGCAGCCGGCCTGGGCGGCGGGGTGTTCGTCGAAATGGGCCCGGCCGCCGGTTTGACCGCGGACCGGCACGTCTCGGTCCTGACGATGACGGACGGCCGCGCCGAGGTCGATGCCGTGCTGACCGCTGCGGGGACGATGTTCACCAGGGGAGTGGACGTCGACTGGGCCGCCACGTTCGACGGACTGGCGCCACGGCGGGTGGAATTACCGACGTACGGCTTCGCGCGGCGACGCTTCTGGGTGGGAACCGGTGACGACACCCCGGTTGCCACCCCACCCGCGGAATCGCTGCAAGACCTCGATCCCGGTGAGCAACGCCGCCGGCTCGCCGAGTTGGTATGCCACCACGCCGCCGTCGTGCTTGGGCACCCCGGTGGCGGCGACATCGAAGCCGAACGGGCCTTCCAGGATCTCGGCTTCACCTCGATGAGCGGGGTTGAACTGCGTAATCGCCTGAAAACGGAGAGCGCTTTGTCGGGATTGCCACTATCGCGCACCCTGATTTTCGACTATCCCACGCCAATCGTCCTGGCCGAACATCTCGCACAGCTACTGTCGGGTGATCCCGGCAGCGAATCCGGTGACGTCGGGATTTGGTCGTTACTACACACGATTCCAATCAGCGAGCTGCGGCGGACCGGTTTACTCGACAAACTGCTGCTGCTGGCGGGTAGACCGGAAAAGGCCATGTCAGACGCGGTAAACCGCGAAGATGTAATCGACTCCCTGAGCCCGGACGCGCTAATCGCGATGACGCTCGACGGCGAGGATGATAATGGCTGACGCCAGGTATCACTGACAAATATTTCTCACACAATAAGACAGGTGTTGAATATCACCGTCTTTGCCAGGTTGCGAAATGCGAACTAAACTCTGGTTTTTAACAAGTCTTTTCGGGGTGGGCTGTCCGACGAGTAACTGAATGAGGCAGGGTCAATGAGCGTCATCGCCGGAGTCTTCGGTGCATTGCCACCACACCGATACAGCCAGAGTGAGATCACCGATCTGTTCGTCGAGTTCCCGGGGCTGAAGGAGCACGAAGAGATCGTTCGGCGGCTGCACAAGTCCGCCAAGGTGAACAATCGCCACTTCGTGCTGCCGCTGGAGCGCTACCCGTCCCTGAACGACTTCGGCGATGCCAACGAGATCTTTATCGACAAGGCGGTCGACCTCGGCATCGAGGCCCTGATGGGCGCTCTCGACGAGGCGGGCCTGCAGCCGCAGGACATCGACCTGATCGTCACCACCACCGTCACCGGCGTCGCGGTTCCGTCGCTGGACGCGCGGATCGCCGGACGGCTCGGACTGCGACCCGACGTCCGCCGGATGCCGCTGTTCGGCCTGGGATGCGTGGCCGGCGCGGCGGGCGTGGCGCGGCTGCACGACTACCTGCGTGGGGCTCCCGACGGCGTCGCGGTGCTGATCTCCGTCGAGCTGTGCTCGCTGACCTACCCGGCGGTCAAACCGACGGTCTCGGGTCTGATCGGAACGGCTCTGTTCGGCGATGGCGCGGCCGCCGTCGTCGCCGTCGGTGACCGCCGCGCCGAGCAGATCCGGGCCACCGGACCCACCATCGTCGATTCCCGCAGCCGCCTGTACCCGGAGTCGCTGGACATCATGGGCTGGGACGTCGGATCGCACGGCCTGCAGCTGCGGCTGTCCCCGGACCTGACCGGCCTGATCGAAGCGCACCTGCCGGCCGACGTCGACGGGTTCCTCGCCCTGCATGACCTGAACCGCGACGACATCGGCACCTGGGTGAGCCACCCCGGTGGGCCGAAGGTGATCGACGCGATCACCAGTTGCCTGGAGCTCGCGCCCGAGGCGCTCGAGCTGACCTGGCGCTCCCTCGGCGAGATCGGCAACCTGTCCTCGTCCTCGGTGCTGCATATCCTGCGCGACACCATCGAGAAACGGCCGCCCAGCGGGAGTCCCGGTTTGATGCTTGCGATGGGTCCCGGGTTCTGCGCCGAACTGGTGCTACTGCGCTGGCACTGACTCGCGCACGTGCACTGTCAGACCCGGCTTGGGACTGAGCGACGCGAAGTTCGCCGCCCGGAGGCGCTGAGCCGGTAGGTCCAGGGTGGTCCGCGCGACCAGCCGGGCCAGCATCACCGTCATCTCGGTGATGGCCATCACCGAACCGATGCACCGGTGCAAGCCGCCGCTGAACGGAATGAACTCGTATGGAGCGGGTTTGCGGTAGTCCGGGGCGTCGGGGTCCCAGCGCTGCGGGCGGAATTGCGTTGGCTCCGGCCATATCTCGGGCAGCCGGTGGGTGACGTAGGCGCTGAACACGATCATCCGGCCCGCCGGGATGTGACGGCCCTCGAAGCGCAGGTCCCGCATCACCCGCCGGGCCGAGATCACACCCGGCGGGTAAAGCCGAAGTGTCTCGTGCACAACGCCGTTGAGGTAAGTCAGGGCGGGCAGATCCGCGGCGGCGGGTGGCGCGCCGCCCAATACCCGCCCTACCTCGGCAGCCGCGGTATCCCAGGCGCCGGGCATCGTCAAAAGCAGGTGGGCGGCCCAGGCGAGCGCGCCGCTGGTGGTTTCGAACCCCGCGGTGATCATCGAGACGATCTGGTCGCGAATCTCGTTGTCACTCAGGGTCTGTCCTTCGTCGGATCGCCCGTTGAGCAGCGTTGTCAGCATATGGTCGTCGGGTCTGGGCCGGGCCCGGGCATCGGCGATCTCGGTGTCCATCAATTCGTCGATGCGCGCCCGGGCGGTCATCGCGCGCCGCCAGCCGGGGGAGTTGAGCCTCCGTTGCATCGCCATCACCTGGGGTAGGTGGTGGGTCAGGTCCAGCAGCGGCTGCAGCTGTGCGCCAAGGAAATCCGAATGCGCGGCCATCCGGGAACCGAACAGGCTTTCCGCGGTACTGCGCCGAATAGCCGAACGAAAACCCTGATAGATATCCACCCGCTGGCCGGGGCGCCAGTCGTCGATCATCGTGTCGACGGAGCGCACCATGGTCTGCACGTACTCCTGAACCTGGCGGTGGCGCAGTCCCGGTGCCACCACGCTGCGCCGGCGGCGGTGGTCGTCGCCGTCGCTGACGATCAGTGCGGTCGGGCCGTCCACCGGCGCCAGCGTCTCGAAGGTCTCCCGCCAGCTGAACGCATCGGCGTTGGCGAAGACGAACTTGTTCGCCTCCGGCCCAAGCAGATAGACGAATCCGCGGCTTCCGATCCCGGCATTGATGACCGGGCCACGGCGTCGGTACGCCGCCAACAGCGCCTCACCGGGTGGGTAGGACACCGGCTTCATTCCAGCGCCTCCGACAATTCCAGCCACTGCGCCTCGAGGGTGCCGACTTCGTCCTCCAGACCGCGCAATTCCCTTGTCAGGAGCGTGATTCCGACATGATCGGATTGATCGTGTTCGGCCAGCTCGATGTGCTTGGCTTCGATCCGGGCGGCGAGGCGGGCCAATTGGCGGTCGACGGAGGCCAGTTCCTTCTCGGCGGCCCGGCGTTGTCCCCCCGACATCGACTGGTGCGCGACCGGTGCCGCCCCGGACGGCTGCGGTGACGGCCGGGGAGGCTTGGCGGGCGACTGACGAGCCAGGGCCAGGTACTCGTCGATGCCGCCCGGGAGGTGCCGCAACCGGCCGTCCACGATCGCGTACTGCTGATCGGTGACGCGTTCGAGCAGGTAGCGGTCGTGCGAGACGACGATCAGGGTGCCCGCCCAGGAATCCAGCAGGTCCTCGGTGGCCGTCAGCATGTCGGTGTCGACATCGTTGGTGGGCTCGTCGAGCAGCAGCACGTTCGGTTGCGAGAGCAGCGTGAGCATCAACTGCAGGCGTCGGCGCTGACCGCCGGACAGCTCCCCGACGCGCGCCGAGAGCTGCCCGGAGCCGAAGCCCAGCCGCTCCAGCAACTGCGTCGGGGTCATCTCGCGGCCCTCGACCTCATAGCCGCTCTGCAACCTACCGAGCACGTCGGCGATGCGCTCGCCGGCCATCGAGGTCAGCTCGTCACCCTGCTGATCCAGCACCGCAAGGCGGACGGTCTTGCCGCGCTTGACGCGCCCGCTGTCGGGTTGCACGGTGCCGGCCAGCAACCCCAGCAGGGTGGATTTGCCGGCGCCGTTGGCTCCGACGATCCCGGTGCGTTCGCCCGGGGCGATGCGCCACTCGACATCGCGGAGCACCGGGCGCCCGTCGTAACAGACCGAGACGTCCAACAGGTCGATCACGTCCTTGCCCAGCCGGGCGGTCGCGAGCTTGGCCAGCTCGACGGTGTTGCGCAGCGGCGGGACGTCGGCGATCAATTGGTTGGCGGCCTCGATGCGGAACTTGGGTTTGGAGGTTCGCGCCGGGGCGCCGCGGCGTAACCAGGCCAGCTCCTTGCGCATCAGGTTCTGCCGCTTGGCCTCCGACGCCGCGGCCTGGCGGTCCCGCTCCACCCGCTGCAGCACATACGCGGCATAGCCGCCTTCGAAGGGTTCGACGACGCCGTCATGCACTTCCCACGTCGTGGTCGCCACCTCGTCCAGGAACCAGCGGTCGTGGGTGACCACCAGCAGACCGCCGCTGCTGCGGGCCCAGCGCTGCTTGAGATGACCCGCCAGCCAGGTGATCCCCTCGATGTCGAGGTGGTTGGTGGGTTCGTCGAGGGCGATCACGTCCCACTCGCCGATCAGCAACTGGGCCAGCTGCACCCGCCGGCGCTGGCCTCCGCTGAGCGTGGAAACCATTGCATCCCAGGGGATATCGGAGACCAGTCCGGCCACCACGTCACGCACCCGGCCGTCGCCGGCCCACTGATGCTCGGGTTGGTCACCGACCAGCGACCAGCCGACGGTGTGTTCGGGATCCAGGGTGTCCGCCTGGGCCAGTGCGCTCACCCGCAGCCCGCTGCGCTGGGTGACCCGTCCCGAGTCCGGCGTGAGCTGGCCGGTGAGCAGGCCCAGCAGGCTGGACTTGCCGTCGCCGTTTCGGCCGACGATTCCGATGCGCGCGCCGTCGTTGACGCCCAGGGTGACCGATTCGAAGACCACCTGGGTCGGGTATGCCAGGTGTACGGCCTCGGCTCCGAGCAGGTGTGCCACTGGGCTGAGGCTACCGGCTTGCTACCGCATGGACTGGCTCGTCACCTCAGTGAGGTCGATCTGGCCGGTCACAGCTGTCCGGTGGTGCCGGGCAGCCCTCCGGGTATCCCGCCGCCCCCGGCGACGGCATGGGCCAGAACAGCTGCGAGCGCGTCACCGCCATTGCCGCCGAAGCCGCCGGCTGCGCCGTCGGTGCCGCCGTCGCCGCCGTCGCCGCCGATTGAGGCTCCGGTCCCGTAGTTGTAGGCCGTGCCGCCGAGCCCGCCATTTCCGCCGGTGCCGGTGCCGGTGGCGTTGCCGCCCCGGCCGCCGAAGCCCCCGGTGGCGCCCGCCGTCGATGCGGTGTTCTCGATCTCCGCGGTACCGCCCCACCCGCCGTCGCCGCCGTAACCGGTGGTGCCGTCGCCGCCGGCTCCTCCGGTTCCGGCGATGGCGTTTCCGGTTCCAGCGGTGAACGCATAGCCACCGCTGCCGCCTTCCCCGCCGTTGGTGCCGCCACCGCCGGTCCCGGCATCGCCGCCGGCGGCGGTGGCCGCAGAGGTGCTGTTCCGGACCCACCCGGCGCCACCGCTGCCGCCAATGCCACCGGTTCCGCCGGCGCCGTCCGTGCCGTGCACGCCGTCGCCACCGATGGCGTCTCCGGTTCCGTAGTTGAAGGCGTTACCGCCGCGGCCACCGGCGCCGCCGTTATGGCCGGTGCCGCCGGCTCCGGGGGTGCCGCCGATGGCGTCTCCGGTGCCGTAGTTGACCGCGTGACCGCCCCACCCGCCCGAACCGCCAGTGCCGCTTGTGGCGCTGCCGCCGGCGCCGCCGAGCCCGCCTACGGCGTCAGCCGTAGAGGTGGTGCTCTCGATGTACGCGCGACCGCCGTCACCGCCGGTACCGCCGTTACCGGTCGTCCCGTCACCGCCCGCCCCGCCGGCGCCGGGGGTGACATGTCCGGTTCCCGGTGAGTACGCCTCTCCGCCCCACCCGCCGTCGCCGCCGGTGGTGCCGTCGCCGCCGGCCCCGCCATTTCCGCCAGTGGCTGAACCCGCCGAGACGCTGACGCTGTCGCCGCCGGGGCCGCCGGCCCCGCCAACCCCGCCGTTGCCGTTGCTGCCGTTCGCGCCGTTGGCGCCGTACGCGTGTCCGGTTCCCGCGACAACCGCTTCACCGCCACGGCCGCCGCCGCCGCCGTTGAAACCGGTGCCGCCGGCACCGGGGGTGCCGCCGATGGCGTCACCGGTTCCGGAGGTGTCCGCGAAGCCGCCGGCCCCGCCGTACCCGCCGGTTCCGGTGGGGCCGGTGGCATCGCCGCCGTGCCCACCGGAACCGCCGACGAGGGTGACCGTAGAGGCGTTGTTCTGGATTTCCGCGCCGCCGCCGCCACCACCACTGCCGCCGTAGCCGACGGTGCCGGTGCCGCCGTCTCCGCCGGTGCCGGCGGTGAGGTGTCCAAATCCTCGCGTGAACGCATTAGCACCGTTGCCGCCGCGCCCGCCGGTGCCGCCGTCGCCGCCGTCCCCACCGTTGCCACCGGCAGCAGTGCTGTTAGAGGCGCCGTTATAGATGTTCGCGTAACCGGCGTCGCCACCGGCGCCGCCGGTGCCGTCAGCCGCGTCCCCGCCAGCACCGCCGTCTCCGCCGGTGACATTTCCGGTTCCGTAGTTCTCCGCGACACCGCCGGTGCCGCCGGTGCCGCCGTGACCGCCGACGCCGCCCCTGCCGCCGCTGCCGCCATGGCCGCCGACACTGGCGGCACCGGTGGCGTTGCCGCCGCGACCGCCCGTGCCGCCCGTGCCGCCGACGTCGCCGGCCACGCCTTCGCTGCCGGCGCCGCCGCCGCCACCCATTCCGCCGACCCCGCCGCTGCCCGCCACCACGCCGCTACCCGGTGATCCTGCGTCGCCGCCGGTGCCGCCCCCACCGCCACCGGGGGCAACCGTCCCGCCGCCGCCGGTGTCGGCGCCCCCGGCGCCGCCCGCACCGCCGACGCCGCCGTCCCCGGCCCGGCCGCCGGTTCCGCTCACGCTGGCGCCACCGTCGCCGCCGCGGCCACCATGGCCGCCGAAAAAGCCATCGCTGCCCGAAGCGCCCGCGTCGCCTGCACCGCCGGCGCCGCCCGTGCCGCCGGCGCCGCCGACGCCTGCGCTGCCCGCGTGGCCAGCGGCCCCGAATAGGCCTCCTGCGGCACCGGCGGCACCGGCCGTACCGGCAGTACCACCCATCCCGCCGTCGCCCGCGGTTCCGCCGTCCATGCCGAGCCCGACGCCGCTGCCGCCGTTACCGCCAAGGCCACCGGCGCCACCCGCCCCGCCGGCTCCGCCGTCGCCGGCGGTGCCGCCCAGCCATGCCTTGTTGGCGCCGCCGACCCCACCGACGCCACCCATTCCACCCTGCCCACCGGTAGCACCGATGCCGCCGGCCGATCCGTCCGTACCGGCCTCCCCGGCGCCGCCGGCGCCACCGGCCCCGCCGGCCCCGCCATGACCCCACAGCGACAACAGCTGACTATTTGCCCCGCCGGCCCCGCCAGACCCGCCGTTACCGCCGGGCCCACCCGCCACGCCGACTCCGCCTGCACCGCCTGCCCCGCCGGACCCGCCGGTAGCGCCGCCGAACGGTCCTAACCCGCCGCCGATCAGACCGTTGGCGCCGCCGGCACCTCCGTTACCACCGCTACCGCCGGCCACCCCGGTTCCGCCCGCGCCACCATTGCCGCCGCGACCCCAAAAGGCAGCGGACCCGCCGGAGCCGCCGTTACCGCCGGCCGCGCCCGACCCACCATTGCCGCCGTTGCCCCACAGCCATCCACCCTCGCCGCCGTTCTGCCCGGTGCCGGGCGCCCCGTCGGCGCCGTCGCCGAACAGCGGGCGACCGGTCAGCGCCTGGCTGGGACCGTTGATCAGCCCGAGCAGGTCATCCGCTATCGACTGGGCCGACAGCGGCACGGCGTTGGCGGCTTCGGCGCCCGCATACGCCGCGGCACCGGACTGCAACGTGCGCACAAAGTCGGCGTGAAACGCCGCCGCCTGCGCGCTGAACGCCTGATATTCCTGGGCGTAACCGCCGAAAAGCGCCGCGATCGCCGCCGACACCTCATCCTGGGCCGCGGCCACTATCCCGGTGGTTCGGGCGACCGCAGCCGCATGTGCCTCGCTCAGCGACGAGCCGATACTGCCCAAATCCGTTGCCGCCGCCGAGAACATTTCGTGCGACGCGACCACATACGACATCGTTATTCTCCCGCCCGATCGGGGTCCTCGACGAACACGGTCGCGCAACGGCGCCGCCACCCCTAGGGACTTTCGCCCTCATTCGCCCCGCCAGCAGGCCTCAACCGGCCATGCCCTAGCGCCGACAAACCAGTCGAGCGGGAGTGCTGCGCCGGCCCCATTGCGTAAACCGCTGCATTGCACGACTTGGCCTGATTCGGGGGACCGAGGCCACCGGTGTCCGCTATCGGTTGGGCTGGCTTGATGCGACAATGCACCGGTAAGGCAATGACGATGCAGGAAGCCGGTGTGAAACCGGCGCGGTCCCGCCACTGTAATCGGGGAGCGACCCTCATACGCCACGGCGATTAGCTGGAAGGCGAGGCGAGCAACGATCCGAGAGCCAGGATACTCGCGTCATCGCGTCCTGCGACCCGGGGCGGTGTACCCCGAGAGAGCGATCGCCGTCCGATGCATATCCGGTTTGTTTTTGGTCATTTCTGTTCGCGGACAACGTTTTCCGTATCCTGCCAAGTGGTCGCGCAGTGACCGCCCCGATCTGGGCGGCCGCGCCGCCGGAGGTACATTCGGCGCTACTCAGTAGCGGTCCCGGCGCCGGGCCACTACTGGCCGCCGCTGCCGCATGGAGTTCGCTGAGCACGTCCTACGCCGAGACGGCCCAGGACCTGGCGGCGGTGCTGGCGGCCGTGCAGGCCGGCGGCTGGGACGGTCCGACCGCCCAGACCTACGTGGCCGCCCACCTGCCGTATCTGGGGTGGCTGATCCAGGCCGGGGCCGACAGCGCGGCGATGGCTGCCCGGCAGGAGACCGCGGCCACCGCCTGGACGGCCGCACTGGCCGCCATGCCCACGCTGGCGGAACTGGCCGCCAATCACGTCACGCACGCCGTGCTGGTGGCCACGAATTTCTTTGGCATCAACACGATTCCGATCGCGCTGAACGAGGCCGACTACGTGCGGATGTGGATCCAGGCCGCCACCGTAATGACCACCTATCAGGGCATTGCCACGGCGGTGGTGGACACCGCGCCACAGACCACCGCAGCGCCGGATATCGTCACCACCGGCGCACTGGCGGCCGCCGACGATCTCCCTCCGGACCGGCAGACCGACTTCTACCAGTGGTTGACGGACATCGGCTATATCGACTTCTACGACAACTACATTCAGCCGTTGATCGACGCGTTGTCCAACCTGCCGTTCTTCCAGGCGCTGTTCTCGGGATTCGATCCCTATCTGGTCATCCTCGGCAATCCGCTGACTTATTTCAGCCCGTTCAACGTCGCGTTCGCCCTGGGTTACCCGATGGATATCGGCACCTACGTGTTGTTCTTGTCGCAGATGTTCTCGTTCGTGGCCCTGGATCTCACGGCGGCTTTCGCCTCGGGCAATCCGACGACCATCGGTTTCACCATCCTGTTCGTCACCGTGGAGATCATCGGCACGGTCATCACCGACACCATCGCGCTGCTCAAGACGCTGCTCGAGCAGACCATCGTGCTGCTCGCGGTGGTGGTGCCGTTGCTGACCGCGCCGTTGGTGCCACTGGCCGCCGGCGCGGTGCTGGCCCCGATCGGCATCAAGGGCCTGGCGGCGTTGGCGGTGGCGCCCCCGGCACCCCCGGTGGCGCCACCGGTCAGCCCGCCGCTTGCTGCCCTCGCCCCGTCCGTTCCGACCTCCACCTCGTCACCCGCGCCGGCGCCGGCTGAGGTGACCGGATCGGCTCCCGCACCACCGGCACTTCCACCGACCGCGGCGCCGCCGACCTTCACCGGCACCGGCGTCGGCATGGGCCTGGGTGCCGGTATGGAGAACTTCGGCTACCTGGTGGGTGATCTCGGCTCGGTCACCAGAAAGGCCGCGGTAGCGGCTGCACGGAAGAAGGCGCCGGACCCCGACAGCGCGCAGGAGCCCACCGCCGCGCCGGCTCCCGAGGAACCGGCGGGCACGCCTCGGCGCCGGCGGGCGAAGGTCGCTCAGCTCGGCCGGGGCTACGAGTACATGGATTTGGAGCCCGAGGTGACCGCGTCGGAAACGGGCGCGACGAGCATGGGGTTCGCCGGCACTGCGGCCGGCCGGGGCGCCCGTGCAACGGGTCTGACCACGCTGGCCGACCACGAATTCGGTGGCGGGCCGCGGATTCCGATGCTGCCGGGAACGTGGGAAGGCGAGCACGGCGAGCGGTGAGGATCTCTGGTCGTGCGAGCCCCTCCGGCCGCAAACACCGTGACCCAGACCACACGTCAAGGCCGATGTGCCATGATGTCCTCGCTGGTCAAGGCCGACGTCAGGAGCATTGAGGAGCAGTGGTGGATCTCAATTTTTCGATGGTCACGCGTCCGGTCGAGCGGCTGGTAGCCACCGCTCAGAACGGTCTGGAAGTGCTCCGGCTGGGCGGTCTGGAAACCGGCAGCATCCCGTCGCCGTCCCAGGTCGTCGAGAGCGTGCCGATGTACAAGCTGCGCCGCTACTTTCCGCCGGACAACCGCCCCGGCCAGCCGTCGGTGGGTCCGCCGGTGCTGATGGTGCACCCGATGATGATGTCGGCCGACATGTGGGACGTCACCCGGGAAGACGGCGCGGTGGGCATCCTGCATGCCAGCGGGCTGGACCCGTGGGTGATCGACTTCGGGTCACCGGACAAGGTCGAGGGCGGCATGCGGCGCACCCTGGCCGACCACATCGTCGCGCTGGATCAGGCCATCGACACCGTTAGGAACGCCGCCGGCCAGGACGTGCACCTGGTCGGGTACTCCCAGGGCGGCATGTGGTGCTACCAGGTCGCGGCCTATCGACGGTCGAAGAACCTGGCCAGCATTGTGGCGTTCGGCTCACCGGTCGACACCCTGGCCGCATTGCCCATGGGCATCCCGGCGAACATGGGCGCCGGCGTCGCCGACTTCATGGCCGACCACGTGTTCAACCGGCTGAACATCCCAAGTTGGATGGCGCGCACCGGTTTTCAGATGATGGACCCGATCAAGACGGCCCAGGCCCGCATCGACTTCGTGCGCCAGTTGCACGACCGCGAGGCACTGCTGCCGCGGGAACAGCAGCGCCGGTTCCTCGAACGCGAGGGATGGATCGCCTGGTCCGGCCCGGCCATCTCGGAACTGCTCAAGCAGTTCATCGCCCACAACCGCATGATGACGGGCGGATTCGCCATCAACGGTCAGATGGTGACCCTGACCGACATCACCTGTCCGATCCTGGCTTTCGTCGGTGAGGTCGACGACATCGGCCAGCCCGCCTCCGTGCGCGGCATCCGGCGGGCGGCCCCGAACACCGAAGTGTACGAATGTCTGATCCGCACAGGGCATTTCGGCTTGGTGGTGGGATCCCGCGCCGCCCTGCAGAGCTGGCCCACCGTCGCCGAGTGGGTGCGCTGGATCTCCAGCAACGGCGACAAGCCGGCCAGCATCAGCCTGATGGTCGAGCAACCCGAGGAGCACAACGACAGCGGTGTGGCATTCAGCTCCCGCATCGCGCACGGCCTCGGTGAAGTGTCCGAGGCGGCGCTGGCGCTGGCCCGGGGGGCGGCCGACGCCGTCGTCGCGGCCAACCGCTCCATGCGCACCCTTGCCGTGGAGACCGTACGCACCCTGCCGCGGCTGGCGCGGCTGGGACAGCTCAACGACCACACCCGAATCTCGTTGGGCCGCATCATCGATGAGCAGGCCCATGACGCCCCCCAGGGCGAGTTCCTGTTGTTCGACGGTCGCGTGCACACCTACGAAGCGGTCAACAGGCGCATCAACAACGTCGTCCGCGGACTGATCGAGGTCGGGGTGCGCCAGGGCGACCGGGTGGGCGTCCTGATGGCCACCCGGCCCAGTGCGCTGGTCGCGATCGCCGCGCTGTCCCGGCTGGGCGGCGTGGCCGTGCTGATGCGCGAGGACGTCGACCTGGCCGCGCAGGTCCGGCTCGGGGCAGTCAGCGAAATCCTGACCGACCCCACCAACCTCGAAGCCGCACGCCAACTCCCGGGCCAGATTCTGGTGCTGGGCGGCGGCGAGTCACGTGATCTGCATCTGCCCGACGACGCGGACGTCATCGACATGGAGCAGATCGACCCCGATGCGGTGCAGCTGCCCGCCTGGTACCGCGCCAACCCCGGATTCGCGCGCGACCTGGCGTTCATCGCGTTCAACGCCGCCGGCGGTGAACTGGTCGCCAAGCAGATCACCAACTTCCGGTGGGCGCTGTCGGCGTTCGGTACCGCCTCGACGGCCGCGCTGGACCGCAAGGACACCGTGTACTGCCTGACGCCGCTGCACCACGAGTCCGCATTGCTGGTCAGCCTGGGTGGGGCGGTGGTCGGCGGCACCCGCATCGCGCTGTCCCGCAGCCTGCGCCCGGACCGGTTCGTCGCCGAGATCCGCCAGTACGGGGTCACGGTGGTGTCCTACACGTGGGCCATGCTGCGCGACGTGGTGGACGACCCGGAGTTCGGGCTGCACGGCAACCACCCGGTCCGGTTGTTCATCGGTTCGGGTATGCCGACCGGGCTCTGGGAGCGGGTCGTTGACGCGTTCGCGCCGGCCCACGTCGTCGAGTTCTTCGCCACCACCGACGGGCAGGCGGTGCTCGCCAACGTCTCGGGCGCCAAGGTCGGCAGCAAGGGCCGGCCACTGCCCGGCGCGGGGCGGGTTGAACTCGGCGCGTACGACCCCGAGAACGACCTGATCCTGGAGAACGACGACGGCTTCGTGCAGGTGGCGGCGACCAACCAGATCGGCGTCCTGCTCGCCCAGTCGCGCGGACCGATCGACCCGACGGCATCGGTCAAGCGTGGGGTCTTCGCTCCGGCCGACACCTGGATCTCCACCGAGTACCTGTTCCGCCGCGACGAAGACGGCGACTTCTGGCTGGCCGGGCGCCGCGGCGCGGTGATCCGCACGGTGCGGGGCATGGTGTACGCGGAACCGGTCGTCGACGCGCTCGGGCTGATCAGCGCGGTCGATCTGGCCGTGACCTACGGGGTTTCGGTTGGTGACCGGCAGCTGGCGGTGTCCGCGGTGACGCTGCGGCCCGGCGCGACGATCACCGCGGCCGACCTCACCGAAGCCATCGACGGCATGCCGGTTGGGCTTGGCCCCGACATCGTGCATGTGGTGCCTAAGATGACGCTGAGCGCGACATTCCGGCCCACCGTCAGCGCCCTGCGGGCGGCCGGGATTCCGAAATCCGGGCGTCAGGCATGGTACTTCGACGCCGCCACCCACGAATTTCGCAAGCTGACCCCGGCGGCCCGTGCCGAGCTCAGCGGAAAGCAAGTAAATGCCGATGCTTGACGACACCCTGCTGAACATCCTGGTGTGCCCGGCCGACCGCGGCCCGCTTCTGCTGGTGAACGACGGCCGGGAGCTCTACAACCCCAGGCTGCGCCGCGCCTACCGCATCGACGACGGCATCCCGGTGCTGCTGGTCGACGAGGCCCGTGACGTCGACGACGAGGAGCACTCCCGGCTTACGGCGTGAGGCCGTCCGGCAGGTCCCCGGTGAGGTAGCGCTGCAGGTTCGGCGCGATGGTCTCCACGATCTGCTCGGTGGGCAGCGACGCGAACGGCTCAACCTTGACGATGTAACGCGCCATCACCACGCCCATCAGCTGCGACGCGACGAACTGGGTGCGCAGCTTGCCCGTTCCCGGTGGGTGGTCGACGCGCGATCCCACCGCGCCGCCGACGATTTCCTGCAGAAACGAGCGCGCCAGTCCTACGTCGTCACCGGAGATCAGCGAGCGCAGCGTGGCGATCAGCCCGGCGCCCAGTTCGGAGTCCCACAGCGGCAGCAACAGCGACGGCAGCTTGTGCCCCAGTTCTTCGACCGGGACTTCCAGCAACGGTCCGATCACCTGCATCGGGTCGATCGGGATGTGGATCGCAGCGGCGAACAATTGCTCCTTGGTGCCGAAATAGTGGTGCACCAGGGCGGCGTCGACTCCGGCTTCCTTGGCCACGGCCCGGATCGAGGTTCGGTCGAAGCCGTTGACCGCGAACAACTCTCGGGCACTGGTCAGAATGCGGTCCCGGCTGTCGGAGTTCCCCGCGGGCCGTCCCGGACGCCGGGCGGCCACGTCAGGGGGTCCTCCGTCGCAGTGTCACGGCGGCCAGGCACAGGGACGCCAGGGCGAAGCTCAGCACGACAACCATGTCACGCACGGTAACCGCCGTCAGTCCGGTGTGCGCACCCACCTGCTGTAGCGCCTCGAGGGCATAGCTGGCCGGCATGGCGTCGCTGATCCAATGCAGCCAGGTCGGCATCGCGCTGCGCGGCACGATCACCCCGGCCAGTAGCAACTGCGGAACCATCACCAGCGGGATGAACTGCACGGCCTGGAATTCGGTGCGTGCGAAGGCGCTGAACAACAACCCCAGGCCCACCCCCAGAATCGCGTTGATGACGGCAATCACGAAGACCCACAACGGACTTCCCTCGGTGTGGAACCCCAGGAACCAGAACGACACGACGCACGCCACCACGGCTTGGGCCGCCGCGGCAACCGAGAAGGCGGTGCCGTAGGCCAACAGCAGATCGAGCCGGCGCAGGGGGGTGGTGAGGATTCGTTCCAGGGTCCCGGAGGCGCGTTCGCGCTGCATGGTGATCGAGGTGATGATGAACATGACGAACAACGGGAAGAGCCCCAGCAGGATCAGGCAGGTGTTGTTGAACGGCGTCGGCATGCCGGGGCGGTGCGGGACGTTCTGAAACATGAAGTACATCAACGTGATCACCACCACGGGCACCACGAGAATCATCGCCACACTGCGGTGATCGGCGGCCAGCTGGCGCAGGATTCGCGTCGTGGTGGCGGTGAAGCCCTTGATGCCTAGCCGGCTCGGAGCTCGGTGCTGCGCCGGATGATGGACAGAAACGCTTCCTCCAGTGACGTGCACGACGTGTCCTCTCGTAGTTGGGTCGGGGTGGTGTGGGCGACCAGACGGCCTTCGCGCATCAGCAACAGATCACCGCAGTGATTGGCTTCGTCCATCACGTGACTGGACACCAGCAGCGTGGTTCCGCTCTTCGCCAGCTCGCTGAACTGAGACCAAAGGTCAACGCGAAGAACGGGATCCAGGCCGACGGTGGGTTCGTCGAGGATCAGCAGCTCGGGTCCGCAGACCAGCGCGCAGGCCAGGGACACGCGGGTGCGCTGGCCGCCGGACACGTTGCCGCAGTATGCGGTGCGGTGATCGGTCATGCCGACCCGCTCGATGGCGTAGTCGGCGGCCTCCGCGTCGTAGCCGTACAGGGCGGCGAAATAGCGGACGTTGTCGACGACCCGCAGGTCGTTGTAGATGGTCGGGTCCTGTGGCACGTAGCCGACACGTCGGCGCAACGCGGCCGAACCGGCCGGGTGGCCCAGCACGGTGACGGTGCCGGCCGTCACGATCTGCGTGCCGACGATGCTGCGCATCAGCGTGGTCTTGCCGCATCCGGACGGGCCGAGCAGGCCGGTGATGCTGCCCCGGCCGATCTGCACGGAGAAGTCATGCAGCGCAGTTCGTTTGCCGCGGTTGACCCGCAGGTGGTCGATGCTGACGGCCGGGCCGGTTAATTCATCATGCGATGAAGTCATCATGTGATGAATATCCGCCCGATGGTCGATGGTTGTCAAGCGCCCGGCAGAATCGGTTCGGTGAGCGCTTCTGAGCTGCTGGTGGATCCGGTCGAGGCCGCCCATCGGCTACTCGGTGCCACCCTGCGAGCCAGGGGCGTCACGGCGCTGGTCGTGGAGGTGGAGGCATACGGCGGAGTCCCCGACGGGCCCTGGCCGGATGCCGCGGCACATTCCTACCGGGGAATGAGGGATCGAAACGCCGTCATGTTCGGTCCTCCTGGGCGGCTCTACACCTACCGCAGCCACGGGATTCACGTCTGCGCCAATGTCGCGTGCGGTCCGGACGGCACGGCCGCCGCCGTCCTGTTGCGGGCGTGCGCGATCGAGGACGGTGCCGACGCGGCGCGGGCCCGGCGCGGGGCGGCGGTACGTGGCAGCGCACTGGCGCGCGGCCCGGGAAACCTGTGCGCGGCACTGGGAATCACCATGGACGACAACGGGATCGACCTGTTCGACCGGCGCGGGCCGGTGACCTTGCAGCTCGGCGCACCGCTGACCGCGACCGCGGGCCCGCGGGTGGGGGTCAGCCAGGCCGCGGACCGGCCGTGGCGGCTGTGGCTGGCGGGGCGGCCGGAGGTGTCCGCCTACCGGCGGAGTCCGCGGGCGCCGGCCCCGGGTGCCAGCGATTAGGTTTCGCGGCGGGACGCCGCCCGATAGACGGGATCGAGCCGGCGGACGACGAACAGGAACGTCAGCGCCACCAACGGTGCAAGAACGCCGTATACCGCCGCGGGTGTGGCCATTTCGGAATTGTTGAGCAGTTGCGGGCTCACGGCGATGCCGATCGCCACCACGGCATTGTGCAAACCGATTTCCAGACTCACGGCGATGGCCTGGCGGGGGGCCAGCCGCATCCACCGCGGCGCCAGGTAGCCGACCGTCAAGCTGATCGCGCAGAACGAGACCACGGCGACGCTGAGCACGCCGAAGTTCTTCATCAGCGTCGTGCGGCCGCCGGCGATTCCCGCCGCCACGGCGACCACCAGCAGCACCGCGGCGGCGATCCGGACCGGCTTGTGCAGTCGCTGCGCGAGATCGGGAAAGCGGTGCCGGATCGCCACGCCGATGGCGGTGGGGATCAGCACCACCGCGAACACCCCGAGGAACTTGTCGAACTGCAGTGGGATGAAGCGGCCGTCGCCGAGGAACCAGGTCATCGACAACGCCAGGATCGCCGGTATCGCGAAGATCGACAGCACGGCGTTTACCGCGGTCAGCGTGAGGTTGAGGGCCAGATCCCCGTCGGCCAGGTGGCTCAGCACGTTGGCGAGCAGCCCACCGGGCGTGGCCGCCATCAACATCAGCCCGACCGCCAGGTTCGGCTCCAGGTCAAGAGCCTCGGCGACCAGCAGGCACAGCAGCGGGAGCAGGACGCACTGGCACAGCAGGGCCACCAGCAGTGGGCGGCGCAGCGTGGCGGCCCGCCGAAAGTCCGCCACGGTGAGCGTCAGGCCCAGGGCGAGCATGATCGCCACCACGACCAACGGGAACAAGCGGTTGTCCATAACCCTCCGCAAACTACCCGATGGCCGGGTCCGGGCAACCGGCTGGAATCAGCCTGAACGCATCCGGCGCGTACCGGGGGTCCACCGTCCTGGAAGGATCGCAGGCATGGGTAACGAGTCGTCCGGGATTCTCGACGAGTTGGGCTGGCGTGGACTGATCGCGCAGTCCACCGACCTCGACGCGCTGGCCGCCGAGGCGCAGCAGGGACCGATGACCGTGTACGCCGGCTTCGACCCCACGGCAGCGAGTCTGCACGCCGGCCACCTGGTGCCACTGCTGGCGCTGCGTCGGTTCCAGCGTGCCGGGCATCGCCCGATCGTGCTGGCCGGCGGCGCCACCGGCATGATCGGCGACCCGCGCGAGGTCGGTGAGCGCAGTCTGCAGGAAGCGGACACGGTCGCCGAATGGTCCGAGCGGATCCGCGGGCAATTGGAGCGCTTCGTCGATTTCGACGATTCGCCGACCGGCGCGATCGTCGAGAACAACCTGGAATGGACCAGCGAGCTGTCGGCCATCGAGTTCCTGCGCGACATCGGCAAGCACTTCTCGGTCAACGTGATGCTGGATCGCGACACCGTGCGGCGTCGCCTGGAAGGGGAGGGCATCTCCTACACCGAATTCAGCTACATGCTGCTGCAGGCCAACGACTTCGTCGAGTTGCGCCGCCGGCATGGCTGCTCGCTGCAGATCGGCGGGTCGGATCAGTGGGGCAACATCATCGCCGGGGTCCGCCTGGTGCGCCAAAAGCTCGGTGCCGCAGTGCATGCGCTCACGGTGCCGCTGGTGACATCTGCCGACGGCAAGAAGTTCGGCAAGTCAACCGGTGGCGGCAGCCTGTGGCTGGACCCGCAGATGACCAGTCCGTACGCGTGGTACCAGTACTTCGTCAACACCGCGGACGCGGACGTCATCCGCTACCTGCGCTGGTTCACCTTTCTGTCCGCCGACGAACTCGCCGAGCTGGAACAGGCCACCGCGGAGCGCCCCCACCAGCGCGCCGCACAGCGCCGGCTCGCCGCCGAACTCACCACTCTGGTGCACGGCGAGGCAGCCACCGAGGCCGTCCAGCATGCCAGCGGGGCGTTGTTCGGGCAGGGGGAGCTGGACCGGCTGGACGAGGCGACATTGTCGTCGGCGTTGCGCGAGACGTCGGTGGCGGAACTCAAACCCGGTGAGCCCGACGGGATCGTGGACCTGCTGGTGGCCACTGGTCTTTCGGAGAGCCGGAAGGCCGCGCGGCGCACCATCGGTGAAGGTGGGGTGTCGGTCAACAACAATCGGGTCGGCAGCGACGAATGGTCGCCACAACCAACCGATTTCCTGCACGGGCGATGGCTGGTGTTGCGTCGCGGCAAGCGGAACGTCGCGGGTGTGGAAAAGGTCTAGCCTGCGCCGCCCAGGATGCCGACCTGAATCGAGGGCAGCTGGTCGTCCGCGGCCGCCACGGCAAAAAGGCTGGCCGCGTTGTAGAACGCGTCGTTGGTCATCAAGCCCCGCTGTGCGAGTTCGATGTGGTCGACTTCGGTGCCCCAGCGCATGGCGAACAACCGCTTCAGCTGAGTCGGGTCGGGCCGTCGCAAGTTCAGATTCGGTTTCTGCCTGGCCAATTCGTCGCGACGGGCCAGCGCCTGGGCGGCCATCGTGCGCCACTCGGGCAATCGGGGATCCGTGCGCAGCAGTTCCAGGAAGTGCTGGATCGCGGGCAGTGACCGGGTGAAGAACAGGGTGCGGGTGGTCAAGCGCGCTGAAACCGAAATGGGGTCGTTGCCGAACTCTCGGCTTTCCTCCTTGGTAAGCCAGTGCGCGCGAACGCTTTCGGGGAAACCCGAGGCATCGATGATTCCCGAGGCGATCGCGTAGCGGTGGGCGATGGTTTCCAGGGCGCGTTCGTAGGCGCCGATGCCGTCGTAGGTGCCTGTGTCGGGTTCGCTGTCGATGGCCCGGGATGCGCGGTCGCGAACGCTGCCCGCGTCGCCGGGATGTGTCACGTTCCTGTACCAGGCGGCCACCTGCTCCAGGGCCGGGCGGTAGGCCCACCGGTCGGTGGCGCACACGCTCAACAGCGAAAGCACGTCGACGTCAAGGATGTCGACGACCTCGGCTCCCCCCGGCGTCACCTCGACAGGCGTCGGCGGAGCCCACCGTTGCCGCCAACGCTCCGACCATACGGTGGGCGGAGGGCTGGGACGCACCGCCACGCTTCTCGGGCCGCTGATCACCTCGCGCAGTGCCAGCACCGCGTCGGCGTGCTTGATGTCGATCCGCATGGCCTTCAATTGTCTTGCCAGGCTTGCGCTTTCCGGGACGCCGGCGGACTCCAGCAGACGGTTCCAGGTGCGCTGGGTGAAAGGGGTGCGGCGGGCGGTCTCAATGAGCTGGTCGCCCGTTGCCGACGGCAGCACGCCGGATTTCACTGCCTGCGTGACTGTCTGGCGGATATTGACCAGGGCGTCCACGAAGACCGGGTAGCCATCGTCGGGGTCGCCGTGCACCATGCCGACTTCGTCGTCGGCGTCGATGATGCCGTCGCGGTACCCCTCGAACACCCAGCCGTAGCCCTCCATGCCGAACGGATGCAGTTCCGCCGCCCGCAGCGCACCCATGCTCGATGAACCGACTACCCGCACTCCGTCGTCCATCAGGGTGAGCAGTTCTTTGTGCCGGACCGACGCGCTCTGGAAGAAGAGGCCGTCGACTATGAGCAGCGTGTCCCCGCGACGCAACCCGTAGCGCAGCGCGTCGCCGAATGAAATCGGTGTTACCACTTGCGCATGCGGGATCACCGCATGAATGTCCTGGGTGCCGATCGTGGGCCCGGCGGTCACGACGATGCGAGCGTCGGCGGTCATGAGTGCTCCTGCAGCGGGGTGCGCAAGGGGGACTGCACCGTCGCGGACATGCCGGGTGCGATCACCTTGACGACGGGTACACAGGCTTCGGGAAAGTCGCACACCACCGCGAGCGGTTCGGTGCCGGCCACCGTGGCCACGGCCGTCGCCGCCGTGGCGAGCAGTTCCCCCAGCGAGTCGGTACTCGAGATGTGCCACGGCGTGGGGTCCGCTTCGGGCATGGGCTGCAAGGACTTCCTGGCCGGAGCGAAGGTGTGCACGCGCGCGAATCTCTGGTAGATAGCTGAGGGCAGATCCTCGCGCGCTCCGCTGATCGCGGTCAGGCGCGATTGTGCGGCTTCGGTAATGGCCCGGGACAGAGCGACATTCGGATCGTGGTGTAGACCGCTGCCGCTGAACGGGATCTCCATCATAGGCGAGGTGATCTCGGCGGCGAAGCAGTAGAAGTCGTCCCAGACGTCCATCCGGGCGACCTGCAGTTCGCTTCCGGCACCGTGGATCATCTCGACCAGACCCGCGCAATCCGAGCGGACGACGTCGTCGATCGGCACCTCGAATAGGGTGGAACCCGGCTTCGCGGCTGCCATGCCGTACCGCTCCATGATCTCGTAGAGGCCGTGCAGGGTGGCTTCGTGGTAGCTGTTGCCCGAGGCCAATCCCGTTGTGTCCATGCCGAAGATCGGTGGCCCCCAGGCGTCGTTCACCGAGATGTTCACCACGGTGGCCAGCCAGGGCACCCAAGTGCGGCGGCCGGTCAGCAGGGTTGTTGCGACCATCCAGTCGAGCTTGGCTCCCGGGTGATAGAAACTACCGGCCGGCCGGTTGAGATCGGCCGGGTCGTACGTTAATGCATCGTTGAGTTCCGTTGTGGGCGTTGACAATAGGTCGGGAGAGATGTTCTCGACGTGCCAATTCTCCAGGGATTCCATGGCGGCGGACACCTGAGCGGCCCGATAGGTGGTGGCTTTGCCCTGGCTCACCGACAACGTCAGCGATGCGGGGCGCACCGCTTGCACCGTCGGGATTCCGAGGTCGTCGAGCCAGGTGAGATCGGCGACGCGGGTGATGCCGGCCGCGGTGAGCAGCGGCTGAATGGCCGACCACGTCTGGTCCGGCGAGATGATGCGGTGGGTACCCGCGTGGTGGCCGATCTTGAGCGGGTCAGCGTGACCCAATACCCGTGTGGGCCAATGTGACCAATCTGGGCCACTGATTTGTGCAGTGCCGCGGCCCGGCATTTCCGGCATGGGCTTCACGCTACTGAGTAAGGGCATCAATGGAGGGCATTCGGTCGCGTTGGGCATGAAAATCCAGCGGGATCTCACCGCGAGGGGAGGGGGAGGGGAGGGCGATGAGACCCCGCTGGTAGTCAGTCACTCGCCGGCGTCGCTCACTGCGAACAACGGAATGGTGTAGGCGCACTCGGTCTCGCAGAACAGGGTCTCATAGGCCATGCGACGTTCCTCTCGTAGTTGTGATTTCGTACGTGAACAATTCTTGGTTGTGCGCGCCCACCGCGGTATCCCACTGCCGGCCGATCGACGGCGGAGATCCGTTTCCGCTGTCGGCACGAGCGTCCTGTCCACCGAACGGGGGACAGCGGCCGCGCTAGCCCGCTCGCTGCCGGGAGCCGGGATCGAAACGCGCTAGTGGGCAAACCTTTATCTCACCGTGTTGCGGTTGTGACAGTCGTTGAGCACTGTTGTCACGATGACCGCACCCGCGATCGCCTTCAGACTGCTGGCTCTGGCCGCAGGCGTGTTCGGAGTGTCGGCCACGGTGGCGGCGCCGATCCATGCCGACATGTTGGGCAACGCATTTCTCAATGCGCTGAACAATGCGGGTGTTACCTACAGCGAGCCCTCCACTGCGGTAGCTCTTGGCCGCACGGTATGTCCCAAGGCGCTGTCGCCCGGTGGATCTTTCGACGCCATCGTCTCGGAGATGGCGCAGCTCAACGGCCTGCCGCGGGATCGGGCCGCCGCGTTCACCATCGTCGCGATCGCGACGTACTGTCCGGCGTTGATCGCGCCGATGCTGCCGCACCGGCTACAGGCCTGACGGGTTAGCCGGGGCTAGCCAGGATCGCCGGCCTGCCCGGCAGTCCCGGACACGCCCGGATCTCCACTGACGGCGAACGAAGCATGTGCACCGTTGTCGGTTCCCGCGAGCCCCCCGGCTCCGGGCGTTCCGGCCGCGCCCGCTGCACCGGCCGCCCCTCCTACGCCCGCGGTCCCCTGTGCACCCTTGCCGCCGAACATGCCACCCAGGCCGCCGGTCCCGCCGTTGGTGCCACCGGCGCCGCCGTCGCCCCCGTCGCTGCCGCTGCCGCCGTTGCCGCCATCACCGCCATCGCCGCCGAAGATGAAGGGTGAAGAGCTGGGATCGCCGACGGCGTTGCCGCCATGGCCGCCCGTTCCACCGTTGCCGCCCTGGCCGCCCGCACCACCGACGCCTCCGGTGCCCGCGTTTCCGCCGGCACCGCCGGACCCGATGAATTTCGCGCCGTTGCCCCCATTGCCGCCGTTACCCCCGTTGCCGCCATGACCGCCGGTGCCAGAGGCGTCACCTCCGTCGCCGCCGGCACCACCGGAAACGTTCGTCTGATGGTTGGGCCATCCCTGGGCGACCCAGTCGCCGGTTGCCGTACCGCCGTTGCCGCCGCTGCCGCCGTTGCCACCGGAGAGTGCGGCTCCGCCGCCGCCGCCGGTACCGCCGGCACCGCCGCGACCCCCGTTGCCGAAGAGTTGAGCGGCGTTCCCGCCGTTTCCGCCGAGGCCACCGTTTCCGCCGTCGGCGCCAGACCCGATGCCGTTGGCGCCGTTACCGCCTCTACCTCCCAGGCCCGCGGCCGCGGTGCCGTGGCCATCGACATCCGTCGCCGATCCGCCGTCACCGCCATGACCGCCGCTACCGCCATTGCCCAGCGCATTTCCTCCGGTACCGCCGTTGCCGCCCTGCACGGTCGCAGTGATCGCGGGCGCGCCGCTGGCACCGCCGCCGTCGCCGCCATCACCGCCGTTGGCGCCGTCACCGCCGTTGCCGCCGCCGGGGGCGGTGCCATTGTCGGTATGCAGGTTCGCGCCCGAGCCGCCGGCGCCGCCATTCAGACCGGAACCGCCTGTCTCGCCCGGTTGTCCGCTGCCCGGAGCGCCGCTGGTTGCCGAGCCCGTGGCATGGGCGCCGACGGCGTCGGTGCCGTGCCAGCCGGTGCCTCCTTGGCCGCCGTTGCCGCCGTTGCCGATGAGTCCTGGGGCGTTGCCGCCGGTGCCGCCCTGGCCGGGGGTGATGTGGGGGAAGTCGTAGAGCCCGCCGGGGTTGGGGGAGGCGTAGAGGCCGTGGCCGCCTTGGCCGCCGGTGCCGCCGTCGCCGTAGAGGTGGCCGCCCTGGCCGCCGGTGCCACCGGTGCTGCCGGGGCCGCCGAGTCCGCCGGTGCCGCCGTTGCCGATCAGGCCGGCCGCGCCGCCGGTGCCGGCAGCCCCGCCGCGTAGCAGGGTGCCGCCGTCGCCGCCGGCGCCGCCGGTGCCGCCGTCGCCGTAGAGGCTGCCGCCGGTGCCGCCGGTGCCGCCGTTGCCGGCGGAGAACAAGAAGCCCGCGGTGGTGCCGCCGCTGCCGCCGGTTCCGCCGGTGCCGATGAGTCCGGCGTTGCCGCCGGCGCCGCCGGTGCCGCCGGGGCCGACGATGCCGTAGTTGGGGTCGAGGAGGCCGTTGCCGCCAGCGCCGCCGCTGCCGCCGGTGCCGTAGAGCCAGCCGCCGGCGCCGCCGGTGCCGCCGCTGGCCGAGGCGCCGCCGGTGCCCCCGGCGCCGCCGGTGCCGATCAGTCCGGCGGCTCCGCCGTTGCCGCCGGCTTGCCCGGCGATGCCGGGGGCGCCGTTGCCGCCGTTGCCGTAGAGCCAGCCGCCGCTGGCGCCGTTGCCGCCGGGGTTGTTGGCGTCGGCGCCGTCGCCGATCAGGGCGCGGCCGGTCAGCGCCACCGACGGGGCGTTGACGGCATCAAGCAGCGATTGCAGGGGGTTGGCGGCGGCAGCTTCGGCGGCGGCAAAGGCGCCCCCGCCCGCCTGCAACGACGCGACGAACTGCTCCTGCAGACCCGCCACCCGCGCACCGATCACCTGATAGTCCCGCGCATGGCTATCGAACAACGCCGCCACCGCCGCCGACACCTCATCAGTGCCCGCCGCCGCCAGCGCCGTCGTCGGCACGACGGCGGCCGAATTGGCGGAACTGATCGATACACCGATTCCGGCCAGATCAGCGGCAGCCACCGACACCAGATCGGGAAGCACGCTCACGAAAAGCACTGAAATTCCTCCTACTGGTCAGGACATGTCTCGCGTCGGCTGCGGTAACCGCTAGCCGTCGTCTCCGGGGAGTCCGTTATTGCCGGCCTGCCCGAGGCGTCCGATGGAGCCGCCCAGACCCGAGCCGCTTGCCCCTGCGTTGCCTCCGGCGCCGCCCGAGCCGCCGGCACCGCCCTGCCCGCCGGCCCCGGCGCCGCCCGCATTGCCCGCGCTGCCGATCAGCCCGCCCTGACCGCCAGCGCCACCTGCCGTTCCGCCGTGACCGCCTGCACCGCCGTCGCTGCCGGCTCCTCCGTCACCGCCGGTTCCGCCGGAGCCGCCCAGGACCGAGAACCCGCCGTTGGCGTTGCCGCCGTGTCCGGCGTCACCGCCGGCACCGCCCGCGGCGCCGACTCCGCCGCCGCCCCCGGTGCCCGCATCGCCGCATTGCCGCCGAAGCCGATGAACTTGGCCCCATTGCCACCGTTGCCGCCGGTGCCGCCGACACCGCCCCTGCCGGATGCGCCGCCGTCGCCGCCGTCGCCGCCGTCCCCACCCGAGGTGCTGCTGCCGCTCCCGACGGGATATCCCTGAGATCCGAAGCCGCCGTGGGCATTTCCGCCATTGCCGCCGCCACCGCCCGCGCCGCCGGGAGTACCTGATCCGCCGAGGCCGCCGGTACCGCCGATGCCGCCGTGCCCACCGCTACCGAAGATCAGGCCGGCGTTACCACCGTTACCCCCGACACCGCCCGCGCCACCGTCACCGCCCGCCGACCCGACGCCGCCGTGACCACCGTTTCCTCCGACGCCCGCGTACGCGAAGCCCGCACTGGAAGCGTCGGCCCCGCCGCCCGCTCCGCCGTTTCCGCCGGTGCCGCTCGCACCGACCGCGTCACCGCCGTTACCGCCTCTGCCGCCGAACGCGTAGCTGCCGGCATCCGTGCCGGTAGCAGACCCGCCGTTACCGCCGGCACCGCCGCTGGAGCCGTTGCCGCCGGTGCCGCCGGCGCCTCCGGTCGGGCCCGCCGACGTGGATGTCACCGAGCCGCCACTGCCGCCGTCGCCACCATTGAGTGTCGGAGAGCCCATCCCGCCGGGGCCGCCGTTGGCTCCGGTGAGGGGCGTCGCCGAAGTGGTCGTGACGGGACTGATCGAGGTGCCGGCCGGTGCGGCGTCGGTCGTCGTGCGTGCGACGGCGTCGGTGCCGTGCCAGCCGGTGCCGCCTTGGCCGCCGTTGCCGCCGTTGCCGATGAGTCCTGGGGCGTTGCCGCCGGTGCCGCCCTGGCCGGGGGTGATGTGGGGGAAGTCGTAGAGCCCGCCGGGGTTGGGGGAGGCGTAGAGGCCGTGGCCGCCTTGGCCGCCGGTGCCGCCGTCGCCGTAGAGGCTGCCGCCGGTGCCGCCGGTGCCGCCGTTGCCGGCGGGAAACAAGAAGCCCGCGGTGGTGCCGCCGCTGCCGCCGGCCCCGCCGGTGCCGATGAGTCCGGCGTTGCCGCCGGCGCCGCCGGTGCCGCCGGGGCCGACGATGCCGTAGTTGGGGTCGAGGAGGCCGTTGCCGCCCGCGCCGCCGGTGCCGCCGTTGCCGTAGAGCCAGCCGCCGGCGCCGCCGTTGCCGCCGCTGGCCGAGGCTCCGCCGGTGCCGCCGGTGCCGATCAGTCCGGCGGCTCCGCCGTTGCCGCCGGCTTGCCCGGCGATGCCGGGGGCGCCGTTGCCGCCGTTGCCGTAGAGCCAGCCGCCACTGGCGCCGTTGCCGCCGGGGGTGGTGGCGTCGGCGCCGTCGCCGATCAGGGCGCGGCCGGTCAGCGCCAGCGAGGGGGCGTTGACGGCATCGAGCAGCGATTGCAGGGGGTTGGCCGCGGTGGCTTCGGCGGCGGCATAGGCGCTCCCGGCCGCCTGCAACGACGCGACGAACTGCTCCTGCAGGCCCGCCACCCGCGCACCGATCACCTGATAGTCCCGCGCATGGCTGCCGAACAACGCCGCCACCGCCACCGACACCTCATCGGTGCCCGCAGCCGCCAGCGCCGTCGTCCGGGTCGCGGCAAAAGCGTTGGCGTCGTTGACAATCGAACCGATTCTCGTCAAATCCGTTGCGGCGGCGGATATGAGCTGCGGTGCCGCGATCAGTTCGGTCATCGGACCGGTCATCCGTTGATCCCGGCGATTCCCGCGCCACCGGCCTTGCCGGCATTGCCAGGGGTGCCGGGCACGTTGTCGATGTTGCCGCCCGAGGCCTCGCCGCGGGCGCCGCCGTTGCCGACCGTGGTACCGCCGGCACCGCCCTGGCCTCCCACTCCTCCCGCACCCGCACCACCGTTTCGGCCGGCACCGCCGAATAGCCCGCCGGCCCCACCGGCGCCGCCCTGCTGACCCCCGGCGCCACCCTTGCCGCCCTGGCCGCCCTGGCCGCCGTCGCCACCGTCCCCGCCGTTGCCGGCGGTGTTGTCCGAGCCACCGGTAGCGGTGGCACCGTTGCCGCCGTGTCCGCCCGCGCCGCCGTCACCGCCGGCGCCACCTGCTCCGCCCGTACCGGCGTCGCCACCGGCACCGCCGAAGCCGATGAGTTTCCCGCCGGCGCCACCGTTGCCGCCGACGCCGCCCTGCCCGCCGGTGCCGCCGAAACCTCCGCTTCCGCCGGTTCCGCCGTCACCTCCCGAACCGGAGATGCTGCCGAAATGGGCGCTGTCCGAATGGCCGCCGGCGCCTCCGTTACCGCCGTTGCCGCCGTGGTCACCGGCACCACCGAGGCCTCCGATACCGCCCTGGCCACCGGCTCCGCCGTTGCCGATCAACAGCCCTGCATTACCGCCATTGCCGCCGGCGCCGCCCGCGCCGCCGTTGACTGGCGGGGTCTCGCCGGAAGCGCCGTCACCGCCCCGGCCACCGCTACCGCCGTAGTTGTTGGTCTCGTCTCCCACCGCGAAGCCGCCGTTACCGCCGTTGCCGCCCGAGCCGCCGGGTCCGCTGCCTGGTGCTCCATTGCCGCCGTCGCCCGCATAAGTGCTGTAGGCCAGCGGGTCGTCGGGGTTATTGACGTTCCCACCGTTCCCGCCGTCGCCGCCGTTGGCGCCGCCTGGCCCGGCCGCCCCGCCGTCGCCGCCTCGGCCGGCGTTGACGGTGAAACCGTTGCCGTTGGTGCCATCGGCGCCGCTGCCGCCGGTGCCGCCGTTCTGGCCGGGTCCACCGGCGGTCCCGGTGAGTCCACTGCCGTTCGGTTGCACCGAATCGTTCGGGAATGCCGGTGTCACGTTGACGCCGTTTGCCGCGCTCCAGCCGGCGCCGCCCTGGCCGCCGTTGCCGCCGTTGCCGATCAGCCCTGGGGCATTGCCGCCGTTGCCGCCCTGGCCGGGGTCGATGGCGGGAGTGGTGGTGATGAAGTTGGTGGCGGCTAAGGCCGCGCCGCCTTGTCCACCCGAGCCGCCGTTGCCGAAGAGTTGGCCGCCGTTGCCACCGGAGCCGCCGGTGGCGCCGGTGCCGGCGCTGCCGCCGCCACCGCCGTTGCCGATGGCGCGTGCTGATCCGCCGCTGCCGCCCTGGCCACCGTGTCCGCCGAAAAGTGTTGCACCACCGCCGTTTCCGCCGTTGCCGCCGTCGCCGTAGAGGATGCCGCCGGTACCGCCGCTGCCGCCGGTGCCGCCGGTGTTGGCTTCGAGCCCGTTGGCGCCGCTGCCGGCGTTTCCGCCGTTGCCGCCGTTGCCCAGCAGTCCAGTCGCGCCGCCTTGGCCACCGCTGCCGCCAGTGCCGCCTATGCCGAAGCCACTGCCCCCGTCGCCGCCGAGGCCGCCGCTGCCGCCGTTGCCGTAAAGGCTGCCGCCGGTGCCACCGTTGCCGGCGGTGCCTCCGTTGCCGCCGGTGCTGCCGGTGCCGCCGGTCCCGCCGTTTCCGCCGACGCCGCCGCTGCCCAGGTAGCCGGCGTTTCCGCCATTGCCGGCCGCGCCACCGGCACCGCCTTGTCCGGCCAGACCGGTGGTGTGGCCACCGGTGCCGCCGTCACCTCCCACTCCGCCGCTGCCGAAGAAGCCGGCCGCCCCGCCGTTGCCGCCGCTCCCGCCGGCGCCGCCGTGGCCACCGAGAGCGCTGGAGTCGCTGCCGCTGCCCCCGTTGCCGCCGGCGCCGCCGTTGCCCGAGAGCCAGCCGCCGGCTCCGCCGTTGCCGCCGGTTGCCGAGGTGCCGCCGGACGCTCCGGCGCCGCCGTTGCCGATCAAGCCGGCGGCTCCGCCGTTACCGCCGGTTTGTCCTAGAGCTCCGGGGGCGCCGTTGCCGCCGTTGCCGTAGAGCCAGCCGCCACTGCCGCCGTTGCCGCCGGGGGTGGTGGCGTCGGCGCCGTCGCCGATCAGGGCGCGTCCGGTCAGCGCAACCGAGGGGGCGTTGACGGCATCCAGCAGCGATTGCAGAGGGTGGGCGGCAGCGGCTTCGGCGGCGGCATAGGCGCTCCCGGCCGCCTGCAACGAGGCCACGAACTGCTCCTGCAGGCCCGCCACCCGCGCACCGATCGCCTGATAGTCGCGGGCATGGGCGCCGAACAACGCCGCAATCGCCGCCGACACCTCATCGGTGCCTGCCGCCGCCAGCGCCGTCGTCGGCAAGACGGCGGCGAGGTTGGCGGCACCAACCGCCGAGCCGATGCCGGCCAGATCCGAGGCGGCCGTCGCCACCAATTCAGGAAGCACGTTCACGAAAGCCATGGGCTCATGCTGTGCAGTGAGCGTTGGGCGATGTATGAACAGTCGTGAAATGCGCTGGTAGCGGCCCTGCTCGGGGCAAGGCCCGGGGTACCGCAGATTATGAGCGCGGACGCGGTACCCGTAACCTCTAGCGGGTGGTCGATGACAGGCGCAGTCGCAGCAACGAGCGGCGGCCGCGATCTGGCTCCAACGGCATGCCGCGGCACTCCGGCCCGGGCCGGGCGCGACCGGCTCAACCTCACGCCGACGCCGCCTCCGTTGGACCGCCGATTCCCGCCGACGTCGAGGCCCGTCAACTGGCGCCCGACGTGCGACGCGAGCTGAGCACGCTGGACCGGGCCACCGCCGACGCCGTCGCCCGCCATTTGGTCGCCGCGGGTGGCCTGCTCGACGAAGACCCGGAAGCAGCGCTCAGCCATGCCCGGGCGGCCCGTGCTCGGGCCAGCCGGATTGCGGCGGTTCGCGAGGCCGTCGGTATCGCCGCGTATCACTGCGGCGACTGGGGTCAGGCGCTGGCGGAATTCCGTGCCGCCCGACGGATGGGCAGCAAGTCTCCGTTGCTGGCATTGATCGCCGACTGTGAGCGCGGACTCGGCCGCCCGCAGCGGGCCATCGACCTGGCACGCGGACCCGAAGCGGCCGAACTCAGCGGTGACGACGCCGACGAGCTGCGCATCGTCGCCGCCGGCGCCCGCGCCGACCTCGGGCAACTCGAACAGGCCCTGACCATCCTGTCCACCCCGCAGCTTGACCCGGCGCGTACCGGCTCGACGGCCGCGCGGTTGTTCTATGCCTACGCCGAAACGCTGCTCGCACTCGGACGCGGCGAAGAGGCGCTGCAGTGGTTCCTGCGTTCGGCGGCGGCCGACACCGACGGCATCACCGATGCCGAAGATCGGGTCAGCGAACTTGGCTGAGTCGAAAAGTATTGCGCAGCAATATGATTGCCTTCTGCTCGACCTGGACGGAACGGTATTTCGCGGTCATCGGCCCACCGAGGGTGCGGTGGAGTCGCTGGACGGGATAGACAGCCGCAAGCTATTCGTCACCAACAACGCCTCGCGCAGCGCCGACGAAGTCGCCGAACACCTGCGCGAACTCGGCTTCACCGCCGACAGTGACGACATCGTCACCAGCGCGCAGAGCGCAGCACACCTGCTCGCCGCGCAACTGCCGTCGGGGGCGAAGGTGCTGATTGTCGGCACCGACGCTTTGGCCGCCGAGATCGAGGCGGCAGGTCTGCAACCGGTCCGCCGGTTCGACGACGAGCCGGACGCCGTCGTTCAGGGCCTTTCCATGACCATCAGCTGGCCCGAACTGGCCGAGGCCGCACTGGCCATCCGGGCCGGCGCGTTGTGGGTTGCGGCCAATGTCGACCTGACGCTGCCGACCGAGCGAGGTCTGTTGCCGGGCAACGGATCTCTGGTCGCGGCGTTGCGTGCGGCCACCGGTGAGCAGCCGCAGGTGGCCGGCAAGCCGGGGTCGCAGTTGATGAAAGACGCCGTAGGCCGTGGCGACTTCGCGTCGCCGCTGGTTGTCGGTGACCGGCTCGATACCGACATCGAAGGCGCCAACGCCGCGGAGCTGCCCAGCCTGATGGTGCTCACCGGGGTGAATTCGGCGCGTGATGCGGTGTTCGCCGAGCCCGCGCAGCGGCCCACCTATATCGGCCACGACTTGAGGTCGCTGCACGTGGACGCTGCGCGGCTGAAGGTGGGTCCGCAGCGGGGCTGGCGGGTGGAGGTTCGCGACGAGGTGGCGACGGTCACCGGGAGCGACAACCACCAGGATGACGACCTCGCGATCGTCCGCGCTGTTGCGAGTGCCCTCTGGGAGGCGCCCGTCCCGGTGCAGGTCGAAGCCGGCGACGACCAGGCCCGCGAGGCCCTGGACCGCTGGTCCCTGATGCACGGCGAGTAGCCGGTGACTACCGTAGGAGCGCAATGACTATCGATCCTGAGCAGATCCGCGCCGAAATCCAATCCCTGATGGCCCAGCTGCCCGACGATGCTGACGCCGCTACCGGGCCGTCCCTCGAGGAGCTCGAAGACATCGCCCGCCGCCTTTCGGAGGCGCACGACGTGCTGTTGCAGGCGCTGGAGTCGGCGGAGAAGGGCTGAGTGCCCGCATGCCCCGGCGTGCCCGCGTCGACGCCGAGTTGGTGCGGCGGGGCCTGGCACGCTCCCGTCAACAGGCCGCGGAGTTGATCGGGGCCGGCCGGGTGCGGATCGACGGACTGCCGGCGCTCAAGCCGGCCACCGCCGTTGCCGTCACCGCCGCGCTCACCGTGGCCGACGACGGCCAACGCTCCTGGGTGTCGCGGGGAGCGCACAAACTCATCGGCGCTCTGGACGCCTTCGGGATCACCGTCGAGGGCCGGCGCTGCCTGGACGCGGGAGCCTCGACCGGCGGTTTCACCGAAGTCTTGTTGGATCGGGGCGCCGCCCAAGTGGTGGCCGCCGACGTCGGCTACGGGCAGTTGGCGTGGTCGTTGCGCAGTGACCCGCGGGTGGTCGTCGTGGAGCGCACCAACGTGCGTGACCTGTCACCAGAGGCGATCGGCGGCCCAGTGGACCTGGTGGTCGCCGACCTGTCATTCATCTCGTTGGCGACGGTGTTGCCCGCGCTGGTTGGTTGCGCTTCGCCCGACGCCGATATCGTTCCCATGGTGAAGCCGCAGTTTGAGGTGGGGAAGGGCCAGGTCGGTGCCGGCGGGGTGGTGCAGGACCCGCAACTGCGCATCGATTCGGTGCTCGCAGTGTCGCGGCGTGCCGCCGAGTTGGGCTGGCACACCCTCGACGTGACGGCCAGCCCGCTGCCGGGTCCTTCGGGCAATGTCGAATACTTTCTGTGGCTGCGTGCCCGGACCGATCGTGCGCTGGCCGGCGACGAGCTTGTCGAAGCGGCGCGCCGCGCAGTGAGTGAAGGCCCGACGACGATGCGGGGCGGCACGCCCCGAGAAGGAGTCGGGCAATCAGGTGGGGGCCCGACGACGATGCGGGGCGGCACGCCCCGAGAAGGAGTCGGGCAATCAGGTGGGGGCCCGACGACGATGCGGGGCGGCACGCCCCGAGAAGGAGTCGGGCAATCAGGTGGGGGCCCGAAGTGACCGAACGTACCATCCTGCTGGTCGTCCACTCCGGCCGTGACGAAGCCACCGAAACCGCCCGACGCGTCGAGAAGGTGTTGGAAGACAAGGGGATTGCGCTACGGGCACTTTCTGCCGAAGCCGTCGACAAGGGCTCGTTGCGGCTGAGTCCCAACGATATGCGGGTGCTGGGCGTCGATATCGAGGTCGTCGACGCCGACCCGATGGCCGCGGACGGTTGCGAACTGGTACTCGTGCTGGGTGGCGACGGCACCTTCCTGCGGGCGGCAGAGCTGGCCCGCAACGCCGGTATTCCGGTGCTGGGTGTCAACCTGGGCCGCATCGGCTTCCTCGCCGAAGCCGAGGCCGAGGCCATTGACACGGTGCTCGAACACGTTGTCGCGCAGAACTATCGGGTGGAGGACCGGCTGGTCCTCGATGTGGTGGTGCGCCAGGGCGGCGAAGTCATCGACCGGGGTTGGGCGCTCAACGAAGCCAGCCTGGAAAAAGGCCCCCGCCTCGGCGTTCTCGGCGTCGTCGTCGAAATCGACGGCCGGCCGGTCTCCACATTCGGCTGCGACGGTGTGCTGGTTTCCACGCCGACCGGGTCCACCGCGTATGCGTTCTCCGCGGGTGGTCCGGTGCTGTGGCCCGACTTGGAAGCAATTCTGGTGGTGCCCAACAACGCTCACGCCTTATTCGGACGGCCCATGGTCACCAGCCCCGATGCCGCCATCGCCATCGAGATCGAGGCGGATGGTCATGACGCGCTGGTGTTCTGCGACGGCCGTCGGGACATGCGGGTGCCGGCGGGCAGTCGGCTCGAGGTCACCCGTTCTGTCACACCGGTGAAGTGGGTGCGCCTGGACAGCGCACCGTTCACCGACCGGTTGGTGACCAAGTTCCGGTTGCCGGTGACGGGCTGGCGCGGGAAGTAGCCGGTGCTCAACGAGATTCGCATCGAGGCGCTGGGGGCAATCAGCGTTGCGACGGCCGAGTTCGATCGCGGCCTGACAGTGCTGACGGGTGAAACCGGCACCGGCAAGACCATGGTGGTCACCGGCCTGCATCTACTCGGCGGCGCGCGTGCCGACGCGACCCGGGTACGGTCGGGCTCCGAGCGTGCCGTCGTCGAAGGTCGATTCACCACTTCCGATGTCGACGACGCCGTCACCGCGGGATTAGACGAGATCCTGGATGCCTCCGGCGCAGAGCGCGACGAAGACGGCAGCGTGATCGCCTTGCGCACCGTCAGCCGCGACGGGCCGTCGCGCGCCTACCTCGGCGGCCGCAGCGTGCCGGCAAAGTCGTTGAGCGGCTTCACTACTCAACTGCTCGCGCTGCACGGCCAGAACGACCAGCTGCGCCTCATGCGCCCCGACGAGCAGCGCGGCGCACTGGACCGGTTCGCCGGAACCGGTCCCGCGCTGGAGCGCTACCGCAAGCTGCGGGAAGCGTGGCTGTCGGCGCGGCGTGACCTCACCGACCGCCGCGACCGGACCCGCGAACTCGCGCAGGAGGCCGATCGACTCAAGTTCGCGCTCAACGAGATTGACACCGTCGACCCACAGCCCGGAGAAGACGGGGCGTTGGTCGCCGACATCGTCCGGCTCTCCGAACTGGACACCCTGCGCGAGGCCGCAGCGTCGGCGCGCGAGGTGCTGTCCAGTTCCTCCGACGAGGGTTTCGGTGCCGCCGACGCGCTCGGGCGTGCCCGGGGCGCATTGGAATCCACGGGCGACGCCCGGCTGCGAGCCCTGGCCGACCAGATCGGTGGCGCACTGACGGTCGTCGTCGACGCCGTCGGCGAACTGGGCGATTACCTGGACGCACTGCCCACCGATGCCAGTGCGCTGGACGCCAAACTGGCCCGCCAGGCTCAGCTGCGCACGCTGACCCGCAAGTACGCCGCCGATATCGACGGCGTGCTGCAGTGGGCGCAGGATTCGCGCGACCGGCTGGCCCAACTCGACGTGTCCGAAGAAGGACTCGCCGCGCTGGAACGCCGGGTCGATGAACTTGGCACCCAATTAGGCCAGGCCGCAATCGATCTCAGCAAGATCAGGCGCAAGGCCGCCAAGAAACTGGCCAAAGAGGTCACCGCGGAGCTCGCCGGCCTCGCCATGAACAACGCCGATTTCACTATCGGCGTCACCACTGATGTGGCCGATCCGCACGACCCGTCGGCGCTGGTTCTGCCGGACGGTGAATCGGCGCGGATCGGCGTCGACGGCATCGACGTGGTGGAATTCGGCTTCGCCGCGCACCGCGGCATGTCGGTGCTGCCGCTGGCCAAGAGCGCCTCGGGCGGCGAGTTGTCGCGGGTGATGCTGGCGCTGGAAGTGGTGCTCTCCGCGTCTGCCACCGGCACCACGATGGTGTTCGACGAGGTCGACGCCGGCGTGGGCGGATATGCGGCGGTGCAGATCGGCAGACGGCTGGCCCGGCTGGCCCGCACACACCAGGTCATCGTCGTCACGCACCTGCCACAGGTCGCGGCCTACGCCGACGTGCACCTGGTGGTGCACAGCCAGGGGCCTAAGGGCACCAGCGGCGTAACGCGCCTGACCAGCGACGACAGGGTGGCCGAGCTGGCCCGGATGCTGGCGGGGCTGGGGGAATCCGACAGCGGACGCGCGCATGCGCGTGAACTGCTGGAGACCGCGCAGAACGATCGCGCCTGAGCCTCTTCGGTTACCGCGAGCGACCGCAAAATGCCGTTCGCAGCGGCGTGTCGCTGTACAAACGCGGGCGCTCGCCTTCCGGCGCGAGCGTGCACAGAATGCCGGCCGCGCCGGCGTGTCCCCGTACATCTGCGCACTGTCGTGCCCAGCGGGCGCCAAACCCCCGCAATCACCCCGCGATACAAATGTGACAGATGTGACGCTTTATAACTTCTGAGGCAGATGTTACGGCGCGCCTCCCCGCCTCGGCCTTCTATCGCCGACAGAATCGGCTCCCATGAAGATGTCAGCGCTTCTAACTCGCAACACCGTCCGGCCCGGCCTGGTGGGCACCGCCCGCGTCGATCGGAACATCGACCGACTGCTGCGCAGGGTGTGCCCCGGCGACATCGTCGTCCTCGACATCCTGGACCTCGACCGCATCACCGCCGACGCTCTGGTGGAAGCTGACATCGCCGCCGTCGTCAACGCATCGCCGTCGGTTTCGGGCCGCTACCCCAATCTGGGCCCTGAGGTCCTGGTCAACAACGGGGTCACCCTCATCGACGAGACCGGGCCCGAGATCTTCAAGAAGGTCAAGGACGGATCCAAGATCCGCCTGTACGAGGGCGGCGTCTACTCCGGGGACCGCCGCCTGATCCGGGGCACCGAGCGCACCGACCACGACATCGCCGACCTGATGCGCGAGGCCAAGAGCGGGCTGGCCGCTCACCTGGAAGCGTTCGCGGGCAACACCATTGAGTTCATCCGCAGCGAAAGCCCGCTGCTGATCGACGGCATCGGCATCCCCGACATCGACGTCGACATGCGCCGCCGGCACGTGGTGATCGTCTCCGAGGAGCCCAGCGCCGAGGAGGATCTGAAATCCCTCAAGCCGTTCATCAAGGAGTATCAGCCCGTCCTCGTCGGTGTCGGCCAGGGAGCCGACGTGCTGCGCAAGGCGGGCTACCGCCCACAACTGATCGTCGGTGACCCCGACCAGATCAGCGCCGAGGTCCTCAAGTGCGGCGCACAGGTCGTGCTGCCCGCCGACGCCGACGGCCACGCCGCCGGTCTGGAACGGATCCAGGACCTCGGCGTGGGGGCCATGACTTTCCCGGCCGCCGGCTCCGCCACCGACCTGGCACTGTTGCTGGCCGATCATCACGGCGCCGCGCTGCTGGTCACCGCGGGCCACACCGCCAACATCGAGACGTTCTTCGACCGGACGCGTTCGCAGAGCAACCCGTCCACGTTCCTCACCCGGCTGCGGGTGGGGGAGAAGCTGGTGGACGCCAAGGCGGTTGCCACCCTGTACCGCAACCACATCTCCGCCGGTGCCATCGCGCTGCTCGCGCTGACCATGCTGATCGCGATCATCGTCGTGCTGTGGGTGTCCCGCACCGACGGCGTGGTAGTGCACTGGCTCGTCGAGTACTGGAACCGCTTCACCCTCTGGATCCAGCACCTGATCTCCTAGGAAGTGCCCTGATGATCTCGTTACGCCAACACGCCATCTCGCTGGCCGCCGTCTTCCTTGCGCTGGCCATCGGGGTGGTGCTGGGCTCCGGCTTCTTCTCCGACACCGTGTTGTCCAGCCTGCGTAATGAGAAGCGCGATCTGGCCGGTCAAGTCAACAATCTCAACGACCAGCGCAATCAGCTGAACGAGAAACTCAGTGCCTCAAACACTTTCGATGCGCAGGTGCTCGGCCGCATCGTGCACGAGGCATTGGCGGGCAAGACGGTGGTCCTGTTCCGCACCCCGGATGCCAGAGACGACGACGTGGCCGCGGTGTCCAAAATCGTCGGGCAGGCCGGCGGCTCGGTCACCGGCACGGTGTCACTGACGCACGAATTCGTCGAAGCCAACTCAGGCGAAAAACTACGCTCAGTGGTCAACTCCTCGATCCTGCCCGCCGGAACCCAGCTGAGCACCAAACTGGTCGACCAGGGTTCGCAGGCCGGTGATCTGCTCGGCATCGCCCTGCTGGTCAACACGAATCCTCAAGCACCGGCCGTCGACGACACCGCGCGCGACACCGTGCTGGGTGCCCTGCGCGAAACCGGCTTCATCACCTACCAGCCCAACAGCCACCTGGCGGGCGCCAACGCCGCCATCGTGGTCACCGGCGGCGCGGTGCCTGCGGACGCCGGCAACCAGGGGGTCACCGTGGCGCGATTCGCCGCCGCACTGGCACCCCACGGCTCCGGCACCGTGCTGGCCGGCCGCGACGGGTCGGCCGGCGGTAGCGCAGCGGTCGCGGTGGCCCGCGCCGATGCCGGCATGGCGGCCGCCATCAGCACCGTGGACGACGTCGACGTCGAACCCGGACGGATCACGGCGATCCTGGCCCTGCACGACCTGGCCGGCGGCGGACACCCCGGTCACTACGGCATCGGGCACGGGGCGACAGCAGTGACCGTTCCGCAATAGGGCGTGTTCGACGCGGCGGGACGCCGTGGATGTTAGGGTGAGTTTCCGTGGGTCGGCAGGCCCAGCACGTTCGATTTTCCTGCATCATGCCCTGCCCATCACGGAGGTCGCCCGTTGCGTAAGCATTCGCAAATCGCCACCAAGCACCTCTTCGTCAGCGGTGGGGTCGCTTCATCACTGGGCAAGGGGCTGACGGCGAGCAGCCTCGGCCAGTTGCTCACCGCACGCGGTTTGCACGTCACGATGCAGAAGCTCGACCCCTACCTGAACGTCGACCCCGGCACCATGAATCCGTTCCAGCACGGTGAGGTTTTCGTCACCGAGGACGGCGCCGAAACGGACCTCGACGTCGGCCACTACGAGCGCTTCCTCGACCGCGACCTGTCCGGGTCAGCCAATGTCACGACCGGACAGGTGTATTCGACGGTGATCGCCAAGGAGCGCCGGGGTGAGTATCTGGGCGACACCGTCCAGGTGATCCCGCACATCACCGACGAGATTAGGCGGCGCATCCTGGCGATGGCCGAACCGGACGCCAGCGGCCACCGTCCCGACGTCGTCATCACCGAGATCGGCGGCACTGTCGGCGATATCGAATCGCAGCCGTTCCTGGAGGCGGCGCGCCAGGTCCGCCACTACGTGGGTCGCGAGGACGTCTTCTTTCTGCACGTTTCGCTGGTGCCCTACCTGGCGCCGTCCGGCGAACTCAAGACCAAGCCCACCCAGCACTCGGTGGCTGCGCTGCGCAGCATCGGTATCAGCCCGGACGCGCTGATCCTGCGCTGCGATCGTGAGGTCCCCGAAGCGCTGAAGAACAAAATCGCGCTGATGTGCGACGTCGACATCGACGGCGTCATCTCCACTCCGGATGCGCCCTCGATCTACGACATCCCCAAGGTGTTGCATCGCGAGGAACTCGACGCCTTCGTGGTGCGCCGGCTCAACCTGCCGTTCCGCGACGTCGACTGGACCGAATGGGACGACCTGCTGCGCCGGGTGCACGAACCGCACGACACCGTGCGAATCGCGTTGGTGGGCAAGTATGTTGAGCTATCCGATGCCTACCTCTCAGTCAGTGAGGCGTTGCGCGCCGGCGGTTTCAAGCACCGGGCAAAGGTCGAAATCGTCTGGGTGGCATCGGATGACTGTGAGACCCCCAGTGGTGCTGCACACACGCTGGGCGACGTGCACGCGGTGCTGATCCCCGGCGGGTTCGGCATCCGCGGCATCGAGGGCAAGATCGGCGCCATCCGCTACGCGCGGGCGCGTGGGCTGCCCGTGCTGGGGCTGTGTCTCGGTCTGCAGTGCATCGTGATCGAAGCGGCCCGCTCGGTCGGCCTCACCGAGGCGAACTCCGCCGAGTTCGAACCGGACACACCGGATCCGGTCATCTCCACCATGGCCGACCAGGAACAGGCCGTCGCCGGCGAGGCGGATCTCGGCGGGACGATGCGGCTGGGCGCCTATCCGGCCGTCTTGGAGCCTGATTCCATTGTGGCCCAGGCATATCAAGCGACCCAGGTGTCCGAACGCCATCGGCACCGGTACGAGGTCAACAACTCCTACAGGGAGCGGATCGCCGCCAGCGGCCTGCGGTTCAGCGGGACGTCACCCGACGGGCACCTGGTCGAGTTCGTCGAATACCCGCCCGATCAGCACCCGTTCATCGTCGGAACCCAGGCGCACCCCGAGCTCAAGAGCCGGCCCACCCGGCCGCATCCGTTGTTCGTGGCCTTCGTCAAGGCGGCCATCGACTACAAGGCGGGTGAACTGCTGCCCGTCGAAATCCCCGAAATTCCGGAGCACCACGCTTCCAATGGCAACGACCGTCGCGACGCAGACGGCTCGGCGGTAGGGCAATCGCTAGCCGAACCCGCCACCCGTGGCTGAGCACGATTTCGAGAAGGTATCGTCGGAAACCTTCTACCAGGGAGCGATTTTCGCGTTACGCCGGGACGAGGTCCGGATGCCGGGCGGCAACATCGCGAAGCGGGAGGTCCTCGAGCACTACGGTGCGGTGGCGGTGGTCGCGATGAACGAGGACGGCGAAATCGCACTGGTCTACCAGTATCGCCACACGTACCGGCGCCGGATATGGGAGTTGCCGGCGGGCCTGCTGGACGACCCGGACGAAGCGCCGTACCGCACCGCCGAACGCGAGCTCGAAGAGGAGGTCGGGCTGCACGCCCGCACCTGGCAGCTACTGCTGGATGTCAACACCGCCCCCGGTTACAGCGACGAGTCGGTGCGGATCTATCTGGCCACCGGACTCACTGACATCGGGCGGCCCGAGGCGCACGACGAAGAAGCCGACATGACGATGCAGTGGTTTCCTCTCGACCAGGCGGTAGCCAAGGCGCTCAGCGGAGAGATCGTCAATTCCATTGCGATAGCCGGTATTTTCGCTGCCCACGCGGTCGCCACCGGCATCGCCGTGCCGCGTCCGCTGGACACGCCGTGGCTCGACAAGCCGACCGCCTTCGCCAAGCGTAAGGCGTCGCAATGACGGCGGCGTTGACGCTCGACGCCCAGCTGCAGGGCTA
Organism: Mycobacterium paragordonae; assembly: GCF_003614435.1. Taxonomy (NCBI): domain Bacteria; kingdom Bacillati; phylum Actinomycetota; class Actinomycetes; order Mycobacteriales; family Mycobacteriaceae; genus Mycobacterium; species Mycobacterium paragordonae. The sequence goes on from NZ_CP025546.1 coordinate 3,121,898, forward strand.
CCTCGACCACTTGACGATCGAGCGCGGCGTGGCGGCCAACACCCTGAGCTCCTATCGCCGTGACCTGCGCCGCTACTCAAAACATCTGGAAGAACGCGGAATTCACGATCTGGCCAAGGTCGGTGAGAACGACGTCAGCGAGTTCCTGGTGGCACTGCGCCGCGGCGACCCCGAATCCGGTGCGGTGGCGCTGTCGGCGGTCTCGGCGGCGCGGGCGCTGATCGCGGTGCGCGGATTGCACCGGTTCGCCGCCGCCGAAGGGCTGGCCGAGCTGGACGTGGCGCGGGCGGTCAGGCCGCCCACGCCGGGCCGACGGTTGCCCAAGAGCCTGACCGTCGACCAGGTGCTGGCGCTGCTGGAGGCCGCCGGCGGCGAGGATGCCTCCGACGGTCCGCTGACGCTGCGCAACCGGGCCCTGCTGGAGCTGTTGTACTCGACCGGGTCGCGGATCTCGGAAGCCGTCGGGCTCGACGTCGACGACATCGACACCCATGCGCGGTCGGTGTTGCTGCGCGGCAAGGGCGGTAAGCAACGCCTGGTGCCCATCGGACGCCCCGCCGTCCAGGCGCTCGATGCCTACCTGGTCCGCGGCCGTCCGGACCTGGCCCGACGGGGCCGTGGCACGCCCGCGATCTTCCTCAATGCCCGGGGCGGTCGCCTGTCGCGCCAGAGCGCCTGGCAGGTGCTGCAGGACGCGGCCGAACGCGCCGGCATCACTTCGGGGGTGTCACCGCACATGCTGCGGCACTCCTTCGCCACGCACCTGCTGGAGGGCGGCGCCGACGTGCGGGTGGTGCAGGAGTTGCTGGGTCACGCCTCGGTGACCACCACGCAGATCTACACCCTGGTCACCGTGCACGCCCTGCGCGAGGTCTGGGCCGGCGCCCACCCGCGGGCCACCTAGCCCAGGTACTCCGACTCCAGCACCAGGTCGGACACCATCGACTGGTACTCGAGATGCGTCTTGTGCTCGACCGTGTTCCACGTCGCGCCCTGGTGCTCGCGCATATAAGCGCGGTACTGCGGCGCGCCCGGCACCCGGACATTGTCGGCGACGGCGATCGAACCCCGGCGCAGCCACCCGCGGTCCAAGATGCTCTTCAAATCGTCCAGATAGGCGTCTTTGTCGTGATCCAGAAAAAGGAAATCGACTGCGCCAGAGGCGAATCCGTGATCACTTGCCAACGCGTCCAAGGTGCGGCCGCCGTCGCCGATGGTGCCGACCACACACGTCACGCGGTCGGCCACACCCGCATGACTCCAGATCCGCCGGGCATTGACGGCGTTCGCCTCGGCGAGCTCGACGGAGAACACCTTGGCATTCGGAGCGGCCCGCGCAATCCGCAGGGCGCCGTAACCGACGTAGGTTCCGAGCTCCAGCGCGAGCGACGGATCGGCGCGCCGCACCGCGGCGTCGAGGAGCCGGCCCTTCTCGTCGCCGACGTTGATCAGCATCGACTTCTCGTACGCGAACTTGTCGATGGTGGCCAGCACGTCGTCGATGTCACCGGCCCGCGCGTGCTTCACCACGTAGTCGACAGCCGCCGCCTCGCGTCCGTCACCGATCTGGCCGGTCTTGGTGATGTTGCGCGCCCCGGTGGCCATCCGCCACACCGACCACCGCAGCAGGGGTATGCGTCGCTTCAGATCCATGTCCACACCATAGGCCCGGGGAATCGCGCGCTCCGGCAGGGTGTTGAACAAGACGATGACAGCTCTGGCGAAAACATCGAATGCGGTTGAATCACCGACACTTTGGACACCGTCGCGGGTGTTGGTCACCCGCTCGGCAGCCGAACAGCCACATGGCGCAAACATTGTGACGCGCTGCGAAGCTGCCGGAGTCGCCGACATCGAGATCCTCAAAGGCGACCGGCTCCCGCCGCTGCGTGCCGACAACGACCGCGCGTCCTACGCACTGGCCAAGCGCACCCTCGCCGTCGTGATCGCGCCGCCGAGCAAGCGCCGGCTGCAGCCGATTCCGCCCAGCGCCGACTGGCGGATCGATCTCGCCGAAGGCTGCCCCGCCCACTGCCAGTACTGCTACCTCGCCGGCTCGCTGTCCGGGCCGCCCATCACCCGCGTGTATGCGAACCTGCCCGAGATCTTGGCGGGGATGGACGACCATGTCGGCCGTGGCACCATCACCTCGGCATCGGCCGCGCGGGCCGACGAGGGCACCACCTTCGAGGCCTCCTGCTACACCGATCCGCTGGCCATCGAGCATCTGACCGGCTCGCTGTCCGCCACGATCGCCCACGTCGGCACCCATGACTGGCCCGCGCCGGTCGGGCTGCGCTTCACCACCAAGTTCGACGACGTCGCACCGCTACTCACATTGCCCCACCACGGCGCCACCCGGGTGCGGGTCTCGGTGAACGCCGACGACGTCGCCGGCCGGTTCGAGGGCGGCACCGCGCGGCTGCCACGGCGCATCGGCGCGTTGCGCGCGCTGGCGTCAGCCGGATACCGGGTCGGCCTGACCATTGCCCCGATCATGCCGATTCCGGGGTGGCGAGACGGCTACGGACGCCTGCTGCGGGACGTCGCCGACGCGGTGGCCGACATACCCGACCTCGACCTCACCGTGGAATGCATCACCCACCGCTTCACCGCAGGCAGCCGCGACGTGTTGCTGGGCTGGTATCCGCGGACCAAGCTCGAGATGGACGAATCCGCGCGGACCCGTAAATTCGGCAAGTTCGGGTCGGCGAAGTACGTCTACCCCAAAGAGACCATGGCCGAGCTGCGGTCCTGGTTCGAGGCCGAACTCACCGCGACGCTGCCTGCGGCCCGCACCCTCTACTGGACCTGAGCCGACGTCGCCCGGAAACGTTGCCCGCGGGTCTCCCGGTCCAGGCAAGGCGAGCCGTTAGACTTTCCTGCAATGTCCACGCTGACGCCCGTCACCACCCACCGCGACCGGGCATGACCGACCCTCCCGGCACCGGTCCAGAGATCGGCCTGACCGGCCGGCCGCCGCGGGCGATTCCCGAACCCAAGCCACTGTCGAGCCACGGCCCGGCCAAGGTCGTCGCGATGTGCAACCAGAAGGGTGGGGTCGGCAAGACCACGTCGACGATCAACCTGGGCGCCGCGCTGGCCGAGTACGGCCGGCGGGTGTTGCTGGTCGATATGGACCCCCAGGGCGCGCTGTCCGCCGGCCTCGGCGTCCCGCACTACGAGCTGGAAAAGACGATCCACAACGTGCTGGTGGAGTCGCGGGTATCGATCGACGACGTGCTGCTGCACACCCGGGTCAAGAATCTGGATCTGGTGCCCAGCAACATCGACCTGTCGGCGGCGGAGATCCAGCTGGTGAACGAGGTCGGGCGCGAGCAGACGCTGGCCCGGGCCCTGTATCCGGTGCTGGACCGCTACGACTACGTGCTGATCGACTGCCAGCCGTCGCTCGGACTGCTCACCGTCAACGGCCTGGCCTGCGCCGAGGGCGTCGTCATTCCCACCGAGTGCGAGTTCTTCTCGCTGCGCGGCCTGGCGCTGCTCACCGACACGGTCGACAAGGTGCGCGACCGCTTGAACCCCAAACTGGACATCAGCGGCATCCTGATCACCCGGTACGACCCGCGCACCGTGAACTCGCGTGAGGTGATGGCCCGCGTCGTCGAACGCTTCGGTGATTTAGTGTTCGACACCGTGATCACCCGCACCGTCCGCTTCCCGGAGACCAGCGTCGCCGGCGAACCCATCACCACGTGGGCGCCCCGGTCCGCGGGAGCGCTCGCGTACCGCTCACTGGCGCGCGAGTTCATCGACCGATTCGGCGTGTGAGCGGCCCCGAGAGTCCGGCGGCATCCGAGAACGGGTTTCAGGTCCGGCTGACCAACTTCGAGGGACCGTTCGACCTGCTCCTGCAGCTCATCTTCGCCCATCGGCTCGACGTCACCGAGGTGGCGTTGCACCAGGTAACCGATGACTTCATCGCCTATACGAAAGCCATCGGCGCGCAATTGGACCTGGAGGAGACCACGGCCTTCCTGGTGGTCGCGGCCACCTTGCTGGACCTCAAGGCCGCCCGCCTGCTGCCCACCGGCCAGGTCGACGACGAGGAGGACCTGGCACTGCTCGAGGTGCGCGACCTGCTGTTTGCGCGGCTGCTGCAATACCGGGCCTTCAAGCACGTCGCCGAGATGTTCGCCGAGCTCGAGGCCACCGCGCTGCGCAGCTATCCCCGCTCGGTCGCGTTGGAGGAGCGCTTCGAGGGCCTGCTGCCCGAGGTGATGATCGGGGTCGACGCCCAGCGGTTCGCCGAGATCGCCGCGATCGCCTTCACCCCGCGCCCGGTTCCCACGGTCGGCCTCGGGCACCTGCACGTCGAGCCGGTGTCGGTGCCCGAGCAGGCCCGGCACATCCTGCGGATGCTGGAAGGGCGGGGCAGCGGCCAGTGGGCCTCGTTCTCGGAGCTGGTGGCCGACTGCACCGTGCCGGTCGAGATCGTCGGGCGCTTCCTTGCGCTGCTCGAACTGTATCGGTCCCGGGCTGTAGCATTCGACCAGTCCGAGCCCCTTGGCGTGCTCCAGGTTTCATGGACCGGGGAACGGCCAGCGAGCGAATCGTTGCTAGAAGTGCGAGATCAGTAGATGACCCAACTGCCGCCCGAGGGCGAGCTGGATGCTGGCATCCCGGATATCGCCGAACCCGCCGAGATGGAGCCCGACGAGCTCGGCCGCGTGCTCGAATCGCTGCTGCTGGTGGTGGACACCCCGGTGACCGCGGAGGCGCTGGCGTCGGCCACCGAGCAGCCGGTCTACCGGGTCGCGGCCAAGCTGCGCCTGATGGCCGACGAACTGACCGAGCGCGACAGCGGCATCGACTTGCGCCAGACAAGCGAAGGTTGGCGGCTGTACACCCGGGCGCGATTCGCGCCCTACGTCGAGAAACTGTTGTTGGACGGTGCGCGAAGCAAGCTCACCCGGGCCGCGCTGGAAACGCTCGCGGTGGTGGCCTACCGCCAGCCGGTGACGCGGGCACGGGTGAGTGCGGTCCGAGGTGTCAACGTGGACGCCGTGATGCGAACCCTGTTGGCGCGCGGGCTGATCACGGAGGTCGGTAACGACGAGGACAGCGGCGCAGTCACTTTCGCCACCACCGAGCTTTTCCTGGAGCGGCTGGGATTGACGTCGCTCTCCGAATTGCCCGACATCGCGCCGCTGTTGCCCGATGTGGACACGATCGACGACCTCAGCGAAACCCTGGACAGCGAGCCACGTTTCATCAAACTCAACGGGGGCCGGGTCTCCGATCAGCCACTGACCTTCGACGTGGATCACGACTGATGGTCGAATCCGACGAGCAGCGGGGGACCCGGCTGCAGAAGGTGTTGTCGCAGGCCGGGATTGCTTCGCGCCGGGCAGCGGAGAAGTTGATCATCGAGGGCCGCGTCGAGGTCGACGGTCAGGTGGTGACCGAGCTGGGCACCCGGGTCGACCCGGACGTGTCGGTGATCCGCGTCGACGGGGCCCGGGTGGTGCTGGACGATTCGTTGGTCTATTTGGCGCTGAACAAGCCGCGCGGCATGCATTCGACCATGTCCGACGATCGTGGCCGGCCGTGCATCGGGGACCTGATCGAGCGGAAAGTCCGCGGTAACAAGAAGTTATTCCACGTGGGCCGGCTGGACGCCGACACCGAGGGGCTGATCCTGCTGACCAACGACGGGGAATTGGCGCACCGGTTGATGCACCCTTCCCACGAGGTGCCCAAGACCTACCTCGCCACCGTGACCGGTGCGGTGCCGCGCGGCCTGGGTAAGCAGCTGCGGGCCGGGATCGAATTGGACGACGGCCCGGTACGGCTGGACGATTTCGCGGTGGTGGACTCGATTCCCGGCAAATCGTTGGTGCGGGTGACATTGCACGAGGGCCGCAACCGGATCGTCCGCCGGCTGCTCGCGGCGGTCGGCTTTCCCGTCGAAGCGTTGGTGCGCACCGACATTGGCGCGGTCACCCTGGGCAAGCAGCGCCCGGGCTCGGTGCGGGCCCTGCGGCACGACGAGATCGGGCAACTGTACAAGGCGGTGGGGTTGTGAGCGGGATGGTTGTGGCGATCGACGGTCCCGCGGGCACCGGAAAGTCCTCGGTATCAAGGGGATTGGCGCGCGGACTGGCGGCTCGGTTTCTGGACACGGGGGCGATGTACCGGATGGTGACGCTGGCGGTGCTGCGCGCCGGAATCGACCCCGCCGACGCCGCGTCGGTGAGCGAGGCCGCTGCCACGGTTGAGCTGTCGGTGGGCTATGACCCCGACGCGAGCAGCTTTTCACTTGCCGGACAAGACGTTTCCGCCGAGATCCGCGGCGATGACGTCACCCGGGCGGTGTCCGCCGTGTCGGCGGTACCGTCGGTGCGTACCCGCCTGGTCGACATCCAGCGCCAGATGGCCGACGGCCCGGGCACAATCGTCGTCGAGGGGCGTGACATCGGGACGGTGGTCTTCCCCGACGCGCCGGTCAAGATCTTCCTCACCGCCTCCGCCGAGACGCGCGCGCATCGCCGCAACGCTCAGAACATCCGGGCGGGACTGGCCGATGACTACGAGGCCGTCCTGGCCGATGTGCGCCGCCGCGACCACCTCGACTCGACCCGTGCGGTGTCGCCGCTGCGTGCCGCACCGGATGCGATTGTCGTCGACACCAGCGACATGACCGAAGCCGAGGTGATCGCTCACCTGCAGGAGCTGGTCACACAGCGAAGTGGGGCGGTGCGATGACCGAGGACGGTACCTGGTCCGACGAAAGCGACTGGGAATTAACAGATTTCGACTCCGATGACCTGACGGAGGCCGGCCCGGCGCCGGTCGTGGCGATCGTCGGGCGGCCCAACGTCGGTAAGTCGACCCTGGTCAACCGGATCATCGGACGGCGCGAGGCGGTGGTACAGGACGTCCCGGGCGTCACCCGGGACCGGGTGTCCTACGACGCGTTGTGGACCGGCCGCCGGTTCGTCGTGCAGGACACCGGGGGCTGGGAACCCGACGCCAAGGGGCTGCAGCAGCTGGTGGCCGAGCAGGCCTCGGTGGCCATGCGCACCGCCGATGCGGTGATCCTGGTGGTCGACGCCACCGTCGGTGCCACCGCGGCCGATGAGGCCGCCGCCCGCATTTTGCTGCGCTCCGGCAAGCCGGTGTTCCTGGCCGCCAACAAGGTTGACAGTGAGCGGGCCGAATCCGACGCCGCCGAGCTCTGGTCGCTGGGTCTGGGCGAGCCGTATGCGATCAGTGCCATGCACGGGCGCGGCGTGGGCGAGCTCCTCGACGCGGTGCTGGCCGCGGTGCCCGAGGTTTCCGAAGTGGCCTCGAGCGGCGGGGGTCCGCGCCGGGTCGCCCTGGTCGGTAAGCCCAACGTCGGCAAGAGCTCACTGCTGAACAAGCTGGCCGGTGATCAGCGGTCGGTGGTTCACGACGTCGCCGGAACCACGGTCGATCCGGTGGACTCGCTGATCGAGCTGGGCGGCAAGGTGTGGCGGTTCGTCGACACCGCGGGTCTGCGGCGCAAGGTTGGACAGGCCAGCGGTCATGAGTTCTACGCCTCGGTGCGAACCCGGGGCGCCATCGACGTCGCGGAGGTGGTGATCATCCTGATCGACGCCTCGCAGCCACTCACCGAACAGGACCTGCGGGTGCTGTCGATGGTGATCGAGGCCGGGCGCGCGCTGGTGATCGCCTACAACAAGTGGGACCTCGTCGACGAGGACCGGCGCGACCTACTCGACCGCGAGATCGATCGCGAGTTGGTGCAGGTGCGCTGGGCGCAGCGGGTGAACATCTCCGCGAAAACCGGCCGAGCGGTGCAGAAGCTGGTGCCGGCGATGGAGACCGCGCTGGCGTCGTGGGACACCCGCATCCCCACCGGCCCGCTGAACAGCTGGATCAAGGAAGTGGTGGCCGCAACGCCGCCGCCGGTGCGCGGCGGCAAGCAGCCCCGCATTCTGTTCGCCACTCAAGCCACCGCCCGTCCGCCCACGTTCGTGCTGTTCACCACGGGATTTCTGGAAGCCGGCTACCGCAGGTTCCTGGAGCGGCGGCTGCGCGAGACGTTCGGGTTCGAAGGCAGCCCGATCCGGATCAACGTGCGCATGCGCGAGAAGCGCTCCGCTCAGCGCCGCTGACGCACACCTGCTGGGCCCTTTCAAGGCGTCAACTCCCGCGATGCGGGCATAGAAAGCTACATCACAAGAATGTGCCGTTGACATGCGCGGATAACACTTCTTACTATTTCTCATATAGCGGAAAGATATAACCGCATTGTGGGAATTAGTGAGGATCCCGGATGACGACGCAGCAGGAAATCAGCAGAATTCAGACGCGCTTCAGCGTGCGCGACAAATCGATTTTGATCACCGGCGCCACCGGTTCGCTCGGCCGAGTCGCAGCGCGCGCGCTTGCCGACGCGGGCGCCCGGTTGACCCTGGCCGGTGGCAACGCGGCCGGGTTGGACGAACTGGTCGGCGACGCCGGCATCGACGATGCCGTCCTGGTTCCGTGCCGTCCCGAAACTCCCGCCGACGCACAAGCCATGGTCGATGCCGCCGTCGCTCGTCACGGCCGGCTGGACGGAGTGCTGGTCGCCTCCGGCATGAACCAAGTCCAACCCATCACCGAAATGGACGTCGAGGACTTCGACAAGGTCATGGGTGCCAACGTGCGAGGCGCTTGGCTGGTCAGCCAGGCCGCCGGGCGGGTCATGCTCGAGCAGGGACTGGGCGGCAGCGTCGTGCTGGTGTCCTCCGTGCGCGGAGCGCTGGGACACAGCGCGGGCTACAGCGCCTACTGTCCCTCCAAAGCGGGAACCGATCTGCTGGCCAAGTCGCTGGCCGCCGAGTGGGGTGCCGACGGTATCCGGGTAAACGCCCTGGCCCCAACGGTTTTCCGGTCTGAACTGACCGAGTGGATGTATGCCGACGACGAAAAAGGACGCCGCACCCGCGAAGCCATGTTCGCCCGGATTCCGTTGGGCCGCTTCGCCGAACCGGAAGACTTCGTCGGCGCCCTGATCTATCTGCTCAGCGACGCGTCCAGCTTCTACACCGGCCAGGTGATGTATCTGGACGGGGGCTACACGGCATGCTGACCTCTCATCACTTCTCCCGGGCGACCGTCGTCGGCGCCGGCCTGATGGGCCGCCGCATCGCCGGTGTGCTGGCATCGGCGGGACTCGACGTCGTCATCACCGACACCAACGCTGAGATCCTCGATGCCGCGGCCGCGGAGGCGCGCGAAGTAACCGGGGCGGCAAGCGGTTCGGTGTCAGCCACCGCCGATCTGGCTGCGGCGGTGGCCAATACGGACCTCGTTGTCGAGGCCATCATCGAAAACCTCGTTGTCAAGCAGGAACTCTTCGAGCGCCTGGCCGGGCTGGCGCCGGCTGGTGCAGTCCTGGCCACCAACACCTCCGTGCTCCCCATCGGCGCCGTCACCGAGCGGGTCGAGGACGGCGCCCGGGTCATCGGGACGCACTTCTGGAATCCGCCGGACCTCATCCCGGTGGTCGAGGTGATCCCCAGCGAGCGGACCAGCCCGGACACCGTGGAGCGGGTCCTGGCTTTACTGACCGAGGCCGGCAAGATGCCGGTGCGGGTCGGTCGCGACGTCGCCGGGTTCATCGGCAACCGCCTGCAGCACGCGCTGTGGCGCGAGGCCATGGCGCTGGTGGCCGAGGGCATCTGCGATGCCCAGACGGTGGACCTGGTGGTACGCAACACGATTGGCCTGCGGCTGGCCGCCCTCGGTCCCCTGGAGAACGCCGACTACATCGGCCTGGACTTGACGCTGGCCATCCACGAAGCGGTGATCCCGAACATCAACAGCGACCCGCATCCCAGCCCGCTGCTGCGCGAGCTGGTCGAGGCGGGCCACCTCGGGCCACGCACGGGCCGCGGATTCCTCGACTGGCCCGAAGGCGCCCGGGAAGAAACGGCCGCCCGGTTGGCCGGGCACATCAGTCGGCAACTCAACACAGAAAGGACGTCATAGCCATGGAATTCACCTGGCCCCTCGGTAAAGCCGAGTCAGCACTGGAGTTCTACGACCTCTCACACCCCTGGGGACACGGGGTGCCCGCGTGGCCGTACTTTGAAGACGTCAAGATCGAACGGCTGCACGGGATGGCGAAAAGCCGCGTGCTGACCCAGAAGATCACCACCGTCATGCATTCCGGGACGCACATCGACGCACCGGCGCACGTGGTGGAGGGCACGCCGTTCCTCGAAGAGATCCCGCTGAGCGCCTTCTTCGGCACCGGCGTCGTCGTCTCGATTCCCAAGGACAAATGGGGCGTCGTGACCGCCGAGGACTTGGAGAACGCCACACCGGAGATCCGGCCCGGCGACATCGTCATCGTCAACACCGGCTGGCACCACAAATACGCCGACAGTGCCGAGTACTACGCCTACTCACCGGGTTTCTACAAAGAAGCCGGCGAATGGTTCGCGGCCAAAGGCGTCAAGGCCGTCGGCACCGACACCCAGGCGCTGGACCATCCGCTGGCCACCGCGATCGCCCCGCACGGCCCGGCTGAGGCGCAGGGCGGTCTATTGCCCTGGGCCGCCAAGGAATACGAACAGCTGACCGGACGCAAGGTGCTCGACGACTTCCCCGACTGGGAGCCCTGCCACCGGGCAATCCTATCCAAAGGCATTTACGGCTTCGAGAATGTCGGCGGCGACCTGGACAAGGTCACCGGGAAGCGGGTCACCTTCGCCGCGTTCCCGTGGCGCTGGGTCGGCGGGGACGGCTGCATCGTGCGGCTGGTCGCCATCGTCGACCCGACCGGGAGCTACCGCATCGAGACGGGTGAGGCGGCCTGAGCATGAACCTGACTCGCGCCAGCGATGCCCCGGCGTATGCAGCCCCGGCGCACCATCGGGTGTCCACCGCACGCTTGCAGGGTCTGGAAGCCGGGCCCACCGAGCGGTTCTGGGTCGGGGTGTCCCTCTACCAGCCCGGCGGCTCGGCCGAAAAGGCAGCTGCCCCAGCGGAAACCGTCTATGTCGTCCTCGACGGCGAGTTGGTGATCCGCACCGACGAAGGCGAGACGATGCTGGGCCGGCTGGACAGCGTGCACCTGGCCACAGGGGAGACGAGGTCGATCCTCAACCGTTCGGATCAGGAAGCCCTGCTGCTGGTCACCATCGCCTACCCCGAAGGAGGCGAGTCATGAGCGTCCTGTTGACGGTCGCGCCGACCGGGCCCATCGCGACCAAGGCCGACAACCCGGCCCTGCCCACCACTCCCGAGGAAATCGCGACCGCCGTCGAGCAGGCCTACCATGCCGGCGCCTCGGTCGCCCACATCCACCTGCGCGACGAATACGAAAGGCCCACAGCCGATCTGGATATCGCGCGACGCACGATGGATCTGATCGGCGAACGCTGCCCGATCCTGATCCAGCTGTCCACCGGCGTCGGCCTCAGCGTGCCGTTCGAAGAACGGGCGAAGCTGGTGGAGCTGCGGCCGCGGATGGCCACGCTCAACCCGTGCTCAATGAGCTTCGGCGCCGGGGAGTTTCGCAACCCACCGGGTGCGGTGCGTCGGCTGGCCGGACGCATGACCGAGCTGGACATCAAGCCGGAGCTGGAGATCTACGACACCGGCCATCTGGAAGCCTGCCTGCGGCTGTGGGCCGAAGGGCTGCTGGCTGAACCGCTGCAGTTCAGCATCGTGCTCGGGGTGCAGGGCGGCATGGCGGCGACCGCCGATAACCTGCTCACCATGGTGCGCCGGCTACCCGCCGGGGCGATCTGGCAAGTAATCGCGATCGGCAAGGCCAACCTGGAACTCACCGCGATGGGCCTTGCGCTGGGCGGCAACGCGCGCGTGGGACTTGAGGACACTCTCTACCTGCGCAAGGGTGAGCTGGCGCCGAGCAATCTGGCGCTGGTGTCCCGCACTGTGCGGCTGGCCCACGCCTTGGACCTCCCGCTCGCCTCGGTCGACGAAGCCGAGGCCGTGCTGCACCTGCCGGCCAGGATAGGAGTTCACCAGTAATGCCGGAAACCTCCGACTCCCGCAGCGGCGGCATCCAGGTCATCGCCCGGGCCGCCGAGATACTGCGGCTGCTGCAGTCGCATCCGGGCGGCCTGAATCAGGCCGAGATCTGCGAGCGGGTCGGGATGGCGCGGTCGACGGTGAGCCGGATATTGAACGCACTGGAAGACGAAGGCCTGGTCGCGTCGCGCCGGGGAGCCCGCGGGCCCTACCGGTTGGGTCCGGAGATCGCGCGGATGGCCAACACGGTGCGCCTCGGGGTCGTCACCGACATGCACCCGTTCCTGACCGACCTGTCCCGCAGACTGAACGAGACGGTGGACCTGTCGATCCTCGACGGCGACCGCGCAGACTTCATCGACCAGGTCGTCGCGCCGCACCGCCTGCAGGCGGTGAGCGCGGTAGGGGAGTCCTTCCCGCTGTACTGCAGCGCCAACGGCAAGGCGCTGCTGGCGGCGCTACCCGCCGACCAGCTGGCCCAGGCCATGCCCAAACGGCTGGTTCAGCTGACCCCGAACACCATCGCGGATCAGGCGGCGCTGCGCGACGAGCTGGACCGGATCCGGGCCGACGGCGTCGCCTATGACCGCGAAGAGCAGACCGAAGGCATCTGCGCGGTGGGAGCGGTGCTGCACGGCGTCAGCGATGTGTTGGTGGCGGTCAGTGTGCCGGTTCCGGCGCAGCGTTTCTACGGCCGCGAGGCCGAACTCGCCCAGGTACTGCGGGCGTGGGTCGCCAAGGTCGACACCCGCTCCCGCACCCGATATTGAGGAGCTTGCCGATATGTCAAAGTCATTGCAAGACAGTCTGGTTGGAGCCTGGCGGCTGGTTTCCTACGTGGAGCGGGACAGCCCCGACGGTCCGCCCAGATACCCGCACGGTGAGGACGCCCAGGGCCTGATCATGTACACGCCGGACGGGTACATGTCGGCGCAGATCCAGTCCTCGGGCCGGCCGGACTATGACCGTCCGGTGGCCAGTGGCGGCACGCCGGAGCAGGCGGCCGCCGCGGCCCTGGGATACCTGGCCTACAGCGGCCGGTACTTCGTCGACGAAGAGACCGGCGATATCCGCCACCAGGCGACGCTGTCCCTGGTGCCGAATTACCTGGGCCAGTTCCATCTGCGGCACAGTGACCTGGACGGCGACCGCCTGACGCTGACCTCGGAGTTGGCGTTGCCCGACGGGCGCACGGTGTACTCGTCGCTGCTGTGGCGGCGGGCTGTGGCCGGCGACGCTCAGGTGGCCTAGGTCGGGAGCGCCGGGCCGCTGCGGTAGGCTGTCGACCTGCTGTTGGTTCACGGATCGGCAGCACCGGGCTGTGGCGCAGTTTGGTAGCGCACTTGACTGGGGGTCAAGTGGTCGCAGGTTCAAATCCTGTCAGCCCGACAGAGGTCAGAGGCGATTTTTATTCCCTGGGTTTAGGTTCCAAAAGCCCATTGACGCCAATTGTGACGCCAACAGAGGCGTAAAATTGCTCCATGGCGAAGCGCCGAGCAAACTCCGAGGGCAACATCTACCAACGCGCCGATGGCCGGTGGGAAGGCCGCCTGAGTTACATCGACCCGGCCACGGGAAGCCGCAAGCGTGTAAGCGCCTACGGGGCGACGCAGAAGGCCGTTCTCGCTGAACTCGGCAAGATCCGCGACCGCCTGGAAGAAGGCAAGCCTCCGAAGGACGCCACCACCACAATTGAGGCCTGGCTCAAGCACTGGCGCGAGACCACGCTCGCAGCCAGCGACCGCAAGCCAGCGACTCGGGAGTTGTACTCCAACCTCAGCCGCAAACACTTGGAGCCCGCTCCCTTCGGGATGATGTCGTTGGATAGGCTGCGGCCCGCGCACATCGAAAAGCTCATCCTCGACATGCGAGCCAAGACCAGGACTCGGGGTAGGGGAGAGGACGCCGAACAGATCCGCGCATTCTCCGATAGCACCATCCGCAGCGCCTACGCTGTACTTCGGCAGGCTCTTGACGGTGCGGTTCGCGACGGCCTCTTGGGCCGCAATCCTGCGGCCCTGGTGAAGCGTCCTGGCGTTGAACGTGTCGAGGCCCGGCATCTCGATACCGCGACCGTAGCGGACCTTCTGGCGGCAGCTGAGGGCCTGCGCTATGCGCCCGTTCTGAAGCTGATCGCATCTACTGGCATTCGTCGCGGCGAGGCTCTGGGCCTTACCTGGGATCGAGTTGACCTCGACGCAGGATTTTTCAGAGTGGCCGCGACAATGAGCCGGGTCGGGGGCAAGCTCGAAAGCTCAGACCCTAAGACCGAGCGCTCTCGTCGGACGATCCCGCTGTCTCCGGCCATGGTGGCCATGCTCAGGACTCATCGCAAGAAACAGATCGAAGAGCGAGTGCGCGCCGCCAACGTCTGGAACGACCGCAATCTCGTATTCGCCACCGAAGCCGGTCATTTTGTCGAGCCTCGCAATATCTTGCGGACCATCGAGATCGCCTCGGCCAAGGCCGGGTTAGAGGGAGTCGGAGTGCACACCCTGCGGCATTCCGCTGCTGTCGCGTGGCTGGAAAACGGCATCCACATTCGACAGGTGGCCGATCTGCTCGGACACAGCAGTATTGCGATTACCGGCGACGTCTACGGACACGGCTCCGACGAAGGTGCCAAGGCGGCTGTTCTGGCACTTGAGGAGCGTCTAGGCCTCTGACCAGTAGCGATGTCGTTATGACTATAACTGCTCTACACGATGGCAAACTACGAAGCGAGTGAATGTACAAGTCGCGCAGTGTGATCAGCTTGCACAGCAAACGGACATGTAGTTACTGTGAGGCATGAAAGTGCACGTCTAGTCACGCGCGGAGTTGAAGATGGACCAACTTCTTATATCGATTGCGCCGGGGGTTACGGACGCCCTGGGCGTCTCGCGCCGCGCGGTGTATCGCTTGATCAACGAGGGTGAGCTGACACGGGTCAAGATTGGTACTCGTGCGCTGGTGACGTCGTCGAGTGTTCGTGACTACGTCGACCGACTGACCGCTACCGCTTCCTGAAATAGCGTTGGCTACTCAGATCCTCGAAGTCCTAATCGTGGTCTATCAAGAGCGATCAGCTACGGATCCCGAGCGCTCCTCAATCTGCAGCTACCTTCGCCCGTGGAATAGCGAGATGTGCTTGGCAGCTGAAGGAACCGAGGCGCGCCCACAACGCGAGGCCATCAACGATCGCATTGCCACTTTGAATCTGCCCTCACCGACGAAGGGCCAAATCAAAGACGCGGCATCCGACGGGAGGCGCGTCAAGTGATTACCGCGAACAGCGTTGCTCTGCAGCCGAAAAAGTCCGAGAGGACTGCAATGCAGGTTTGCGAGGTCGCCCTGAAGCTCAGCCATGACCAAGGAGCAGCTTCTCACTCGGCCATCGCTGAGGAGCTGGGGGTAAGCGTCAGCACCGTCCAGCGATCCCTGCGACGACTTCGTGAGCAAGGCGAGATCGTATGGGATCTCGGTCCGCACACGCTAAGAAATGCTCTCTTCTACCGAGTTCCGGGCGAAGAAGTGACCGAACGCGCCAACCTGGGCGTTTCTAGCGAATCCCCATGTCACGAAGATCGGTCAAAAATCCTTGGCCTTAAAGGTAATGACCTACAAGAGGATGTATTGGTTGGTAGAGAAGAAGATTCAATAGACTCTTCTTTTCTTGCCAATACAAAT
Source organism: Mycobacterium paragordonae (assembly GCF_003614435.1). NCBI lineage: Bacteria > Bacillati > Actinomycetota > Actinomycetes > Mycobacteriales > Mycobacteriaceae > Mycobacterium > Mycobacterium paragordonae. Next base: position 3,137,570 of record NZ_CP025546.1, read on the forward strand.
AGACGTATCAATACCTCAAGGCCAAGGCGACCCTCGATCCTCGATGGGCGAATCACCTCGCTAGTCGAGGAGTTTGAGCGATACGTCGCTCCTCGGTCCGAGAGGGCTATCACCTCGAAGCGACGCCAAGGGTGGTACATCGCAGCGGAGCGCCTGCTATTCGTCGATCGACGTTCCCTCGATCAAGTGCGTCAGATCCTCGCCTGGATCTTCGATCGACAACAAGGCGTTCTCCCCTCGTGGTTTTTGTGCAAGTGGAAGAACGCCAAAGAGTTCAAGGTCACTCGGCTTTACCAGGTCGTCGAGCACTGGGATGACCTCGTTAAAGCGATGAGCGACGGGCCTTCTCAGGCAGTCGAGGAGGTCGGCGACCTCGCTACGAAGGTAGCCTTCATGTCCGACGAGGCGAGGTCATCTCGCTCGGAGGTCGACAACGTCACGCCTCTTTCACGCGAAGAGATCGACGATCAAGTGAATGAACTGATCACCGCCTTCGCGGGGTTTAGACGAGTGCCTCTCGACCGACTCGACGAGTGGCGACGGAACAACTGGACCAAGACCTTCGAGATTATGCTGCGCGGAGACCGCCGCTCTTTCGATGAAGTGCTCCGCGTCGTTACCGGACTAAGTGACCAACGTTTGTGGCGCTGGATTGACGTCAGCCGCTACAACACCCCATTTGACATCCGCAGCAGAGAGTACGACGACCTCGTCAGCCAGATCCAATGCGCCAGCACGTGGGCCGATCAGGACGAGAAGTCTCGGCCAGAACCTCTGGCTGCTGTTCGCAGCTGGGATTGGGAAGAACTTGACTACTGCTCACCGGCGAGGGATGAGTGCGCCCGGGGGTCGTCCGACATGGGATCCCACGAAAGTATTGAACGCCGCCAGCGGCGTTACGAGGAGCGGGCAGAAAAGAACCGTCTCGCGGTGCACAATGATCGCCCAGTCGGCTCTGTCTGAATGCGTTGCGGCAAAGCGCCTTCTCTCAGGTGGCGGTGCACAACGTCGGAGATCTGGCGCGAGGAGCGCTGTGCTGTTCTCGGCACCACCACCTGAAGCGACTATCGAGTGAATATGCCGAAGACCGGGAGGACGGTAGCTGCAGCCGCCGTGAACTCCTAGCCCGAAGCACGGAAAGTGTTCTATAGCCTTGTTTGCGAGTATGCGACTTGCCTACTGTGAGGTAGTCTGTCGGTCAACAACTTGATCAGATCGCACGCTTCCAGCGGAGTTACTTGCAGGAGCAGCCTTGCGCCAGCGGAGTCACTTGCGGGCATGGCGAAGCGGTAGTAGGAGCCTCGGCGCGGATTCGAGCTTCAAGGCAATAGTGCTGCGCGGGAATGTTCTCCGGCAGCACCGAACTCGCTTGACTGCACGGTCACTGGAAGGCGCAGGACCGCAAGCGGCGGGCCGGTTGTGGAGTCGCGGGCGCGCACGCGGCTTCTTAGCGCTGGATGCCTGCTCTCCGTATCTGATTCGTGGCCCTCTCGGGTTTCATCCATTCCCGGGGCCTTTCTGAGTGCGCAGCAGATCATTCTGCATCAGTACGAGTGTCGCCATCAGTACCTCAAGGACGCATTGGCAGCGACCTCGGATGAGGACGCTGGCTTCGATTGCTTGAACCGACTGCGCCAAGACGTCATACCTGGCGTGTCGGGGTATCCGGGCCGCGCGAAGCCGATCAACCGATGCCAGGCGAATTGCGTCGGTCGAATGCAGCTCCGCCGATGGTTCTGCAAACACCATCGTGTCTACAGGATAGCTATAGGATTGGTTGCACCCCAACGTATTTGATGTGCGATACTCCCGGAGATTGGGTAGACTCGTCCCCTGATCGTCGTCATGCCGTCAGGAAGGGGCGATGTCCTTGCTCCAAACACAACGCCGCCGTTCGAACCAAAGAAACGGTGGCCTGGTTTTGGAATGCGAGGAATCTCTTGAACGACATCTCCGTTTTGGGCGGACGCTACGGCTATCTTCAGCAGCGCTTCGGCCCTGACCACCCCGACACCGTCGCGGCCCGGGTCGATCACCGAGTTGCCCGCATTCGCGCGTTTGCACGCGAACTCCTGGCCGATACAGGGCCGCTTAACGAGAAGCAGATCAATTCGATCCTTGCCGTACTGCGGGGTGCCTCGTGAGGACCCAGGACGACGCAGGGGTCTCGTCCTACGGCATACATATCGCCCGGTTCACCGCTGTGGACCCGCAGCCAACGCGCGCTCAGAACGCGCAACTATGTCAACTTCTGCTGAGGCCTGCCGCGAAGATCCTGGTCGGGGCCTCATGAGCGCCCCAGAGCTGCGCTGCGACGCTCTGGACCACCAGGAGGCGCGCGACCTCACAGACCGGATTAAAGCCGACGTAGAGGCGGTCTGGGGCCTGATCGTTCAGGCCTACCAGCAGCGGGCGTGGGCCGCACTCGGCTATGCGTCGTGGGACGCCTACACCCATGAGGAGTTCAGAAGCTTGAGGCTGCGGCTGCCTCGGGAAGAGCGATCCGGAGTAGTTGCTTCGCTGAGAGACGCTGGCCTGAGTATTCGAGCTATCGCCGCAGCGACGGGCTTCGACAAGAACACGGTGCAAGCCGATCTTGCTCAGGTGTCTGAAACTCATACACCTGGGGAGCGGTCGCGCGAGGCCGAAGACGTTCCTAACACCGATCCTCTTCCGACGATTGGGTTGGATGGCAAGAAATACCGGCGCAACCAGCGACCGAAGCGTGAATCGACGCCTGCGGAGAAGAACGACAAGCTCCGCGACGGTGTGAATCGCAACATCGACCAGATTGAAACCGCGCTTGACATATTGGAGTGGCGTTGCGCGAAGAAATGCTTCGCGGATGCCTATGCCGTCGCACCAGACTGCCGTAGCAAGCATCACAAGCGACTCTTGCGGCTTGGCGACCGGCTCGACAGAATCCGCGACCAGTTTTCGGACAGAGACGTGTCGTCGTGACTGCCGCCACCGGTGTCTCGAAGAGGACTCGGCCCTATTCGGGATCGCTTGCAACACGCGGCCCGTAAGCGCGTGCCACCAAGCAGGTGGGCGCGGCCTCTTAATACTAAGACGGCCCCGGTTACGGCCATCCCAGAGCGGAATTTCCTCGAAGGCGATCAAGGCAGACTGGTCGTGGAGTCGCGCAGCGCGGACGCGGCTTCGCATTGCCATTGTCCGATTGGCAATCTGGTGCGTGATACCTGCTGGTCTTTAAATCTGCTGGGCCTGTGGTATGCCTGCAGTGTTCTGCACGTGATTGACAAGCGTGGGCTGTCCTTTCCTCCATGAGTTTCGATGGCCACACGCGACTGACCATGGGCTCACACTTTGGTTTGGCCGATCTCACGTGTCGTCTTGAACGACAATGAACGGATGGGCGAGCGGGTCATCAACGGGACAAGCAAGCGCCTGGCGGCGCAGCACAAGGTACGTGTAGGGGGTCGTGTACTCACCTATGACGAGTTGCGCGCTGAGGTGGAAGCGGAGGCCGCTGGATTGCGCCGGAGCAGTGGCTCGATGGCGAGTTTGTGTTTGAGCCCTGGTTGTCGGACTCGTTGGTGAGTGGGCACGTCAAGCGTGTTGACCAAAAGCCGTGCTGACGTCCGCGAAGCTCTGGGCAGTTGCGGCGTGGCGCACCCCATTTACGGCTGTCATCAGCCACCATGAACTTGGCGGTGCAGCGCCAGGCTAAACCGCGCGTCCACACCGGGCGCAGAGGCGACGAGAGCTAGCGGGATGGCGAAGCGCAGCCCCTACGAGGGCTATTACAAGCGACAGCGGCAGATCGATTCGAAGGTCTTTGACATCATGCTGTCCACGAAGCACATGTGCCTGTGCAATCATCCGCAGGGCTTTCACTGGAACACCGACGACGGTGAGAACGTCGGCAAGTGCGTAGACGCGGACTGCCCGTGCGAGGCGTTTGATGAAGACGTGCTCTACGAAGCGCGGCTATGCGCAGGGCCGCAGCGCCGAGCCTGACGACGCCGGTGACGACGCTTTGTCGCGTGTCATGCGCACCGAGGAAGAGCGCGCCGTTGATGCTGACGAGGTGTGGGACCGGGCGCTGCACGCCAAGCGCCCCAACCCCATCGGCAGGCCCCGCCCCGACGCGCGGCACGACCCGGCGGCAATCGATGCGCTGCGCCAACTTGGCGGCAGCCCTCAGGACCTGACGGGCTAATTAACAACTCGTCAGTGCCACTTTTGGTAGTAGGTCGCCGGTGATTTCAGGCTTTAGCGGGTAGGGCCGCAACTCAGCGCCCCAACGAGGGGGCCGACCTACCATCGGCACACCAGTGCGCTGTCGGCCCCTGGCGGCGTGGGGAGTCGGAACACTCGCTCGACCTGAGCTAGAGCTTCCCGAATCGCGGATTCGCACTCATCAGACGTCGGTTCCCAGCCTCTGTGGACAGCCTTATTGCGCTTGTTGACCAAATCGTCCGTGAAGCTTCTCGGCAGCCCTTGGCCGAGCTTCTCCAATAGAGCGGTCTTTGCTCCCAGCATCGGTCTATTCCCCAGCAGAGAGCGCTGGCCGGTGAGGGCAACTTCCATATGATGTGGCAACGACCCGGGCGACGATCGGCACCCTAAGGTACACACACGAACCGCGACCTGCGGAGAGCTATGACCCAATGGATTCCTGGTTGCCGCTGAACACGTTCGCCGCTTCCGCACTCGCGGCGGACCGTGCAGGGGGCGCATCAGCTGTTCGTCGACCTCGTTGAGGTCGACCCGGATCGTGCGCCGCGAACTGCCCATCCGGTAACGGGTCAACTCGCCGTCAGTGATCAAGCGCCGCACCGTTTTCGGGCTGGCCTGAAGGTACTCGGCGGTCTCGGCAACGGTGATGTAGCGACGCTTCACGGTGGCTCCCAGATGCGGATGCGACCTAGCTGCAACAGCGAGTCCCGGTTGATACGGATAGCCCTTCCAGAGCCGATACGCCGGGCGTCGAGTTGCTCATGGGCGATGAGCTGGTGGATGAGGTGGCTGCTGACCTGGTAGTAGTTCGCGGCCTGCGTGAGCGTCACCCAACGCGGCACCACTTCTGCAGCGACATCGGGTTGACCGCACAGCCGAAGTAACGATCCCCGTTCGACGCGGATCAGCCGACCCCACGGCGTAGCCCCGCCCCGGACGCCGATTCGACGGACATCCAACTTCGGCAGCAGGCGCTGGTAAGCCTCAGCGCGGTCGACACCGCAGTGCTCTGCCACCTGCGCGACGGTAAGCCATGGAGGAAGTACGGTCACGGCTCGCGAATCTTGTCGAGGCACTCAGGGCACAGCGCCGCTGCAGAATCCTTCGGTTGACCGCAGGTCTGACAAATGAGTTTTCGCCGCTGCCGTGCCGCCGCCGACTTGAGCGCCATCCGTTGCATGTGGGCCTTGCGCGCCCACTCGGCACGCTTTGCGCGCTCCTGGGCGTCAATTCCCCTGGGGGCCACGTCGCGCTCGAATCGCTCCAACGCTGCTTTCCTAGCTGGCCAAGTCCGTGCCGCCCTGTCCGGTGTCCTGGCCCAGGACTCATATGCACCGATCCGTCCGCGCATGCTCCGCGCCTTCCGCGCTGTCGTCCGGCTCCCACCGGCGAGACGTTAATCGCCCCGCGCGGAAAGAACATTTGAACTCAGAGCTGACAACTTTGTTGGTGACGGCAGAAGAACTTGCTCTGCGTCCAATCCTAGGGCTTGCCCGAGTTCTAGCTACTCGCCCAGGAGCTGGGCTGCTTCTACACCAAGCGCATCGGCGATGTCGAATAGGCGTTCGTACAGCAGGCCGCGTCGTCCCAGCTCCACGTCGATCAAGACATTCCTCGTGACGCCGGACCGCAAAGCGAGGGTTTCTTGCGTGAGGTTCCTCTCGGCGCGAAGCTTTCGGATTCTGCCCCCAACTTGGCGACGACGGAGTTCCCATGCTGCGACCCGGTCGGGATCATTCTGACTCGGGCGAGTGGGCACGGGTCCTAGTAATCGGCCAAAACCGATCGGGTGTCTGCCCTACTAGTAGTACACTGATCAGGCCTGCGCTGGCACTTGGACAATCCAACCGATCAGGAACAACCGCTGGACGGAAATGCACACCGGAGGTCGGGACGCGATTTTGCACCGAAGGAGGAACGACCTTGAGACTTCGTCTGTATTCGCTTGCACTCCTCGCGAGTGCATTGTTCGGTGCGTGGGTCAACCCGGCATTGGCAACCGCTAATTCTGGTTGTCCGGTCAACTACTCTTACGACCCTGCGACGAAGATGTGTCAGCCTATCTACAGTCGCCCTGTCCCTGGGTCGGGCTGCAACCCCTATACGCCCGACGGCTTCTTGGGGTGCTACGGCAGCGACTGGGAGTGAGCGTGAGCCCAGACCCCTTGACCGTCTTTAGGATTGACTCAAACGACGACGCTCGGCGCGGTGTAACTGCCTACCAGGATGTTGCGTCTGCCGAGATCGTTGAATGAGCGGCGGCGTCGAGGATGTCGACCTCAAGTCGCCTACGTTCTATTGGAACGTGGCCTGCGAGATGGCCCGATGGCTGCGCAGCGAAGGCAATGTGCCGCCCCCGATGAACCTTGAAGGTCCAATCATGCAGCAGGGTGAGCAGGGCCGGATTGCCGTTCCGCACGTGCGCTATGACCGGCTGTACGGTGGCAGTGGCCGCTACCGCACTATCAACCCCTTCGTGGCGGGATCGACAGGGTTCGTCGTGGGGGCTTGGGGCGCTGCACTTCTGGCGAATCAGTACGCGAAGGAAAAGGCGCAGCAGAACGCCCAAGTGCGGTGGCGAGACGAAGCGACAGCCGTCGTCTACATCACCTCACAGCGCGTAATCACTGCTCTCCCGGAACGGACCCTTGACTTCGCTTTATCGCGAGTCAGTGCGTTCCACGTCGATTTCGACAACTGGAACACCATGTTGGAGTTCACCGGCGACGTAGCGCCACTGCGTCTCACCGGCCCACCCGCGCCCGTGTTGGCCTTGTGGATTGCCTACGGGCTCTTCGGTTCCGGCTGGCAGAAGGATTCGCGGTTCGACCGGCTCGGCCCACTAGAAGATCAGAGATGAGGATTGTGAGCGAACCCAAGCAACCCCCACAGCCTGGCGAGCCAAGTCGCGGCGGAACCCCAGGGTGGTATCCGGACCCCGACGGATCGCCTCGGCAGCGGTTCTGGGACGGCCAACAATGGACCGGCTACAGGCCGCCGCCAGGGGGAGACCCCTTCGTCCAATTCTGGCAACGTATGAGCAGCACGTCGAAGGCGGTAATCGCGGGCGTCGTGGGCATCGTGCTGCTGATCGTCGTGATTCTTGTCATTCAGTCCGAGCCGTGGCACAGCCAAAGGTACAAGGATTGCAGGGCGGCAGCTGACCGCGAGGGGTACAGGGGAGCGCAGCGCGACTCGGCCATCAAATTTTGCGTCGACACGGGCAACTTATAGGCGGTATGGCGTGAACCGAGGGGTGGATCAGGTCGGCACAAAAGCGCGGCTACCGCGATGTTTCTCCTTGCTGCTCTGCGCCGTGGCTAGTGCGGCGACGGTGTCGGTGTCGGCGTGCGCCGGGTCATCGAGTCATTCGTCCGCTGAGACGTCTAGCGGTCCGAGTAGCTCATATCAACAGGGCTACAACGACGGAGCGAACTGGGCTCGGAAGAACTACGTTCAGCAGCCAGGATCCCAATCTGGGTTGCCCGACTACGTCGTCAACGATTGGTGCCGAATGTTCCTGTCCCGCTATCAAAATGGCCTCAACAGCCCGATGCCCGCCAGTGCGGGTGACTACATGCAGGGCTGCCACGACGGGTTCGGCGTCTTACGGAAGAACTGATTTTCGAGGCCGATTGATCGGCCTTGAGTCGTGCAGAAGGCCGCGACAGAATTTTCAGCTTGGCCGAGACGCGGGTCAGTTCGGGCTCGATCGGCGACCTCCCGGGGTGTTGGAGTACCTCTCGGGGATCGATACAAGTCCCCGGCACCTCGGTACTATCCGCCTATGCCGTTGACGAACGGTGAGACCTTCGCCGGATACAAAATCGTCCGCCTGCTGGGCTCCGGGGGCATGGGCGAGGTGTATCTGGCTCAGCATCCTCGGCTTCCTCGCCGGGACGCATTGAAGGTTCTTCGACCAGACGTCTCTAGCAACCCGTCGTTTCGAGAGCGATTTATTCGTGAAGCTGATTTGGCTTCCGGGCTACGCCACCCACACATCGTCGGCGTCCATGACCGAGGCGAGCATGAGGGCCAGCTGTGGATTGCGATGGACTATATCGAAGGCACTGACGCGAATCACCTTTTGGAGCAACGCTATTCGGCAGGCATGCCAATCGACCTAGCTGAAATGGTCGTTACCGCCGTCGCCCGTGCGCTCGACTACGCCCACAAGAAAGGGGTACTGCACCGCGACGTCAAGCCGGGCAACATCATGGTCGCTAACCTCGACACCGATGACCCAGGCATTTTGCTCGCCGACTTCGGCATCGCCCGACCTCTCGATGACACCGGCGGACTTACGACCACCAATATAACGGTCGGCACCGTCGCCTACGCAGCACCAGAACAACTCATGGGCGAAGCCATGGACGGGCGAGCCGACGAATATGCGCTGGCTGCAACCACTTACCACCTGCTGACCGGCGCGCAACTGTTTCCGCACTCAAACCCCGCTGTCGTCATCAGCCGTCACCTGAACTCAACCCCGCCCAAGCTAAGGCACCACTGCCCCGACTCTGCACGCTTCGACGACGTACTTCAAATAGCATTGGCCAAGAACCCCGCAGACCGATTCCCATCCTGCTCGGCGTTCGCGAAGGCCCTGCGTGATGAGTCACCGGGATCGGGAGCCGCGTCAGCAATCGCTACGAGACCAACTGCCGAATCACCTGCCGTCGGATCTCGGCATGCCTGGACGATCCCGGCCAGTATCGCCGCGATCATTCTGTTGATCGCCGTCCTCGCCTTAGCGTTCCGGCCCTGGGAAAGCCAACAATCCAACTCGGCTGGTACTACCACGCCTGTTCCGACGACGCCGACCACGACAAGTGTTGCTCCGCCTCCGCCGCCTCCGATGGCTGTCCCCACTTCGGCAGCGCCCGCTCCGACGGTGACGGTGACCGCGGATCGCCCGAAGCCGAAAGGGGACCAGGCGGCCTTTCTCGCACAGGCGCGCACCCTGCCGTCCGCCGTTCTGGTGTCGAGGTATTCGGACTGTTCGAATGCGCCGACTGCGGCGGCATGCGCCACCGACGACAACGTGCTGGCCCTGGGTGCTCAGGCGTGCCGGGCGATGGACCGCTACCCAAATGACAGCGTGGCGGCGACCAGGGTGGTTTATCCCAACTATCCTTCTGGATCTTCCTACGACCAGGCGCTGCTGATGATCTACGCCGCCGACTACCTGTGCCGCGAGCACGCGAACATGTGGGCGCAATTCTGAATAATCACCGACGCACAGATCGAGGCAAATGAGGTCGGCGTGTAATAGATGGACGCCGTCTAGCATGGTCACTTCAAGCGGACCGATGGCGCAAGACGGTTACTTAGGCTCAGCCGAGTCTATTGCGACGCAATGAAGGTCGGCGTTTATAGCTCTTTGGGTGGCGGTGTACGAACGGTCTGCCTACGGCTATTCCGCGCTTGGCGGACGCACCAACACAGTGTTGGCCGGGTCGGCCTGTTCGGAGCACGCAAGCATCGGTAGGTCGGCACCTTCCAACCCTGCTAGTTCGAGTGCAGACTGCGCTCGAAGGTGCGATGAGCGGATTGACTGCCCGTCAGCGATTGAAGCGTAGAGGTGGGCGGCGTAGTTAATGGCATCGCTGTCGTCGATGCTGTCGGCCATACCGATAGCGAACGGGACGACTTGGGCGACCAGCTCGTCGATCTGCGCGGCTGAATTGCACGCATTCAAGACGACTAGTACCGGGGGACCATCGGTTGCGCGCATCGCGCGCATGAAAGCTCTCGCCGTGACGATGACTCCTTCGTGCGGCTCGTCGCGTTCATCCTCGAAGACGATCAGAGACTGGTTGCTATGGCCGGAGAAATGTAGGACGTGTGGGCGGAACCCGGAGAGTCCGTCAAGGAGGTCATTAGCTGTCGCTGCCGGGCGAGCGTCGATTTCAATAAGGTCGCGGTGGAGCGCCGATTGCACGGCGGCGCGAATCCGCTTCTGCTCGCGTCCAACTCGAAGATCTCCCTCAGATGATGCGCCCAGTATCAGGACACGAAGCTTCTCTGGCAACGGTGTCCGCATCTGATGAACTACGTGCTGAACCGCCGACTCGACCCGACGAATCCGGGATTCGATCGCCGCGCCGTCGGGAGGCGACTTTTGAACTCGTCGTTGCTCGTCACGCTTGCGCTGGCGCTCAGCAGCGTCAGCCTCCGACCGTTGAGCGCGGCTGAGCTTCGAGCTGGCAGCAATTTCGTCCTTGGCGTAACCCGCCGCTCGGTCCTGCCATCGGGACGCCTCTCTGCCCGCTGAGGCGGCTTTTTCCTCAGCGCGTTCTGCCTCACGCAACTTACTTCGAACAGTCGACTCGCTCTTGGTCTTAGTTGCGGCGTGCCTCGCCTTCGCCGCCTCAGCGCGGCACTTGGATTCCTTGTTTCGGTATTCGCCAGCTTTCTTCTCTGCGTCTGCTCTCTGTCCCCGTTTGCGCTCCACGTCGCGCTGATACTGGCTTGCACTCATTCCAACTCCCAGGATTTAGGCAGCGATGCCTCGCTGTTTCAACGCACGGCCCCGAAGCTACCGGGCACCCCCGACGGCCCACCCCATGACGCACCCGCGTGGCGAGGCTGCTCACACGCAGGAAGGCAGTGCGTCTCGAAAACGATCCTCTCTTTCGAAATGGCCAAAGACATCTGCCGACATACGATGGCTGAGGGTGTTGGAGGCAACCGGGGAACGGGTGTCGTGAACGGAGCGAGGCCAGGCGCAGTGGTTCCGCCGCCGTGAGGGGATGCGATTGATGGACGACGTTCGTGGCAAGTGGCCACACGACTACTTCGACAGCGCGCCCAACTGGACCGACACGCTGCCCGATTACCGAAGGCTGGCCCGCGAGATCGGACAAGAGATCGCCGCCACGAGGCCGCCGAATGTCCTGACGCACAATGGTCGGGCGTTCTGGAAGCTCACCGAGGCCGACAGTGGAGAACTCACCTGGCTCGCATTCACCCGGCCTGATGCGCGGTCGGCACTCGCCCGGCGCAAGGTCTGGACTCTCATCCCGCACCTGCAGGACTTTGTGGCGAACTGGTTCGTGAGCGTCGACCACGAACTGACCGAACAGAACCAGTGGATACACACCAACATCGACGTTTACGAGGCACGAGAACTGGCGCTGCTGGTGCCGCAGCCGACTGCCGAGGATATAAAGCGGATCACCCGACCTGAAGCGGTGCTGACCCTCGATGGCATCGACCGGCACAAAGTGACGACCGTACTGGGAAAGGGAACTGCTCAAGCGATGAGGACTCGACGATGACTCACCCGAACAAACAGGGATTCTGGGAGTGGGCGTACGGCGACCTGCTGTCTAACACCAATCGCGGCGTGCTGGCCGAGTACATCGTGGCTACAGCACTCGGCATTCACGACACGCAGCGCGTGGAATGGGACCGGTACGACCTTGTCATCGGTGATATCGGTGTCGAGGTGAAGTCGGCTGCGTACGTGCAGACGTGGAAGCAAACCCAGCTATCAAAGATCGTGTTCGGCGTCCGCCCCGCAATGGGCTGGGACGCCCGCACCGACACCTTCGCGGAGAGTGTGGGGCGAAGCGCCGACGTGTACGTCTTCTGTCTGCTCGAAGGTGAGGACCGTGATGCCATCAACCCGCTCGATGTCGCACAATGGACCTTCTATGTGCTGCCTACCAGCAAACTCCCCGAGCAGAAGACGATTGGGCTCGGACCGTTGAGAGCCCTCAGTCCGTGTGAATGTGCCTACGAAGGACTCAAGACCGCCATTCACAAGGCAGCAGCGGAGAATCGCGGCCTCTAGAGCGTCGTCCGCCGTCGCATCGACGCCCACTGGGACGCGGTGCCGCCGTTGCGGGCGGCGGCGTGACTCGGCCCGAAGGCGACAAAATGCCGCTATCCCCGTGTCTCGAAAACGATGGGTTGATGCGACTGAGACGGCACCGCCTCGCCACGGCTGCGTCCTGGTTCGATGTCTGGATGCTCTGTCTTGAAAACTCGTCTCATAACCATTATTCTCAAAACCTGTAGACTGACGGGATTCTGGACAGGAGCGGGCTTGGCCATCATTGGGTACGCGCGAGTTAGCACGAGCGATCAGAATCCGAAGCTCCAACTCGACGCACTCAAACAAGCCGGTGCTGTGCGCATCTTCACCGACCACGGCGTGAGTGGGGCGAAGGCTAGCCGCCCGCAGCTCGACGCCTGCGTGGACCACCTCCGCGAGGGCGACGTCCTCACCGTCTGGAAGCTCGACCGCCTCGGGCGCAACACCCAGAATGTTCTCAACATCGTCGACGATCTGATGTCTCGCGGGATTGGGTTCCGGAGCCTGACCGAGGGGCTCCACACCGACGGCCCGATGGGCAAAGCCATGCTCACCATCATGGCCGCCTTCGCGCAGCTTGAGCGAGACACCATGATCGAGCGCACCCGCGCCGGACTCGCGGCGGCTGCGGCCAACGGGCGCAAGGGAGGACGCCCCCGCAAGGTTGACGACGCTGCTGCCGCCAAGGCGCGCAACCTGCGCGATAAGGGCATCAACGCCAATGACATCGCCAAAATGTTGGGAGTCTCGCGTGCCACGGTGTACCGCTACTTCGGCGAAGTGCCGCTTTCGTCGATGCCATTGACGTAAAACCCAGGCAGAGTCTGAACTTTGACCAAAACATGTCGGCGATAATCAATGAAACCCCCGCAATGACGCCGTCCTGGATAAAAACTGAGAGTCCCTGTCCCTGAAGGACAGCAGGGGTTGGCGGAGATGCGCCGACGGGGAAGGAGAGTGATGAACCTCGTTCAGAAACGATTGGGATACTGGCCCAACGCAGTGACGCGCGCTGAGGCAGCTCGCCTGTTCGCCGGAGGAATGTCGTTGGCGAGCGTGCTGGCACGCTACCCCGACGAGGTAGTCAGCGTGCGGGACGGCGCAACCGTTGAACGCGGAGCGGCCCGACGCGCAATCTGGGCGCACTACGCGCTGGTCCAGGAGGCCGTCGGAGAGCCCGACCTAGACCCCAACGATCACGCCGCGATCGAGCGCTTGGTCAGCGAGTCGACGGTTCCGAAAGGCTGTATTCGGTACGCGGTAGCGGAGTGTCGCACCGGCGCGCACCTGAACTGGTATCGAAAACAGGCACCGGCCAGTTGGCCCGTCTAGGCCGGATGACATGAAGCGGCGAGCGCGTGGGCGTGGCGAGCCTCATTCACCTCGGCCTCGCTAACAGCAGCGTCAGCGAGGCGACTTCATGTTTTTGTCTTTAGAGGTGCGCGACCTCCTCAAACACCTAACTACCGACGTGGCGAGGAATGGCGAACTCGACAAGATCGGTCTTGTTAACAACCACCATTGGCGTCCCATCAAGGAATATGAACGCCATCTCGTCGATGCCTGTGCGATAGGGGGGCCTATCCATGCTGCAAGGTTCATAACGGATCGTTGTAATTAAGTGCCAGGTTTCAGGATCATCAGAGTCTCCATCAACGCGCAACAAGATGGGAAGGCTTGGGTACCAAGGCGAGTAGAGAACCTGAGCTTCGCAGCGCCGGGGCTCAAGGAGAGAAAACGACTGGCCCGTTTCGCAATCGCTATTTCGGCAACGAAGCTCAAACCGGGTGACTATCTCTTCAGTGCTGCGCCTGTCTACGGTGCGATGACATCTGATGTACTGAGGATGGTCACAGGAATCGCAGCGGACGCTGCTGATCTCCCACCCGGAAGTATTCACTCGGTCCCTCCCAGTCTGCACTCGCGCACTTCCGTCGATCTTTCACAACATTGTTCTTGCATTGCTTGACATGACGGGTGCCCCATCTAGCGTCAATGCAGTCTCCCTGGGCGACTCTCGTTGTCCAAATCGCGAGAATGCCTTCCGCTATCATTCACCGGTCGCTTCCTCTCAGCGCGGAATGCCTGGCTTTGCGTCGGATGTTGACGGCCACTCCTGGCAGAAGCCACCTCGGCTGCACGGGCCCGACCTCCTTTCGGCTGTCAGGTCTTCGGGGTAACTTCGCCGTGTCAGACGGATAGGCGAGGAGACCAACCTCAACATGGCGCACACCAACGCAAACCTGATCTGGAAGATTGCCGACCTGCTACGGGGGCCGTATCAGCCCAACCAATACGGCGACGTGATCCTGCCGTTCACCATTTTGCGCCGCCTGGACTGCATCCTTGAGCCGACGAAGGACGAGGTACTCGCCGAGTACAAGAAGATCTCAGCGACCAAGGTCGATCCAGCGGTGTTGTTGAAGGCCAAGTTCAAGCTGCCGTTCTACAACACCTCGAAGTGGAGCTTCGCCTCCCTGATCGGCGACCCCGAGGGCGTGGCCGACAACCTGGTCGACTACATCGAGCACTTCTCCCCGAATGTGCGTGATGTTTTCGACGGCTACAAGATGCTCGACGAGATCGCCAACCTCGCCAAGTCCGACCGTCTCTACCTGATCGTCAAGGCATTCGCTGCCGTCGATCTGCATCCCAAGGTCGTCACCCAGCACGACATGGGCTACATCTTCGAAGAACTCATCCGTAAGTTCGCCGAGTCCAACTCCACCCAGGCGGGTGATCACTTCACCCCCCGTGAAGTCATCGCCTTGATGGTCGACATCTTGTTCTCGACCCAAGACGACGCGCTCACCAAACCTGGTGTCGTGCGGACGATCTACGACCCTGCTGCCGGGACCGGCGGAATGCTTTCTACCGCCTTCGACCACCTCGTCGAAATGAATCCCAAAGCGCGACCGGTGCTGTACGGCCAGGACATCAATCCTCGCTCTTATGCCCTCTGTAAGTCCGACATGATCGTCAAGGGCCAGGACGTCGACAACATCTACCTCGGCGACACCCTGACCGACGACGGCTTCCGCACCGACCATTTCGACTTCCTACTGTCTAACCCCCCGTTCGGGGTGGCCTGGAACACCCAGCAGAAGAAGGTCACCGACGAATACGAGCAGCGCGGATTCGCCGGACGGTTCGGCCCAGGCCTACCCCGCGTCTCTGACGGGTCGCTGCTGTTCCTGCTACACCTGATCTCCAAGATGCAGCCCGTAACGAAGGGCGAAGGCGGCAGCCGACTGGCCATCGTTCTCAACGGATCACCCCTATTCACCGGTGGTGCGGGGTCCGGAGAATCCAACATCAGGCAGTGGATAATTGAGAACGACCTCCTGGATGCGATCATCGCCCTGCCGACCGACATGTTCTACAACACCGGGATCGCAACCTACATCTGGATCTTGGATAACAACAAGCCCTCCAAGCGCAAGGGCAAGATTCAGCTCATCAACGCCGTCGACATGTACGGCAAGATGCGGAAGTCACTTGGATCCAAGCGGAAAGAGCTGCGCTCCAACGACATCGAGAAGATCTGCGACCTCTACGACAGCTTCTGCAACCAGCATGCGACCGACGAACACGACGCGCACTCGAAGATCTTCAAGGGCGAAGAGTTCGGCTACTCCACGATCACCGTCGAACGCCCCCTGCAACTGCAGTTCACCCCGACCGACGAAAAGGTGGAGGAAGTCCTCGCGCAGAAGAGCATCGACAAGCTCAAGGAGGGTGAGAAGTCCGCGATCCGTAAGGCGCTTACTGGTTTGATCGGGTGGGAGTGGAAGGATCGTGATGAGTTCATCACCGAACTTAATGACGCACTCAAGAAGGCGGGTTGGCCGAAACCTCCTGCGCCACTGGTAAAGTCGATCTGGTCGACTCTCGGAGAGCACGACTATGATGCTGTGATCGTTACGGACTCCAAAGGCAACCCAGAACCAGACCCTGCGTTGCGTGACACCGAAAACGTGCCGCTAGCCGAAGGCATCGAGGAGTACTTCGCCCGTGAAGTACTGCCCCATGTTCCGGACGCCTGGATCGACCACAACAAGACCAAGATTGGCTACGAGATCCCCTTCACCCGCCACTTCTACCGCTATGTACCACCGCGACCCCTTGAAGAAATTCAGAAAGACCTCCGCGTCCTCGTGGGAGAAATCCAAGCCATGCTCGCCGAGGTAGGCGCATGAGCTGGCCGAGTTACCCGCGATACAACGATTCCGGCGTGGAGTGGCTAGGTCGCGTTCCTTCGGGCTGGGCTGTGTCGCCGCTCAAGAATGTCGCAACCGTATTTCCGAGCAGCGTAGACAAGCATTCACATGACAACGAGATACCTGTCCAGCTTTGCAACTACACGGACGTCTACAAGAACGAGCGCATCTCTGGCGCACTGGATTTCATGAAAGCGACAGCCACTCCCGGAGAGATCAAGAAGTTCACCCTCAAGCAGGGAGACACGATAATCACCAAGGACTCCGAGACGGCGGATGATATCGGGATTAGTGCCTACGTTGAGGAGACCCTTCCCGACGTTCTATGCGGCTATCACTTGTCCGTGGTTCGACCTCTGCCGGGACTTGACGGGAGGTTCGTCAAGAGGCTCTTTGACAGCCACTATCTCAAGGCCTCAATGGAAGTGAGCGCGAACGGGCTGACACGTGTCGGACTCGGCCAGTACGCGATCGACAACCTCAACATCCCCCTCCCTCCGCCGGACGAACAGCTGCAAATTGCGGACTTCCTGGAAGCTGAGACGGCGAAGATTGATGCGCTGATCGCCAAGCAGGACCATCTCATCGCCACCCTGCGCGAGGACCGCACCGCCACCATCACCCACGCCGTTACCAAAGGGCTCGACCCGACAGTCGACATGGTGCAGCCCCACAACTCCGAGCTTCCCGCCTGTCCAAAACACTGGACAGTGCAGATCAGCTTGAAGCGGTTGGCAGAAGTTCAGACGGGCCTCACCCTCGGAAAGTCAATAGATCCCGCCGAAGCGGTGGACGTGCCCTATCTGCGTGTCGCTAACGTTCAGACCAGTGGCGTCAACCTCGACGAGGTGAAGACGGTGGCAGTTCACCGATCGGAGCTGAAACGGTACCTGCTGAGGGACGGCGATGTTCTCATGACCGAGGGCGGGGACATCGACAAGCTTGGACGAGGGTGCGTCTGGTCCGGCGAGATCGCGCCCTGTATTCACCAGAACCATGTCTTCGCCGTGCGCTGCACGGATGCACTTTCCGGTGACTTCCTGGTGTACCTGCTAGACACCGCAGTGGGTCGCAACTATTTCTTCATGACCGCCAAGAAGACAACAAACCTCGCGTCGACCAACAGCACGATCCTGGGGGCGTTCACGTTCTCCCTTCCCCCTCGCGCTGAGCAGGACGAGATTGTCGGCCATCTCAACGAACGCTGCGCCGGTCTCGATGCGCTCGTCGTAAAGGCAAACGCGGTCATTACGGTACTGCGTGAGTACCGCGCCGCGCTCATTACTGATGCGGTCACCGGCAAGATCGACGTGCGTGGGGCGGTGGCCTAGCCGTGGCACGGGCGCAGACGATCCAGATTTACCTGCCGTTCGGCGACCCCGCCGGGATGCGGGTGGCCAACCTGACGACACGCACCGTCCGGGTCTTCGAGGTACCTCGCTCGCTGCTCCCGCAGTTCCTGCAGCGTCCAGAGTCTGGGCAAGTCGGTGTCTACTACTTGTTCGGCTCGAACGACGATGAAGCGCCGCAGTGCTACATCGGCCAATCCGGGAATGTCGGTGTGAGGCTGCAGCAGCACACTTCTGCCAAGGATTTCTGGACCAGAGCCATGGTCGCGGTATCACTAACCAATGAGTGGACCTCCACCCATGCGGCCTACCTTGAATGGCTGTCACTGGGGCGGGCTAGGGCCGCAGGGCGCTACAACCTGGTCAACGGGAACCAGGCATCGAACCCGTTCACCCCCGAGCCCCTTGAGGCTGATTGTCAGGAGTTCATCGACACCATCGCCGTGCTGTTAGCGACTCTGGGTGCACCTGTGCTCGACGCCGTGAAGCCCGCTGCGTTTCTGCCGACGAAGACGGACACTGGCGAGCCGGAGAGCCTGTTCTTCCGTGAAGCAGGATGCGAGGCAACCGGGTTTCAGACCCCGGAAGGGCTGCTGGTTCTCGCAGGGTCCAAGGGGCGTCCCGACATCCGCAAGTCCGCCCGGCCAGGCATCACGGTGCAGCGCGCAGCTCTGGAAGCAGAGGGCGTGATCAAGGTCGGCGAGCATGACCTGGTCTTCCTCAGAGATCACCTGTTCGGTTCTCCGTCGGCGGCAGGGTGTGCTCTTGTGGGGGGCGAGAACAACGGGCGGACGAGCTGGCGAAACGGTAAGGGGCAATCCATTAGTGACCTGGAACAGCTCGCCATTGCACCGAGGAGCGCCGAGGCGAAGCCGCAATGACCCAGCAGCACCATGAGTCCTCGTTCGAGACCGAGATCTGCGAGCACTTGGCCGGGCACGGCTGGCTGTACTCGCCCACGGACCAGGGTTATGACCGTGAACTGGCACTGTTCCCCGACGACGTCTTCGGGTGGCTAGCTGACACTCAGCCTGAGCAGTTAGCCAAGCGAGTTAAGCCTGGCCTGACGGGCGAGGCGCTGGCCAAGGCGCAGCGCGGTGTGCTGGCAACTCTGGTGAAGGCGCTGGGGGCCGATCCGAAGGCCAACGGCGGCACGCTCTCGGTGCTGCGGCGGGGATTCAAGGACCTCAACGCCCAGTTCTCGATGTGCCAGTTCCGCCCGAATACGTCGCTGAACGACACGACGGCCAAGAAGTACGACGCGGTGCGCCTACGGGTGATGCGACAGGTGCACTACTCCACGAAGAACGCCAACAGCATCGACTTGGTGTTTTTCGTTAACGGCATTCCCGTCGCGACAACGGAGTTGAAGACCGACTTCACCCAGAACATCACCGATGCGGTGCTGCAGTACAAGAATCACCGGTTGCCCAAGGGAGAACCCCTGTTGGCGTTCGGGTCTCGGGCGGTGGTGCATTTCGCGGTGTCGAACTCCGAGATGCAGATGACCACGAAGCTGACGGGCAAGGACACGATATTCCTACCGTTCAACCGTGGCGACCACGGCCATGCCGGGAACCCACCGAACCCGCACGGCTCGCCGACGGCCTATCTGTGGCAGCAGATCCTGGACCGTGACACCTGGCTGGACATCCTCGGGCGGTTCCTGCACCTGCAGATCGACGAGAAGATCGACCCCGCCTCCAACAAGAAGGTCCGCACGCAGACCATGCTGTTCCCGCGCTACCACCAGTGGGACGTGGTCACCCGTTTGGTGGCCGACGCCCGAAGCAAGGGGCCGGGGCAGCGGTACCTCATTCAGCACTCTGCCGGATCAGGCAAGACCAACTCCATTTCATGGTTGGCGCACCGGCTTTCGGTGCTGCACGACGACGCCAACACGCCGGTCTTCGACTCCGTCATCGTGATCACCGACCGCAACGTGCTAGATGCCCAGTTGCAGGAGGCGATCCGCCAAATCGACCGCACCCCTGGGGTTGTCGCGCATATCGCCGGTTTGGGTGGGCCCAAATCTCAGGAGCTGGCGGAGGCGCTGACCGGGGGCACGAAAATCATTATCGTCACGATCCAGACCTTCCCCTACGCCCTGCAGCTGATCCAGGAGCAAGCCGACCTTAAAGGCAAGAATTTCGCGATCATCGCCGACGAAGCCCATTCGTCGCAGGCAGGGGAAGCATCCAAGCGGCTCAAAGCGGCCCTGACGGCCACAGAGCTGGACGAACTCGCCGACGGCGGCACAGTAGACGCAGAAGACGTCTTAGCGGCAGAGATGGCCGCACGGGCCGAATCAAAGAATCTGTCGTTCTTCGCATTTACCGCTACCCCCAAGGCCAAGACCCTAGAGCTGTTCGGTCATAAGTCCAGCGTCAACGACAACCCGCACCCGTTCCACCTGTACTCGATGCAGCAGGCCATCGACGAGGGCTTCATCCTGGACGTCCTGCGCAACTACACCCCGTACAAGACCGCCTTCCGGCTCACCCACCACGGCCAGACATTCCAGACTGAAGAAACCGCCGCCTCCGGCACCGTCCAGGTCTCCGGTGAACGCGACGGGGACCTAGTGGACAAGAGTGCAGCCATCAGGTCGGTGATGAACTGGGTCAAGCTTCACCCCACCAACATCAGCCAGAAGGTCGCGATCATCGTCGAGCACTTTCGCGACAACGTGGCGTGGCGGCTCGACGGCAGGGCCAAGGCGATGGTTGTGACGTCGTCGCGCAAGGCGGCAGTGCGCTACAAGCTGGCCTTCGACAAGTACATCGATGAGCGCAAGTACACAAACATCGCGGCGCTGGTGGCGTTCTCCGGCGAAGTCACCGACCCCGACTCGGGGTTGGAGAAGGTCACCGAGGCCTCTGCCTTGATGAATCCTGGCTTGAAAGGCCGCGATCTGCGCGATGCGTTCGCCACAGACGAATTTCAGGTGATGTTGGTGGCCAACAAGTTCCAGACTGGCTTCGATCAACCGCTGCTGGTCGCGATGTACGTCGACAAACGGCTATCGGGGGTGGCGGCGGTGCAGACGCTGTCGCGGCTCAACCGGACCGCGCCGGGCAAGGATCAGACCTTCGTCCTGGACTTCGCCAACGCCGCCGAGGACATCGTGGAGGCTTTCGAACCCTACTACGAGGCCACCACTCTGGCCGATGTCACCGATCCCAACATTGTGCACCAGACGGTCAACAAGCTTGATGCTGCCGGGATCTACCAAGAGTCCGAGGTCAACGGTCTGGTCGCTGACTACCTGAAGTACGCCCAACAGCCCGGTAAGGGCCACGAAGCGCTCAACAAGTGGATCAAGCCAGCACGAGATGTGTTCCGGGACCGGGAACTCCAAGCTCGCGACCACGGCGACAGCCTGGCTTTGGAGGAGCTGGACATCTTCCGCAAGGACATCGGTACGTTCTTGCGCCAGTACGACTTCCTGTCCCAGATCGTCAACTACGAAGACCCCGCTATCGAGAAGCTCTCGATCTACCTACGCCACCTCGCGCCTATGATCGCCAGCGACCAACTCCACCACGAAATCGATCTTTCCGGAGTCGACTTTGACTACCTAGCCCAGCACGCCGGGCAGTCCACCGACGGAAAGCTATCCGGTGGTGTGATGCTCGAACCAGCGAAAGCCGGGGGGACCGGAACGGCCCGCGATCCCGAACTGGTCGCCCTGGAACAGGTCATCGCCCAGATCAACGATCTCTTCTCCGGCGAGCACCCCGACTCAAGCGTTCGCAACGTCGTCACCCACATCAAAGACCGGCTCGAAGAAAGCGAGACCCTGCAACAGCAGGCCCAGAACAACAGCCTGGCTCAGTTCTCTGCCAGCCCAGACCTGAAGAACGAGTTCGTCACCGCCGTGATTGGGGCAATGGCCTCCTCCGAGGACTTGTCCACGCAGATCCTCAACAACCCCCAGCTGTCATCGAAGCTGCTCGGGGAACTTGTGCCCATCATCTACCAGGGCTTGAAGCCGACGGCGTGACCGACTCCTCACCCGCAGCCCTGCTGCTGCGCAGTAATCCCCACTGGAAGCTGGCGGTCAAGAACTTGCGCGACCTCAACCGCGCTCACGGCACGGAAGCCCATACCAGGGCGCTCAACTATGCCTCAGAGTACGAGAACTCGCGAGGCGCAATGATTGTCGACGTCGTTGCGTCGCGGCAACGCCGGTATACGACGCGGGTGCGCAACATCGTGGCCGACTGGAAATCCCGCAACGCCGAACACACCATCGCTTGGCTTGCCTCCCGCCCGCTGCAACGAGAGAAATACGGCCTTTCCGACAACGAAGTCACAACGATCCATGATGTGGCGAACAGACTGTGCGCCTTCGCCTCTGAGCAAGGGCTCACCGCCGCAGACGCGGAAGACCAACTTTGCCGGGTGTGGGCTGACCGCTGCGGAGCGTTTGAGCATGCACCGAAACTCGACCCAGTCGTCGGCTCAGTCAAAGGGATCGGGTTGGCCCTGTTCGCCTACGCCCGGATGCGTTCAGGTGCCGATGCCATCAAGCCCGACACCCGCGTGGTGAAAGCATTACGCTCACTTGGCTTCTCGATACCCGACGATCCGCACGCGGCGCTCCTGGTGGCCCGAGCTGCTGCGGATGAGATCGGCGTATCACGACTCGTTCTCGACCAACTGCTGTGGTGGCTAGACAACGAGGACGTCCCTGTCACTTCCCGGCAAGCCTCCACGAAAGGTCAGGAATGATGGCTGCAATCCCGCTGAGGAGCTTGATTGGCGACCTTGACCCGACGGAGTGCAAATTGCACTGCGCGGTCTGGAACGGTGAAGACCACCCAATTGACGTCCTGACGCGCTCATGGGACGAGTGGGTCAGGTGGAGCCGGTGGCGGCCCGCTCGCAATGAGTTCAACCGGCGGTACATCTTCGCGCTGGCTCGTGACCGAAACGACCCGTCACTCTGGCTCTTTGGAGGGATCTTCGAAGTCAAGGCTCGCGGTAAGCCGAATGCCCATTCCTACAAGATCGCCTTGCGTGACGACCTGATGGGTGCGTTCATCAAACGGCTATGGGTGAAGTTCCGCCCGAGAGGCCGCGCTATCCGACTCAACATGGACACCTACCTTGACGACATCGAGGTCGTGTCCATCTCGAAGCTGCCGTATACAGGTGAGCCGTTTCCTGGGCACGACCAGATTAACCACACCCTCGGTGTCTTAGAGACGGCGGTAACCCAGGAGTGGAATGACTGGCGCGGGGCCTTGCAGTACATGAAGGGTGTGTACGTCATCCATGACATCGCGACCGGCGAGGCTTACGTCGGCGCTGCTTATGGGGATACCGGGATCTGGGCAAGGCTGCGTCAGTATGTCGATGGCTTGCACGGTAACAACGTCGCTCTCAAGGAACTGGTCGGGCAGAAAGGACCTGCTTACGCTCGGTCCAACCTCAGGTTCGCGCTCCTTGAGTTTTGGTCTATGCGTACCCGCGATAAAGAAGTCCTGGACCGGGAGTCGTACTGGAAGGACGTTCTTCTAACCCGACAGTTCGGCCTCAACAAGAATTAGGCGGTCATCGCCGACAGCCCGCACTCGGGTGTGATAATCGCGGCATGACCCCGATTTCGGGCATTGAGGGTGCTCAGGTGCATCTTGCGTCTATTCGGTTGGGTGGTCCAGCGCTGAGCATGTCTATTGACGTGGCGAACCCTGAATAAGGCGGTTTGATGGCTGAAACCTACGTAAGCTACGACGACGCGGCAGCCTATCTGGGTGTCCATCGGTCGACGCTCGGCGATTGGATCGCGCAGGGTCGGCTTGACCGTGTACTTATCGACGGTCGTGGCTATGTCGTCGCGGAAACGTTGTCTGCGCTCAAGCAGAAGCGGTCAAAATCCGATAACCGACGGCTGTCGGCCAGTGATAAGGCAGCAGGCAACCCACAGTCTAAGCGACCGAAGTCAGGTCAAATTGGCTCTGCCGCTGCTGAACTCGCAGGGCACACGACTCGTCCGACTCCCGAACATCAACTTCGGCTAGGCAGGTCATCGGTCGACTTGTCATCCGAGATTTCCGCGCTTGTGTGGCAACTCACTCGCCAGGACGCTGCGACCAAACCAGCTCTATTTCCCGCCGACACTCTTCAAGCTGCGCGCCCCGGGATGTACTCGTGGTGGGGCGATGACGAAGCATGCAATGTCTTAGGCGAGGCGGTCGGGATGCACCTGCCCCCCCTTCTGTACGTCGGGCAAGCCGGTGCCACGAGATGGCCTTCCGGCGCAAAATCGGCAGCCACCCTTCTGAGCAGGATTGGCACACAGCACATCAGGGGCAACGCGAGGTCATCCACGTTCCGGCTCACAGTCTCTAGCCTGCTAGCTGATCGCCTGTCCCTGGTGCCGGTCAAGGGCGGGAAGCTCGATCCGGATAGCAACGCGCAGGTTTCGGCCTGGATCGCTGACCATCTTCGGGTTGTGATCGCCCCGTTTGACGACCGGGACGCGCTGGGTCAGGTAGAGAAAGGAGTTGTTGCGCAACTAGATCCGCCGCTCAATCTTGAGCACTGCCGTCCCTCGCAGGCGCGGACCCGCCTGACTCAGCGCCGTGGCAACTTTCGCCGATAGTAATCCGGCGCGGAGCGCTGGTCTTGCCGCCTCGATCACGACCCTTCAGGGCCGCAGCCCCGTCCCGATGCGGCATTGTGGTGGGGTGTTTTTCGTCGGGGTGGATTTGGCGTGGGGTGAGAAGAGACCGACCGGTGTTGCGGTTCTCGATGCCGACGGTGAGCTGATGTTCGTGGGAGCCGCGCTGCAAGACGACGCGATCATCGACTCGGTGGCACCCTACGTTCAAGGTGAGTGTCTGGTGGCCATCGACGCCCCACTCATCGTCGCCAATCCAACTGGGCAACGGGCCGCCGAACGTGCACTCAACGCAGATTTCAGCCGCTTCGACGCCGGGGCACACTCGGCGAACACCGGTATTCCTGTCTTCTCGTCAGGTATACGTGGTGCCCGCATCGCGGAGGCCCTCGGCCTAGACATGAACCCTTCCTCGACAGCGGCCCGTCGGGCCATCGAGGTATATCCCCACCCGGCCACCATCGCTCTGTTTCGCTTAGGCCGCACCCTGAAGTACAAGCACAAGCCGAACCGCAGCTTCGGGCAGCTGCAGTCCGAGCAGCTCCGGCTGATCATGCTGATCGAGGACCTAGTCGGTGCCGATGTGGGCATGCGTGTGGCGGAGAACTCAGACTGGGCACGGCTACGTCGAATGGTTGAGACGGCCACCACCAAAGCCGAACTGCGCAGGGCCGAAGACCCTGTCGACGCGGTGCTATGTGCCTACATCGGACACTACGCCACCGAGCGGCCAGACGACGTCACGATCTACGGTGACTTCGAGACCGGCTACATCATCACACCCACGCTGCCATCTGATCTGCGTCCGACGCCACGTCAGCTTATCGACGAACCTGTTGACGGGGCACGAGTTGCCGACCCGCAACTCGAAGGGGTTCGTCGGGCTGCCGCAAGTCTCGAAGTTGCTCAGGCGGCTCTGCAGGAGGCAGTCGCGCAGCTTCGACTGCGAGGTGGCTCCTGGACCGTGATTGGCGATGCGTTAGGGCTGCCGGAGGACGAAGCCAGGCGGCGCTTCAGCTAGACCGTCGTTGCGCTATAGATCTCCCCGCGCCGGAGAGTGAAGCAGTCCAAGTGGTGATGCAGCCCTTGACTACCGTGTGGCCCTTATTGGTGATCGGCAACGCGAGACCCACCGGCGGCGCGGCACCCGCTCTGCGCCTGAACGGAGAAACACAGCGTGCTGGGGGCGCGGTTACTTAGTGAGGGATCTCCTCTAGGCCGTTGGCGGCTAGAGTTGCGGTCATCGCGGCGACGACCCGGTCAGCGGGCCACTCGTCTGGTGCGGAAATGAGCATTCCTCCGGCCAGCTCCGTGGACGTCAGTCCTTCTTCTAGCTGGCTTATCGTTCCCAATTCTGTGTTGACCCACGTTCGGTAGCCGACGGGGATCTTCCATCCGCCACGGCGGGCCGTGCGGGTCACCAGCAGGTCGGACAAACTCAGGGCGGCAGGCGTCCAAGCCTCGGCAACAGCGGCGCAGAGCGCGTCACCCATCTCCGCTGTGACCCCGCCGGGCGCTATCTCACGTACATCAATGGCGATGGCGTGAAGGGGAACACGTCGTCCCTGTGATCGCGATCCCGCTGAAACTTGCACATGAAGCGCAGCCGCAGGGCCTTTCCCTGAGACCGTGAACAGATAGCCGCTCTCCGGTTCCGGATCGCCGAATGTTCCAGTTGTGACGTGGCTTCTTACGATGTCCGCCAACGCTTCTGGCGTTCCCCGCCATTCTTGATGCTGTGGTGTTTCCCAGCTAGGTATCGACAGCGCATACGCCAATGTGGACAAGAGTGCGTCGGTGCGGCGGGCGATCCATTCTGGCGACTCTCCGGTAGCGACCCAAATCGCATTCAATGAAAAGTCGGCAGCCCAGATAGGCCGCACTTGCGAGAGGGTCACAGTTTCGGAGTGTAGATGACGGTTACGTCAAACAACCGTCGCCGCTCAAACAGCTGGCGGAGGGCTGCCGCCCCGTACGGATCCGAGACATGCCACTCCAAGATCGCACCCTCTGGTAGGGCGTCGAGCTGACGCTGTGCCTGCCCAAAGGCCCCTTCCGCTCGGCTCAACCAGTAACTGTTACCAGGTTGGAACGCCATGCCTCTGAACCCGTCCTTGGCTTCGAGAAACACTTCTTGAGCCCCCCGGTAGGTATGACCGTCGTAGTCGACTGGTGACCCGGTCTCGGGGTTGATTTCTACGTACTCCGGAAGGTAGCCGCTGGGTGGCCGCTCCGTGCCCGAGATCTGCCCTTGGTAGGGCATCCACTCTCGGTCGGGGCCTCGGTTGATATGCGCCCAGCCGGGCTCGGTGTCGCCTCGGGTGAAGGTGGGTTCTGGGACGCGAGGTGGATATTCACCGGGGAAATGCGGGTCGCCGGAGTTGTACTGATAGTGATCAGCGATGCCGGGGTCGAAGGTGGCGGGCTCAGGAGGTTGATAAACACCAGTTCCTGGATGACCGCTGTGGCCTGAAGGTCCTTCCGGCGGTGACGGGTGGTGATCCGGCACCGGTGTGTGCGGGTGGTCTGGTGGAGTGACATGGTGATCGGCAGCTCCGCCGTGTTCATGGCCGCCCCCGCCATCGGGCAGGTGTCCCGGCGCTTGATACCCACCCCCGGCAGGAGCGGGAACTTCGGCTGGTGCCGGTGAAGCGTGTCGTGAAAGCGCAGTATCCGCCGGTGCCGGTGGGTGTGCTCCGACGAACTGCGGGGGGTGCCCTGACATTTCACCCGTCGGTGTAGTTGTGTGGCCAACACTGTGTGGCACAAGCTCCGCCGGTCCATGCTCGCGCGCAGGCGGTATCTCATGGGGTAGATGTGGGCCGTTTGCGATCGGCGGCGTCTCGTGTGGCAGATGCAGGCCTCCGGTGGCCCCGAATCCTCCTGCTCCCTCGGCTTCGACGAGGCCCCCTCTTGCTGCCAAAGCCTCCGGGCCGAACATCATCGAGGGTGCGGTGATGGCAGCCTCAGCGGTCTTCCCCCCGAGGAAGTAGGCCGGATTGGGTGAGTTGAGGGCATCTTCGACGATCCCGGCGATGGGCGGCTTGACGATGGCTTCTGCCGCGCCCTCGGCCAGTCCCGCCCAGGATTCCAGAACGCCAGGGGCTCCTGGGCCACCTTGTCCGGTGAGGTTGTGAACCATGTCCTCGAAGCCAAACCAGGTGTCAGCGAAGCCATCGCCAAAACCCGGTCCCGGACCTCGGCCCTCGGCTTGGGGGACCCGGTTGCCCATGAGGCCGTAACCTTCTTGAGCGCGGGTGACGAAGGTGTTGAGTCGTTGCTCGATCTGCTCGGGGGGCACTCCGTCTCGCCTGAGCAGGTCGCGTGCCATGGCCTTGAAGGCCTCAACATCCGCCGGGGGGATCGGTACCAGGGGGCCTGCCGGAGCCGGGCCGGGTTGCGAGAGTTGATTGAGCATCTCGGTGAGGCTGCCGGGCTGGTGTGCACCGTCATTCTTGCCCGGCGCATGGGTTCCTGTCCCGGGGAACAGCATCTCTTGGAGCCCGGGTGGACCGCCTGCGGGTTCGCCTTCCCCGGCTCCGAGCAGGTCTCTGAGCCCGGATGGGGTCTGGGTGGGCGCGGGCGGGAAGACAGCCTGCTGCGCGCCAGGCGGTTGGCGAACCTTGGGGGAAGTCGGCATCGCCCTGTGCGGGTCATACAGGGTGGCCCCGAAGTTGAGATCCTTTACGACGGTGGATTCTGCGTCCCGGATCTGTTGTGCCACATCCAGTTCGGCGGCCCACCACTTGGCGGACTCGGATTTCAGTTCGGCTTCGGCGGCAGCGACGGTTTTCGTGTTGGCGTCAGCGGTTTCTTTGCTCGTGCCCTGTGGCGGGGTGTAGCTGATCGACAAGTCCTCGTTGACGTGCACCCCGGGGCTGGCGTCAGCGTTCTCGATGATCTGCTTGGCGTTAGCCAGCGGCGGCATCAACGTGGAATTGATGGTGTTGCTGATCTGACGGGCGGCTGTGTCGACGGCGTCTCGGACGCGGCTGACTGCTACGTAGTCTTGTCGGGCGCGCGCCTGCGCGGCTTCAGCGGTTCGCCCTTCCCAGGTGGAACCTCCGGGGCGCTGAACGTACCCCAGGTAGGTCTCTGCGTGCCGTTCCAAGGCCGCTACGGTGGTCTTCCAGCCGTCGATCAGGTCGAGCACTGTGTGCGGGTTAGCACCCAGAATCTGCGACTTGGTCGGCATCGGCGCGCCTCGGACTTAATCGGTAGTCGGCGCTCGCTGCAAGGTTGGCATGGTGTTGACCGCCGTCAGCAGCTGTTCCTCGCTGGCGACAAATCCTTGGTGTGCCAGATCAATCATGTCGGCGAGCTTGGAGAACCGACCGGCCACTGCCGCGTTGATCGTCGGCAGTGTTCGTGTCGACATCTCCTGGGCAGCGGTCAGCGACGGGGCGGCCCCAGCGTCCACGGTGCCAGCAGCGGGGATCTCGTGTGGCAGGCCTTGCGTCACTCGCCAGACCAGCGTTTGCAGCTGGGGCTTTAACCGGCCCAGCGCATCCAGGTCGGCCTCTAGTACCGGATCGGTCACCGCTTCCCCTTCAAGGTCAGGCCTTAGTGAAGACCCGAGCCTACCGACCAAGCTGGCACGTCAGTTCCCGAATGCGATGGCCGGGGGTCTGAGGGGCAACTGCCACTACTCTTACCCCTGTGGGGATTCTCGGTCGGATTTCGGCGCGTCAGCGGCTGCGCAGGGCGACCCAGGAATCGCTGTCGGTGCCCACCTTCAGCGCGCCGCCCGATTGCACACCTTGGGTGATCGGCGACCTGTGGCCGGAGGAGTTATCGCACGGCAGTCCTGAGACTGCAACGCTCGCGCAGTATCTCAAGGTTGACCTGCAGCGAATCGCAGGCTCGGCAAACGACGATCTTCGAGCCATTAGCCGAGCAGGGTTGGACTATGCGGTCAGGCGTGACACCGAGGCCCGAGTGATCGACCAAGCCCGCGATCGTGCGGTGCGCCGGGTGGAGTCCACGATGCGTCAACTCCGGCAGATGGGGCAGCGTCCCCGGCCCGATACGGGTCATCCAGTCCCGAAGGGTGACGAGCCCGCCGACCGCAAAACCGCGCAACTTCAATCTGCCGCCCTAGGAGCGACACAAGCGGTTGATATAGATAAGACTCAGGTCATCCCCGCTGTGAAGGATGGACAACCTCAATACCCAGCACCAGTGCTCGATGACCGGCACCAGGAACCGCAGCCAGGCGGCGCAGAACGAGAAACGGTGGCTGAGGACGCTGCCAAGCACCGGTTGCGCGCCGACAGCTAACACCCTGGATCGCTACGAGCTAGCAGGGTGCGTCCACTCCAAGGTCTGCCAAGGCAGCGGCCCACTGCGTGTTAATGCGTTCCAGCTCAGGCAAAGACAACGGCGGGGCGGGCGTAGTGGATCTGTTCGCATCATCAGCCCGCAGCCTGGCGAAGACGGTGCGCGAAATTCGTCGTTTCAAGCGACGCAGCGCCACTACGGGCGAATCCTGGGCGTCGCAACGCTTCCGGTAATACGACTGGCCTGGACTGGGATGACTGATCTGCACGATAGCGATGCGATATAGAGCGCTGTTGAGCTGACGATTCCCTGATCGTTGGCCCTTCATCCGCACCCGGGTGCCGCCCGAGGATCGTGGGATAGGCGCGAGCCCGGCGTAGGAGGCGAACGCGGCTTCGCTGCGGAACCTGGACACGGCGGCGGCCTCGCCGACGATCTTGGCCGCCGTCAATTCACCGCAGCCGTACAGTGCCAGCAACGAGGGGGCGACGGCCCGAACTCGTACGGCAATGCGTCTTTCGAGGGCATCGATCTCGGCGGTGAGGGCGATGATGTCGGCGAGTTCGTCTCTTGCCAGCTCGGCGACCATACCGGGCTGACAGGCCAGCCAGGTCCTGAGTTCATTGACGGTCTTGGCCCGGCTGAGTGACCCGGGTTTGGGTGCGTGCGCGGGGTCCAGTTCATGAACGCGCCACAGCAAGCGGTACATCGTTGAGGATCGGTGTTTGATCAGGTCTTCACGTCGATCCACGAGCAGCTTCAGTTCGCGGGAAACTTCGTCGTGGCTGGCCACTGGCAGGTCCGGTTCGCGCAACACCGCGCGCGCCACGGCCAATGCATCCATGGAATCGGACTTGCCTCGTGCCCGCGCTGAGGCCCGGGTGTAGGCCATCAGGTGTGGCGGCACCCGCACCACGTGCTGCCCGGCGTCCAGCAGGTCGCGCTCCAAACGCCCCGAGAGGTTGCGGCAATCTTCGATGCCCCACACCAAATCTGCGCCGAACTTCTGGCGAGCCCACGACAGCGCGCTCAAGTGACCACCGGTAACAGCTTTTACCGTCAGCTCGCCGAGCTGTTGACCCACACTGTCCACCGCGACGAATGTGTGGGTGGTCTTGTGGGTATCGACTCCAACAACAAACATCACCGTCGCCCCTCGTGCCTTAATCCACCCAGCGACGGCCAAGTGCACAGACCCGAACGTCAGCGTGCGGGGGATGCGTACAGCCCGTTACGCCCAGGACCGGACAACATGCTCAGCGAGCACTACGCCCAGAAGCCAGCACAGTGCGGCACTACTCCTCAACAGCCCAAGCCCCGGGTATAACGGGTGTCGGCCAAAGCCCCGGTGGGGCATTACCCGACGAGCCCAGGGACTCATTTGCCGTCACCGGACCCACCCCTCCCGCCGAACGTCGACACTGCGGCGTGGAGCTGGCCCCCCACCGGCATAACTCCGGAAAGCCAGGCGCACGGCGATCAGGATCACCTCATTTTAAGGCGGACGATCATAAATCACCCGTGACCAAACTCAGGAAATGGAACTCCCTACCGGTAGTGGGTGGCTGTTCGCGACCTAGCGGCCAGGCCGGGTATCACACTGGCTTGTCGACCGCTGTTAGCTTGACCCCGGAGCGCCGCAGGTCCGTCATCCGTGGGTCAGGTCGCCCAGCCGCGGCGCAAGCCCTTACGAACATCTGTTGCACCACCGAAGGCGACAGATGACGATCCGGGTCCCGAACTGACGGAAAGAGCAGTGAATCGCGCCCTGGCTGAACGTGCTGGCGAAGGTGCGCCTCGATCATCGGCACAAGAGATGGCGGCAGCGCAAGATCCCTGATCCCCTCCGTACTCGTCGGGCTCGTCACTCGAAAGACACGGTTAACCAGTGCCACCGCCCGACGCACCTGCACGACCCCGTTGATCAGATCGACGTCTTTGCGCCGCAGCTCGCTGAGTTCACTGACCGGCATACCCAGCACTGCGGCCATAAGAACGAGGGCCCGGTAGGCCGGTGGCATGGCCGCCGAAATGGCTTCGACTTCGCTGCGCGTTACGGGCCGGACGCTGTCGATCCGTCGCGAGGTCGATACACCGCTGATCTGGCAAGGATTGGCCTCGATCAGCTGGTCAGTCACTGCAGCCTCCATGATCGAGCGCAGCAAGGAGTAGGCCTGGGCTCGAACCGAGGGTGTGGTGGTCGCTACCTCGGCGTACCAGGCATTCACAGCAGTGGGACTGATGTCACGAAGATCGGTGGAAGCGAAGGTCGGCAGAAGGTGCCTTTCCAGCAACCTGCAATAGTGCTCCCGGGTGCGGCCCGAGATGCTGCGCCACGCCAGCCACGTCTCGGCGTACTCGCCGAACCGGACGGCTTCGGAGGCGTGCTGTGGCCCCATGCGGTGAGAGGCTAGCGCTCTCGCCCATAGGACTTGATGTTCATCGCCACCGGCGGCCATCCTGTGCCATAAGCTGGGTCCGTGGCGAGTGCAATTTCGTCGATTCTGCCAAGGCGTGCGTTGTCTCTCCTGTGCGCATTGAGTATCGCCAGCCGGTACGATGCCCGGCACTTGCGCGGCAACGCTCAATGTCCTGATGAGTTCGAAAGGTGCAGAGCCAAAAAGGGTGTGAGTTCAGTTCATAACATTCACGCACTGTTGAAATGGACCACCGGCTTCGCCATCATCTCTACCATTATCTCGGGCAGCTTCATTGGCTGCCCTGCCGCACGAGCTGAACCTGCTACCCGAGTGGATGCGCGAGACGGCGCTTCACCGGATCTGCAGGTCGGTGTCGGTGTTATGCCGGGGCTCTGGGTTGGTACCAACGTCGAGGGATACAGCTACCCCGGCAACTGCACCATCGTGAAATTCCGCGATTATCCGCCGCAGTACTCGGGCGAAGGTGCGTTAGTTGACGCGCTGATGTCGGACTTTGGCCAACCGCTGACATACCGAATTACTCCGGGCGGGACCATCAGATTTGGGAGCGGTTGTGTATGGGTGCGAATTAGCTCGTGAACAGTTGTCGTTATGTCCCGTGCTCGCTCAGGCCGAGGACTGATTCAGCATCGCACGATAACGGGCACAATCAGACCTTTCCTGCAAACTCTGGACAGAAGTGCTTGACCGCCAACGCGATATACGCGGCCTGCGTCTTGTCCGTTGTCTCACCAAGCCTGTAGTCCATAAGTTGTTGATAGGTCCAACCTTGATAGAGCTTGATGCAGAGATTCTGCACTGTTGGGAGGGTGTTGTCGCAGATCTGCTGGGGATTGGTGACGTTAGGGGGCGAGAGTTGGCGGTTCAGGTCCGCGCAGAAGGCGACGGTGTTTGGATCAGCCTGCGCCGCAGGAGCCGTAGGGAGCAAGGCTGAAGCCGCAAGAAGCGTGGCAATGGCTGTTTTCACGTTGCCCTCTCGTCGCCGCCGGAGGTGATGCTCGCATCGCAATTTACGCCGAGCCACGATTCCAGGCCCTAGATTTGCCTCGACCGGGTTGCGCTCCCTTGTAAGTCCGGAGGTGAGCCTCGCTGCCTCTTAGGCGCGGCGCGGCAGCCACCCAGCCGCCGTCAGCCTGCTGGGCGGACGAGCCACGCGCCCGCGAAGTTTTCGGATCCCGGCCTACCTACAACTGTTCAGCCGTCCGCGTCGGGGTGCATCAAGCGTCTGACCGTCCGCAGATCGTCCGCAGTAGAGCTAACAACAGCTTTCATTAGCCAACGGAACCAACCCGCTGACCAGCAGATTCCCAACGTACCCAACACAGCTTGAACCACCAAACGCCGAGAAGAACGGACTTAAAATCCGCCAAGTATCGGTTCGAGTTCGACTGAAACCGCGCCCCCGTGGGCCGTCAGTCGGGCAACGACGCTGCCGCTGAAACGCACAGTCGGTCCACCCGTGACGCCTACGTGCGCCCACTCGGCTGGGGATCACACAACCTGTCTGGGCGAGCACCGGACCGATTCCTTGCCGCGCCCGCACGTGAATCGGGTGGCTGTCGCACGCCTTGAATAGGATCGCGTCGGACGACCGAGAATGGCTAAGTCGTCAACCAGCTTGACCGAGCCCGAAGATGGGGGTGCGCTCTTGCTAATCCGTCAGCACGAGCCGTGGGTCGAAGAGCTGAGCGTGCAGCTTCAGTTCGAGGAACTCATTACCGGCAATGGCTCTGTGCTCACGCTGCCTGCCGCGACCGCAGATCTATTGGGCTGGGTAGGCGATCAGCGGGTCTTCCTACCAGTGCAGCATGACGACTGGCAACAAGTGATCGGCGATTACAGCGACAGCCTCAAGAACTCCGGTCCGAAACTCCTTGCAGTGGTGGCGACTCAGACCACCGCTATTGACGTTCTTCTCCCTAACCTCATTTCGTCGTCAACCGATGCCGACGGCTCGATCCGACGCACAATGGACGGCGCGGTGCGAACCGACCTGCAAGTCGTCCTGCAGCAGCTGGCGACGACTCTCTCGTCCGACGAAGCGATCATCGCTTCATGGCGAGATCTCGTGAAGACCTGTGAGAAGCGAAACCGGCAGGTCGAAGAAGTTTCATTTCGACGAGATACGCTCTGGGCAATTGCCTCCGTCCGGAACCTCGACAGCGGCAGATTCGGCATATTTCGGGACGTGGATTCGGTACTCACGGACGTAGCGGACGCGGTCAAGCGGGAGCAGTGCCGCGCGGCTGGCACTGAGTATCACCAGGGCATCCCCGACTGGGAGCCGAGCGGCTTGGAGGCTTGGCAGCGATTACCACTATGCGAACAGATCTTGATTCGCCCGCCGACCAAAGCCGACTGCATCGTGTGGCTTCGGCTTGCCCCAACCCACTTACCTCAATACGAGGTCAACCACGGTGATGTCACCTTCTATAACGCCAGCTACCTGAGCGGTCACGTCGGGCATCCAGAACTCGCCGACAACTTCAAGGTCCCACCGATGGAAGTCCTTGCTCTTTCCGAGGACTTACCGTTGCTCCGGCCAGGTGAGGTCGAATGGGAAGACGACTGGAACATGGCCTACGCACGAGTGGTCTTACTCGATACGGAAGTTCATGAAGCGGAGGCGCAAGCGCGAACGCTCATCGAAACACTGAAGGTGGTCAACCACGCGGAGCCCGGCACGTGGCAACTGAAGCGGGGCTGCATCAAATTCGTTGACGGTCGGCGGACCAGCTTCTCATGGGGCCCGGCGGAGGACGTGAAGGACCCTTACTATCCCCAGAACGACCGCCTGGGTCGCGATATCGAGCGCATGAACCGCCGCTTCAGCAATCTGACAGCGAAGTCCGTCCACGCCCTGCAGGACGCCATCGACCTAACCGCCGCACTCAAGGCAGCATCCGATGAGGGTCCAATTGCCACAGTCATGGCTGCCGTGAGAGCCAT
Organism: Mycobacterium paragordonae; assembly: GCF_003614435.1. Classification (NCBI taxonomy): domain Bacteria; kingdom Bacillati; phylum Actinomycetota; class Actinomycetes; order Mycobacteriales; family Mycobacteriaceae; genus Mycobacterium; species Mycobacterium paragordonae. The sequence continues at coordinate 3,172,471 of NZ_CP025546.1, forward strand.
CGAGCACGTCAACGTCTGGACATCAGCGGGCGAGAAGCACTGGGCAGACTTCGCGAGTTCTTACTTCAAGAAGGCGCAAGCACGTGTCCGCATGGTCGAGTTCATCGGCTACTTCACCCGAAACGCAGTTGAGAGGGTGCCTGACCACCGACCAGGTGCCCCCTCGATCCCCGATCTGGCTGAACTGCGGGACAAGCTGTCGATCACCAGTTCCTACGGCCACGGTGCTTTCGACGTGCGCGGAGCTGCTGACCACGTCTCTACGCTCAAGGGAATCTATGCCGACCACTGGCTAAATCGCGGGCTTGGCGAATTGGAGACGGTATTGGCGAGTCCCCCGGCGATGTTTGCCCGACTCGACGAACTGGGTCGCCGCTTCGAACGCCACCTACGTCGGCTAAAGAGGCTGCGGAATGCCGCCATTCATGGAGGACCCGTCTCAGCAGCAGGCTGCAGATCGGTCGAGACCTTCGCGTACAACCTCGGACATCAAGTCCTCAACGAGGCATTCGTAGCTCTTTTGACCGGCAGCGATGTCAGATCGCACATGGACAATTATCGGCAAGACCATTACGACCGGTACGAGCGGGTGCGCACGAGCGGGGACATAGATGCCCTGTTCGTCGTCTCAGAACCGTAGCTCCGAAGTCTGCTGTATCCCAGGGCAATATTGACTGAGCTCGGATTCGCTAACGATCCCATCGAAGACGGAGAAGGGATCTTCCTGGCCGACGATCCGTGCCCACATTTTGCCCACATTTTGCCGGTAGCAACAGGTATCAGCAGGTGCCAGGAGGTGGGTATTTTTGCAGGTGAGAGCCGATTGCGCCGCTCTGACCAGTTGCCTGCCGAGAACCACGACTTCTTCTCCCGGAGGGGCTGCTGACGACCACGTGAGGTCTGGGTCAAGTGGTCGCTTTGGTGCCGAACTGGGCAAACACTGCGCCAGCAAACAGAATTTCTGACGCCAATTGACGCCAATCATGACGCCAACCGGCTCCCGTGCAGGGGTGTGCAACGGCGTGCCCACATGCCTTGACCTGCACGGATGCATTCCTGTGCACGGCTCGACACGCCGAAATCATGCCTGGGGGTCAAGTGGTCGCAGGTTCAAATCCTGTCAGCCCGACGCATGTCCTGTCTCGGGACATCGTTGACAGGTGTCCCGAGACATGGTTTACACCTCGTGCCGGTTTTCTGGGCTGTTTCCGCATTTCACGCCGCGTGGTTGGTAGTCGCGGTTGGGGTCGAGGGTGAGTTTGCGGATGAGGTGGCCGGTGCTGCGGTCCAGGACGCGGATGTCGAGGTCGTCGATGAGGACGGTGACTTTGGTGCCGGTGCGTCGTTTGCCGAGGCCGATGTGGTGTAGGCGGCTGTTGTGGCGCAGGGTGATGACGCCGGCGGCGTCGATGACGTCGGTTCGGATGCGGCAGTGGGCCGGGATGAGGTAGCCGCTCGGGGTGGCCTTGAGGCGGGCGTTGAACGCCTGTTGGGGGGTGGTTCTGTTGATCGCCCGGTGGGGGCGCTCGGTGTTGTAGTAATTGGTGAATTCGTCGAGTTGTTGTTGGAGTTGGGCCAGTGTGGTGGCGGGATGGGCTGTGAGCCATTGCTTTTGGGTTTGGTGGAAGCGCTCGACTTTGCCGCAGGTCTGGGGATGGTAGGGCCGGGAGTTGAGGTAGCGCACGCCTAGTTCGCCGAGGGTGATTTCTGGGTAGGTGCGTCCGCCGCGGCGGGGCGCGCCGGTGAAGATGGCGCCGTTGTCGGTGAGCACCGAGGCTGGTGTGCCCCAGCGGGTGAAGGCGGTGGTGAAGGTCGCGGTGACGTCGGGGCCGCTGATGGTGCGGCGAGCCACGCTGGCGATGTCTAGGCGGGAGTGGTCGTCGATGATGTTGAGGATTTCCGCACCGCCGCCGTGAGCGAGGTGCCAGTGGGTGGTGTCGGCTTGCCAGCATTGGTTGGGTAGTTCTGCGGCAAAGCGTTTCCAGGAGGAGCGGGGGCGCTTGTGGGGTTGGGGTGTGATGAAGCCGCGGCGCTGCAGGATGCGCCAGATTGTGGAGATGGCAGGCACGTTGGTGATGGTGGGGTCGGTGGCCAGGTGAGAGGCGATGGTGTCGGCGCCGGCGTCGAGGCCACGTTTGGTCAGGGTCTTGCGCAGTCGCACGATGCGATCCTCGACATCGAGGGCGACGGCGTGCGGGCTGTGGTGTGGCCGGCGTGAGTGGGGCAGGAAGGCGGCGGCACCTTCGGTGTCGTAGCGTTTGCACAGTTGTTGCACCCGTTGCCGGGAGACGTCGTAATCACGGGCGACATCGCTTTTGCTGCGACCTTCCAGGACCACGGCGGTGATCACGAGCTGCGCCTTCGACATGGCTGACCTCCTGGCTTGCAGAGTGTCAACTATGTCGCGAGACAGCTGCCAACTATGTCCTGGAATCACACACTGTCAGCCCGACGTTTCTACCAGCGCAGATGTAATTCCGTGCAAGATTCGTGCGAAAGGGTCTCGGCGTGGCTCCGAATGATTGGAGTCTTCTCACATGACCACCACCCCATCCAACCGCATTTCCGCCCGTACGTCGTCAAACGATGAGTAGCGGCATGTCCGAGGGTGTGCTGTCCACGTTGCACCCGTCAGCCATCGACAGGCTCTCTGACCTGACAGAGCGGATCTTCCTCTCGGACCTGACCACGCTCGAGGCCTTGGGGATACTCGCCATCTTGGAGGTGACCGACCAGCGGGTGAATGCAGCAGCAGCGCCGGTGTTGCGACTCATGCCTGACGTCGCTCGCCCTCACAAGCTGACGGTGCGATGAACAGCCTCCTTTAGTCCTCGCTGGGCCATCTAATAGCCCGAAATCCCCTGTCTAATAACCCACCTGGGAATTATGTTTGCTGGATAAGGGGTTTTGGGTGGAAAAGAATCGTGGCAGATAGATCAGTGGCGAGCGGCAGTCGCCGCTCGACGCCTGGCCAAAAAACCCGCAGCACGTTTGTGCTGGTCAGAGCACTGTTCTCGAATCTCGAAACTTGTACAACTCCCCAGATCCCGTACGCATCGCGACGCGGCGACTCGGGGTCGCCGCATGGGCCTGGCGGATAGAACCGGGGTTTTTTGCTGGAAGCTCGGAGGCTGAACCCGTCGGTGATGTCTAATAGCGGTGCTTGTGCAATCCAACAGCGTGGTCATATCGCGTTCCCGAGTTCCAACTTCCACAACTCGCGCTGATCGCGGTCGGCTTTACGCAATTTGGCGAGGTCTTCGGCGAGAACGCTGACTTCCTCATCCAGCAATTCAATGAGGTGTTCATTACCGCCGGTGTCAACGAAGACGAGGAGGGGGACGAGCCGGCCGTGGTCACTTTGAGAGAGCTTACGATTGCCCGGGGGCGCTCGGCTGCAGTCAGCTGGTGATAACAAGGGAAATCCCTCTATCCGACGGCGAGGATGATTGTTACAGTCAGCCAGCCAGTCCGCAGCCTCGATAAGGACACCAGATGATTCTTGCGCGACTCTTCGCGGCAGACGTTTCTCCCACAGGCGCGTCTATCGGCCTAGCTAATCCGGCATCCGCAGAACCACTCTGCGGCTCGCGGCGCCGGAAACCCAGGTATCAATGGACCCGGTGGAACGATTGGCGATCGCGACAAGCCTGGCACGCCACACGCCGTCTGAGAGATGCGCCGCAGCGGCGAGCAACGACTAGTGGCCTGGCCATTAGCGCTGTCTTAGTCTGCGCGGCTGTCGGATTCGCCAGCCCGGCATCGGCTCAACTGGGCGAGGGTAGCTACACCTGGACCATTACCGGAGGGGGTCCTGTGGGTCTGCACAGTAATTGGGTGCTTAACTCATGTGATCAGAAGTGCATGACGATCCATTTTTCAAATGGGGAAACAATGGATGTGCATCTGCAAGGCAATGCTTGGACCGGAACCGGTTCCTTCAATGGGTGCGCATATACGATCGACAACGGGTCACTTGCCGGTTCGCAGAATTGTCCCGACGGGACCTCGACGAAGTTCCAATTAACTATCAACAACTAAGGACGCAGAGGCACCCCGCCCCGACCGCCAGCAAGTGGATGCAATAGCGCCCGATCCGCCGGATGGGTTCACGCGGTCCTCGCAGCACTCTTGATAAACTCGTAGCCAAGTTCGGCTCGCGTTGTCATCCCTGCGCCGTTGCCGGGCGCTGCAGCGGGATCAATGGCGAAAATGTCGTACGACATCAGCTTGGATGCACCTGGACCATTTACCGTCGCCGCTCTGCTTGCGGGTCCACTTCGGATTGTCTGCCGTCGCGTCGGCTGGGTATGCATTGCGGGCCTCGGCTGATAGGGGAGACGCAGTCGGAGATTGCTGCGACACAACGGCTGTCGGTTTCCTATAAGCCACGTCACCGGCGGCCGGCGTTGTGAACTCCGCGTGCTCGCGCAGATGCCACCCCGTGGGGACGGCGCGATGGTCGTAGTAGTGCTGGAAGAGTTCGATGGCCTCAGTGGTGATCAGCACTTCGGCCGCCGAACCAGGTAGGTGTTGTCGCCGTTGCGGATCGGTTCGGTTTACGACGACTCATTCGACGCTTCGGAGTGCCCGACTGTGTAGACGCGGTACATGTTGTCGCTGTCGAGTTAGCGGATCTCAACGGTGAGGTGGTCTGGGGCGATCCCCATCGTCTGTATCCACTCGTCGGGGAAGACAGTCTCGTCATACTCGGCATCTGGCGGAAGCGGGTCGATGGAGTAAAAGGTGTACTCGCCGTTTCCCAGGCGCTTGATTCCAGCCGCGATCTGGCTCGGTATTTCCTCCGTGAACTCGCTCATCCAGCCGGAGGAGCGATTCGACTTACGCACGTGTGTGGGTCGTGTAAGTTTCATTCGCTCGGCACCTTTTTCAACGCGAACGCTTGTGATCTCCACGGTTTCGACTACTCCTCGTTCGTTCGTGATGGTGACGTGCGCGGGGTTGTGCTCGGTCACAACAGCGTCGAAGTGCCTCTGCTGGCCGTCGACCCCGGCGGTTTCGGGTTTGACTTCGATTGCCTCGTAGTGCCGTCAGGCGCCCGGGCCAACCATCGTAGAATCGACCGTTATCCGCACCGATGACGGTGGCCTTGCGTTGTTCTCTTGTGACTCAGCGGCTTTCGTTGTCTGCCTTAAACTGCTTGATGCCTTCGGCTTCGTGGAGCTTGCCGTACCCTTGCCGCCGTACAGTGACTCAGTCCCCGAGGCGTTGGTAAGTGGTCGTTGTACCAGTTTGTCCATCGCACTCGGTACCGCCCGTTGCAGTGTCCCAGCCGCGACCCGTGAGTAAGGTAATGGGATTTTGTGGCGGGTCGGGAAGGGGAAATTCCGCCGACGCTTTTAGCTGCACTTGCTTCTCGTCGAGGTCGCAGCCCACCTTATAATCGAGGTTCCACAACCATTTACTGTCCACCCACCGTAGAACCTGAGTCTGGCCGCCGGGGTCGCTGACCAAAGAGCTTATGCAGCGTGCCTGTGCACGCAGGCAAGAGGTCAAGACCGGCCCTTCATGCACGGCTGGTATGCCGGTGCCGCGGTTGTATGTCACCCGGTATCGGCCATGGAGCGCATCTGCCGGTGATCCGGTGCGCGGCGGTTGACTCGCCGGATCCGGCACGCTCGCCTCTTCTGCTACCGCGATCCTGGTCAGAGATACGGACCGCTTGGCTTGGCAGCCAGTGTGGGCATCGATGATGGTTTCGTCACCGGAAAAGGCCGTGCCGTTGAGACTTGGGGTTAGCCGGAGGACTTCCCAGAGTTCTGATGTAGCAGTCTCTGGACAGGCAGTTCGAAAGCTTTGCGGCGCTGACGTCTTGTCGATGATGTCCACACCAACCCACTGAGCGCTGATCTGGTCCAACACGAGCGACTTCCCGGGATCGGGGCCGGTCAATTTAGCGGTGGCCACGCAGCCTGTGGACGGGCAAGTGCTGCGGATTGCGTACATCCCCGTTGCCGCCGCTGCGATTTCGCCACCCGAGGTGGGCAGCAGAGGACCGAACACGACGCTAAACGTGCCCGTAAAAGGACCAGTGGGATTGGCGGTGGCTGACGTCGGGTTATCTTCGCGCTTCGCGATGATCAGCGTCGCAACCACTACAACGATCACGGCGGCTAAGACGAAGACGCTGCGATTTGGCCGCGGTTTCTTCGCTGATGACGCGCGATGTGGGTCGGGCGGCGTGGACCCCAGCCGTCTGGCAGGTGGCGGGATCGTGCTGGGCTGGTTGGTGGGCGGGGCGCTGGGAAGGGAATTAATCACCCGCCGCGCTGGTGCGCCATTGGTCGGTCCGCCCGGGATGGCAAGGTTCGGGGCGGACGGGATTATTGGTTTTGCGGGTACATCGGCTCGACTAATCGGCGTCGTCGTGGCGTGGTGTGCGGCGGCGGCGAGTTCGACGGTGGTGGCGTAGCGATGATCGGGCTCCTTGGCCATCCCAGTGGCGATCACAGCGTCGAGTGTGGCGGGCACGTCGGGTCGGGTGGTCGAGGGTTGCGGGGGTGGTGCGTGCAGGTGGGCATAAATCAAGCTGGCCGTAGTGGACCCGGCGAAGGGCGGCCTGCCGGTCAGACATTCGTAGAGCACACAGGTCAGGGCGTAGATGTCGGCGCGAGGGTCGTCGGTGTTGTCGGTCATCCGTTCCGGGGCCATGTATTGGAACGTGCCTATTGCATTGCCGGTCCCCGTCAGACGGGTGTCGTCGGTCGCGCGGGCGATACCGAAGTCGATTAGGTAGGCGAAGTCGTCCTTGTCGAGCAATACGTTGGAGGGCTTAACATCTCGATGTACGAATCCAATGTCATGGGCGGCGTGCAATGCCTTCGCGACCTGTTCGATTATGCGCACCGCGCGATCCGCTCGCAGAGGCCCCTCGGCCAGCACTGCTTGGAGGTCGCGACCGTCAATCAACCGCATGCTGACGTATAGCCGTCCCTCAATTTCGCCGTAGTCGTATATGGGGATGACGTGCGGACTGTTCAGTCGCGCGGCTGTTTGAGCTTCTCGTCGGAATCGCTTCTGAAACTTGGGGTCGTCAGAGTATTGGGCGAGAAGAGTTTTGATCGCCACCATGCGGTCGGTCACCGTGTCGTGGGCCCGCCAGACCTCACCCATCCCGCCGCGACCCAACAACGAGATCAGCGCATACCGCCCGAACGGAGATCCCGCCACGTTTCCCCCTGATGACCTCGGGCAGAAGTACCAGGATGTTAACAATTCGCGGAATCCAGCAACCGTTATCGTCGCGCAGCGGCGGCAAGATCTTCAGTCAGGGCAAATCCCAGTGGGGAATTACACGACCGAAACAGATCGCAGACCGGCCCCATCCCTGCGCGACTGGTTTCCGCGGCAAACGCACTGGCTTACTGATTGAATACCCTCAGTGAACGGCGGAGGGATCGAACGGTGGGGGATTACCAGAGGCTCAGTCTCGTTCATGGCGCAGGCACGACGGTGTGGAAAGGTTTCGACCCCGGTCTGCGCCGTGACGTGGCCCTCAAAGGCGTGAACGGTTCAACAACGGTGGCCGATGCTCGGCGCACCGCCGAGGCGCTGTCGGTTCTGCGGCATCCGAACATCGTGTCCGTTTACGACGCCTTCGATGACGACGCGGGAACGTGGTTGGTGGAGCAATGGGTGTCGGGAGCGCCATTGCCCTCGGTGCTGTCGCGGACGCCCACGCTTCTCGCGGTCGATGCGTTGGCGTTGGTACGCGGTGTACTCACCGGGTTGGCTCACGCACATGACCGCGGTGTGGTTCACGGCCGAATATCGCCGGCCAGCATCATGATCGACGAATCAGGGACACCGCTGCTCGGGGGTTTCGGAGCGACGCAGACCGGCGCAGAGGGCGCGCTGTACACCTCGCCCGATGTCGCGGCGGGTGGAGCAGCCGATGAGCGCTCCGACGTTTACAGCGTCTGCATGGTGCTGGTCGAATTGCTGAGTGGTCAAAAGCTTGTCGCCGACCCGCTCCCTGCGGAGCGCACGGCGCCTGACCTGTCAGGCATCGGGGCGCCCATTGCCGCAGTGCTGGCAAGTGGGCTTCACGTCGACCCGAGACACCGTCCGGCCGACGCTTCCGTGCTGCTGGCACGTCTCGACGAGGCGGCCGACACGGCCCATGGCAAGGGCTGGCTGGCGACAGTAAGCCTTGGTTCGCTCGGGTCGACGGCGGCGGCAGTTGCGGCGAAGGCGTTGGCGGGCTTCGGGTCGGTTGCCGGGGCTGGGGCGGGGACCGCGGCGCCGCTGGGTATCGGGTCGGTTGCCGGGGCTGCGGCGGGGACCGCGACACCGCTGGGTATTGGGTCGGTTGCCGCGACTGGGTCGGGAACCGCGACACCGCTGGGCATCGGGTCTGTTGCCGGGGCTGGGTCTGGAACCGCGACACCGCTGAGCATCGGTTCGGCTGCCGGGGCTGGCAAGGGGAAGATACTGCTCGGCGCAGGCGTCCTGGCCACGGTCGTCGCCGCCATCACGGCAATTATTCTGCTGCTGCCCCATTCAACAGAGTCAACTGCCTCTCAGACAACGACGACCACTACGACGACACCTGCCGCAGCGTTGGCGCCGCTGGCACCGCCGCCACCGCCACCGCCGGCCGGGCCGAGGCTGAATGGGACTTACTCGATCACAGCGACGTTCCGGACTGCGACGGTGACATCCGTCATCAGCTTCGCATCGGACTGCGCTATGTGTGACGCGACGCTGACGGCGAACGGTAAGAGCGCCACCGTGACGTGGAACGGCACCGGATGGGAGCACACGGAAGGCGGGGCGTGCGTGATGCGACACGTGCTTACGCCCACGAGCATCGTTGATGGCATCGTGCAGACGTTCAGCCAGATCTCGACGATACTGACGCCGGGTTCGTGCGGTGTCGGAGGTGATGGCACCGGTGTCGGCACCAGGACCGGCCCCTAGGACGTTCTAGACGGACGCGCTGTGGGCAGGGCGGCACGACGACCAGACACGCCAATTTTCTACCTGGGGGTCAGTGGTCGCGGGTTAAGTCCTGTCACCCCCATAGATGTCGGATCGCACAATCGGCTCAACCGTCCTGCCCAACCAATCCGTCAGCGCCCTTACCGCCAGGCGTAGCCGACCCCCCAGGCGATGACCCGGTCCCGGCCGTGCCGGCTCCTCCGCCGCTGACCCCGCTGCCTCCGCCGCCGCCCGTTCCGCCCGGTCCGGCGCTGCCGGCGATGCCGGCCTGACCGAACCAGCCACCATCACCGCCCAAGCCCCCGGTACCGCTGCCGCCGCCGTTGCCGCCGTTGCCGCCGGCACCACCGGTGCCGCCATCGCCGGCGTCACCACCTTGGGTGAACGTGCTCGGGGCGAAGGCGGCCGCGTCACCGCCATTGCCGCCGCCACCGCCCAAACCGCCATCGCCGCCCAGGCCGCCGTGGCCGCCTACGCCGGCGTTGCCCCCGGTGCCGCCGTGGCCGAACAGCAGCCCGCCGGCGCCGCCGTTGCCACCCGGTCCGCCGGCACCGCCGACGCCACCCTGGCCTCCGGAGCCACCGGCACCGCCGTGGCCACCCTGACCGCCTTGAGCAACGAGAGCCCCGCTCGCCCCGCCGGCCAAGTTTGACTTGCCGCCGGCGCCACCGGCGCCGCCATCGGCTCCAATCCCGCCAATGCCGCCGGTGCCGCCGACACCGCCGGCTCCGCCAGTGCCGGCCAGTAGCCCGCCATGACCACCGTTGCCGCCTGCGCCTCCCATGCCGCCGGCACCGCCGGCAATTCCTGTGGCGCCGCTGCCGCCATTACCGCCGAACCCGGAGAAGCCCTGGGAATTTGCCCCGTCGGCCAGGGCCCCGCCGCCGCTTCCCCCGTCGCCGCCCGCACCACCGGGGGCCGATGCGTTAGTCCCGTTGCCCCCGTTGCCGCCGAAGGCCATACCGCTGCCTTGCGCGACGGCGCCGCCGCCGGCACCGCCCGCGCCCCCGCTGCCGCCGGAGCCACCGGTGCCACCATTGCCGCCGTATGCGTTGCCGCTCAACGGCGCGTACACCGTGCTGCCCGCGCCACCGGTGCCTCCGGTGGCGCCGAGACCACCGTCCGCGCCGTCGCCACCGGTAAAGCCGAAGGCATCGCCGGTGCCCGGGTTGAAGGTGCTGCCGCCAAAGCTGCCCGTGGCGCCTGTGCCGCTGACTACCGGGTTGACGCCATTGGCGCCGGCCAGACCGGTTCCGCCCTGGCCGCCGGCGCCGCCGGCACCGAAGATCATCGCGCTGCCGCCATCACCGCCGCGCCCGGGCAGGCCGCCGTTGATGCCCGCCGTGGCGGCGCCGCCGTGGCCCCCGGTGCCGCCATTGCCGTTCAGCCACCCACCGGAGCCGCCCCCGCCGCCGAGCGCGCCGGCCCCGCCCGCCCCGCCGAATCCGCCGTTGCCGATCAATCCCGCGCTGCCGCCTTTGCCACCGGCCTGGCCGGGCGCGCCCGACCCGCCGTTGCCGCCGTTGCCCCACAGCAGCCCGCCGGCGCCGCCGTTTGCGCCGCTGCCCGGTGCGCCACTGGCGCCGTCGCCGATCAGCGGGCGCCCGAGCAACACCTGGGTCGGCGCGTTGATCGCATCCAACACAAGCTGCCCGACGTTGGTTGACTCCGCGGCCCCGTAGGCACCCGCGCCCGCGTGGAGGGCCTGCACGAATTGCGCGTGAAATGCCTCGGCCTGCGCCTGGACCGTTTGGTAGGTCTCGGCACGGGCACCGAAGAACGCTGCGACGGCCGCCGACACTTCGTCGAAGGCTGCTGGCAGCACCTCAATAGTGTTGGCTGCGGCCGCCATATTGGCCTCCGCCAACGACGAGCCGATGCCGGCCAGAGTCGTGGCTGTCGCCGACATCGCCTCCGGCGCCGCAAGAAGAAATGACATTCCGCCGTCCTCCACTGATCAGAGCGAATCGATTCGCACCCGACCGCGGAGCGAACCAGGCCAACCCGATACTTCATTTCGCTTGCGGCAGTGGTCCAGGGGGATTTCTACCCATTCCGCCTCGTCATTCGACGTCGCGCGACGCGCCCGAGGGTTGTGTGACCGAACCGCCCGAATAGCTGTGACGGTTCAGCGGGTGAGCCGCGGCGTAGGCGCCAACGCAGTCTGCAGGTCATTCGGAATCGGCATCGGCGTGGTCAGACCCGCCGCCGTGCGCCCGGTATTGCCCTCGGGATAGCGGCCGGTGATCGAGCCGGGCGCGGCGACGATGATGCGCACCACCTGTCCGACGGCTTCCCGACGGTCGCGCTGGCGTACGGCCAGCATGAACATGGCGACGTGATTGCCGGTGTGCAGCCACGGGTCCGGTTGCGACACGATGTGAGCGCGTTCGAGGTGGGTCCATCGGGCGTCGTCGGTGGCAGCGCTTGCGGCTGCAGCCATCTCGCGGCGATAGACGGCGCGCCCCTGGTCGCTGATGCGGCTCATCGGTGATCCTCCCTAGTCGTCGCAGCAGTCGCAGCCCGAGCATGCCGGCTCGGACGCGGCGGCCAGGGGCGCCGGACAGCAGGTGTCGCCCTTCCAGGCGTTGATTCCCTCGCGCACTGCGATGGCTGCGATGACAAGACCGGCGATGGGGTCGGCCCACGACCACCCGAACGTGCTGTTGAGCACAAGTCCGACGAGCAGCACCGCCGACAGGTAGGTGCACAGCAGAGTCTGTTTGGAATCCGCGACGGCGGATAGCGATCCGAACTCCCGTCCGGCCCGACGCTGCGCGTAGGACAGCACCGGCATGATGATCAGGCTGAGCGCCGCAAGGACGATGCCGATTGGGGAGTGTTCGGCCTCTCCGACACCGAGAAAGGCGCGAACGGCGTCCACCGTCACATAGGTGGCGAGCCCGAAGAACGAGAACGCGATGATGCGTAGTGCGATCTTCTCGCGAGCCTCGGGGTCGCGCCCCGCGAATTGCCACGCGACCGCCGCCGCGGAGGACACCTCGATCACCGAATCGAGGCCGAACCCCATGAGGGCGGTGGACGACACCCGAGTGCCTTCTGAGATCGCCACGAGGGCCTCGATGACGTTGTACGAGATGGTGGCGGCGACGAGCAACCGGATGCGGCGGGCCAGCAAGGCGCGCCGAGCATCAGTGAGCGTTGTCCGGTTTGCGGCGGAGGTCATCAGCCGCAACCACATCCGGTGCCGTCGGGTCCGACGCACTGGCAATCGGGGTCGACGGCGAGGACCAAGCCCATGAGGTCATCGAGAGCGTGACCGATACGTGCGTCGGCCAGTTCGTACCGCGTGCGGCGGCCTTCCGGCACTGCCACCACCAGGCCGCAGCCGCGTAAGCACGCCAGGTGGTTGGAAAGGGTCTGCCGGGAGACGCCGATGCGGTCGGCCAGGTCGGCGGGGTAGCTCGGACCGGCGTTGAGGCTGAGCAGAACGCGGGTCCGCGTCACGTCCGATAGCGCGTGGCCGAAACGCGCCAGCGCATCCGTGTGGGCGAGTGTCTGCATCGTCCCAGAGTACACGGAAACGTGTATTCACGAAAAGCTGTATCACGAACTTGCCTTTGGATCGAACACCGACAAGTTCGCGTCTCACATCGATCCCGGATCGAACGCCTCGCCAACGAGTCCTAGCCTCATGATCCTGCCGTGACCAATCCGTGATGGTTCCGTGACCATACTCAAAAGTATGTTACGGTGCTCGGGCGGCGGCCGCTGTGGCCGGGATCACAGCGTTGTGAGGACGGTCGGCTGCCTGCGGTATCGGAGATCGGTCCTGCGATCAGGGAGTCGTCGGATGGCGTACGTAAGTGTGGGACCGCAGCGGGTGGGGGTCGCGGCGGGTGATTTGGTCAGGTTGGGGTCGGTGATCGGTGCGGCCAATGCGGCGGCGCGGGTGTCGACGACGCGGTTGTTGGCGGCGGGTTCGGATGAGGTGTCGGCGGCGATTGCGGCGTTGTTGGGTGAGCATGGGCAGGCCTATCAGGTGATCAGCGCGCAGGTCTCGTCGTTTCATCAGCGGTTTGTGCAGGCTCTCAGCGCCGGGGCGGGTGCTTATGCGGCGGCGGAGGCGGCGAACGTCTCGCTGGTGCAGACGCTGGTTCAGGGTGCGTTGGACGTGATCAATGCGCCGACGAACGCCGTGTTGGGGCGTCCGCTGATCGGTGACGGCAGCAATGGGGCGCCGGGGACCGGGCAGGCCGGAGGGCCGGGCGGGATGTTGTGGGGTAACGGTGGTGCCGGCGGATTCGGGGGACCGGGGCAGACCGGTGGTGCCGGCGGCGCGGCGGGGTTGATCGGTAACGGTGGCGCTGGTGGGGCCGGTGGGGTCGGGGTGACGGGCACGACCGGCCCGGCGGGTCAGATCGGTGGTATCGGTGGCACCGGCGGGGCGGGCGGGGCCGGCGGTCGCGGCGGGCTGTTGTGGGGCAGTGGCGGGACCGGAGGTGTCGGCGGGATAGGCGGCACGGGAGGCGTCGGTGGACCGGCGAACGCCGCGGGCGTGGTGGGTGCGGGCGGTCCCGGTGGGGCCGGCGGCCTCGGGGGTGCGGGTGGCGCGGCCGGGATGTTCGGCACTGCCGGTCACGCGGGCGCCGACGGCACCCACGGTGCTACCGGGGGCACCGGAAGCGGCGGAGGCGGGGGCGGGGGCGGGGGAGGCGGCGTCCTTCCCGGGACTTTCCGCGAATACTTCACCAACAACACCGGTTTGAGCGACAACGAGATCTACGTGACCGAGATCGGTCAGACGACTCCCGGCCACTGGTCTTGGATCGACCAGAATGGCATCGCCCACCCGATCGACCACAACGCCGCGAATGCCGCCGGCCACCTCACGAAGAACGGCGTGAACTACGCCAATATGTCGTTCACGCTCGCCCAGGCGGGCAACCTCTCGATGCCTTCCGAATTCGAAGGGGGCCGGATATTTCTGTCGATGAAGCAGCCGCTCTATCTCGCCATCAGCTCCGACAACTCGGGCTGGGCCGGTCCGAACCCGACGAATCCTTCCGATCCGAACTACAACACGGTCTACGACTGGTATGAGATGACCTTCAAGAACGGCGCAGTTCCGTTCGGCGGCAACACAACTCAGGTGGACCAGTTCGGCTTCCCGTTCTCATTCACGGTGACGCAGGACTCCAGCGGCTTCTCGGGCACCGGCGGCCTGACCATGTCCCGGAATCAGATTTTCCAACAGTTCGCGACCACGGTCCCGGCGGAGTTCCAGGGACTGGTCATGCACGATGCCAGCGGCAACCCGCTGCGGATCGTGGCCCCGCGGACCATCCAGCCCGGAGCTCTGTCCACCTGGCTTGATCCGGCGATCAATGACTTCTGGACGACGTATCACAACAACCAGTTCAACTATCAGGGCCCCGGTTACACGGTGCATGGCAGCGTCGACGCCAGCGATCACTTCGTCTACAGCGTGACCTCCACCACGGGCAGCACGACGACGTGCACGATGACGAAACCCACTACAGCGCAAACCTTTGCCGCCGATGGCCCGTTCGTCGGCACCGGCCAGCAGGGGGCGTTCCTCGCCGAACTCGACGCGGCGTTCAACCGCGGCGTGGCGACTACGCCGGGTCAATGGGCCAACGTCGCTGCCTACTATCCGACGGGCGGGCGGTGGAACAACTGGGCACAGTTCTTCCACGTCAACAGCATCAACCACCTCGCCTACGGCTTCCCCTATGACGACGTCAACAGCCAGAGTTCGGTGGTGATCCTCGGCAACTCGCGGCCGCCGACTCAATTGTCGTTCGACCTCAGAAACTGACGCCTTCCGAACCCGGTGAGACGAGATCAAGGAGCTGTCTGATGGCGTACGTATATGTGGGACCGCAGCGGGTGGGGGTCGCGGCGGGTGATTTGGTCAGGTTGGGGTCGGTGATCGGTGCGGCCAATGCGGCGGCGCGGGTGTCGACGACGCAGTTGTTGGCGGCGGGTTCGGATGAGGTGTCGGCGGCGATTGCGGCGTTGTTGGGTGAGCATGGGCAGGCCTATCAGGTGATCAGCGCGCAGGTCGCGTCGTTTCATCAGCGGTTTGTGCAGGCTCTCAACGTCGGGGCAGGTGCTTATGCGGCGGCGGAGGCGGCGAACGCCTCGCTGGTGCAGACCCTGATGCAGGGCGCGTTGGACGTGATCAATGCGCCGACGAACGCCGTGTTAGGGCGTCCGCTAATCGGTGACGGCACCAATGGGGCGCCGGGGACCGGCCAGGCCGGAGGGCCGGGCGGGATGTTGTGGGGTAACGGCGGCGCCGGCGGATCCGGGGCGCCGGGGCAGACCGGTGGTGCCGGCGGCGCGGCGGGGTTGATCGGTAACGGTGGCGCCGGTGGGGCCGGCGGAGCCGGGGTAACGGGCACGACCGGCCCGGCGGGTCAGATCGGTGGTATCGGTGGCACCGGCGGGGCGGGCGGGGCCGGCGGTCGCGGCGGGCTGTTGTGGGGCAACGGCGGGACCGGAGGCGTCGGCGGCGTCGGCGGCACCGGTGGGACGGGTGGCCCGGTCAACGCCGCGGGCGTGGTGGGTGCGGGCGGTCCGGGCGGTGCCGGCGGCCTCGGGGGTGCGGGTGGCGCGCCCGGATTGTTCGGCACTGCCGGTCACGCGGGCGTCGACGGCACCCACGGCGCTACCGGGGGCACCGGAAGCGGCGGAGGCGGCGGAGGCGGCGGCTTCACCACAATTTGGCGCGACGACTTCACCGGCTCGGCCGGCTCCCCGGTCAACGGCTCGAACTGGCTGTACGACCTTGGCCACGGCTATCCCGGCGGAGCCTCGAACTGGGGCACCGGCGAGATCGAGTCGATGACCAACAGCACCAACAACGTCTATCTCGACGGCAACGGCCACCTCGCCATCAAGCCGATCAGAGACGCCTCCGGTAACTGGACATCGGGCCGGATCGAGACGCAGCGCACCGACTTCGCGGCACCCACCGGCGGCGTGCTGCGCATCGAGGCATCGATCCAGCAACCCGACGTCAACACCACCAACGGGAAGGGCTACTGGCCGGCCTTCTGGGCGCTCGGTGACGCCGCCCGGCCCGTCGGCGCCAGCAACTGGCCCAGCATCGGCGAGCTGGACATCATGGAGAGCATCAACGGCCGCAGCTCGGTGTTCGGCACCGTCCACGGTGGCACCGCTCCGGGCGGCCCGTTCAACGAGTTCAACGGAATCGGTTCCGGCGAACGACCGGTGACGGGCGCGCAAACCAGCTTCCACACCTACGCCATCGAACTGGACCGCAGCACCAGCGTCGAACAGTTGCGCTGGTACCTGGACGGCAACAACTATTTCACCGTCAACGCCAACCAGGTCCCCGCGGCCGACTGGAACAACGCCACCCACCACGGGTTCTTCGTCATCTTGAACGTGGCGATGGGCGGCGGCTTCCCGAACGCATTCGGCGGCGGCCCCACCGTCGCAACGCTTTCCGGGCAACCGATGCTGGTCGATTACGTCTCGGTGTCCACCAAGGGCTGAACGATGGCTGGTCGCAGGTAGCGCGCCACCACAGACGCCGCAGACACTTTCCGCTTCATAGGGCAGCATGGGGTTGGTGACAACTCCGCAAGGGCCGTCCCGCGGGAACCCGCCGGAATGGCATCGCCCCACCGAGCCCGGCCCGAACCCCGCCAGGAGGCCGGGCCCCCCGCCACCTCCGCCGCCCCCGTCCGGATCACCGACCGAGCGGATTGCGCATGGCGGTCGGCCTTATCCACCACCGCAACCGCCCGGCCGGCCGCCGGGTCCGCCGCAACCGCCAGGCCGTCCGCCGGCCGCCCGCCCCTACCCGCCGGCCCGTCCGCCCGCTCCGGGGCCGGATCAACCCGGGCCACCGGAGCAGGCCACGACCCGGCTGCCCACACAGCCGCCGGCCAACAGTGCGCCGGCGAAAACACCACGCCGACGACGGAAGACACCGTTGATCCTGGCCATCGTGTTGGCTGTCGTCCTGGCCCTGGTGGTCGGCGCGGAGTTCCTCATCCGCCACCTGGCCGGGAACAAGGTGGCCAGCGCCGTGGCGTGCGAGGTTGAGGACAGCGCCACAGTATCGTTCGCCGCCATGCCGCCGATGCTGTGGCAGTACATCAGCAGCTCCTACCCGCACATCTCGGTGGAAACCGCCGGCAACCAGGTGCGCAGCGCCAAGGGCATGAAAGTCACCATCGATATCAAGGATCTCCGGCTGAGCGACGGCAACGACTCCAAGGGCACCATCGGCGCGGTGAACGGCACCATCACCTGGTCATCGGACGGCATCAAGAAATCGATCGAGGATGCCATCCCGGTCCTCGGCAGTTTCGTGACCAGCAAGGTCACTACGAAGCCCAGTGACGGAACCATCGAACTGAAGGGGATGCTCGACAGCGTCACCCTCAAGCCCCAGATCGTTAACAACGGCCTGTCACTGCAGGTGGTCAACCTGACCGCGTTGGGGTCCAAACTGTCGACGGATACGGTGCAATCGAACCTGGACAGTCTCACGTCGAAAGCGACACAGAACTATCCGCTGGGCATCCACGCCGAGACCGTGAAAGTCACCGACACCGGCCTGGAGGCGACATTCGCCACCACAAACGCGACCATCCCCGCGTCATCGTCGTCGAAGAACGGTCAGGACTGTTTCAGCGGACTCTGATCCGGCCCCGCGCAACTGATGCGGTAGACATGTGCCGATGAAGGTCGACGGATCGGTCGCGGTGGTCACCGGAGCGGGCTCGGGCATCGGCAGGGCTATCGCCGCGGCACTGGCTTCAGCTGGCGCTGCGGTGGTGGCCGCGGATATCGACGCGGCTTCGGCGAACGACACCGCGGCGATGATCGGTGGTGTCGCGGCCGCCGCGGACGCCGCGAGCACCGACGGCATCGCGACCCTGCTCGACACCGCGCGCCAGGCGTTCGGCCCAGTGGACATCTACGTCGCAAATGCAGGCATCAACGGCCAACTCGGCCTCGGCGACGACGAAGCCGCCTGGGACCGGATCATCGACATCAACCTACGCGCCCACATCCGAGCGGCTAAAGCTGTTGTGCCGCAATGGCTTGAGCGTGGCAGTGGACATTTCGTGGCGGTCGCCTCTGCGGCCGGCCTGCTGACCCAGCTCGGTGCCGCGCCCTACAGCGTGACCAAGCACGCCGCAGTCGGGTTCGCCGAGTGGTTGGCCATCAGATACGGCGACCAGGGAATCGGTGTGAGCTGCGTGTGCCCTATGGGTGTCGACACTCCCATGCTGCACGGTATGACCGAGTCGCCCGATGCGGAGATGCGGATGGCCGGCGCCGCCGTCACCAGTTCCGGCGAGGTGGTCGCCCCGGAGGCCGTAGCGGCGCTCGTCGTCCAGGCCATCGCCGACCGCAAGTTTCTGGTTCTGCCGCACCCGGAGGTCCTGACCATGTATCGGCAGAAGGGCGCCGACTACGACCGGTGGATCGCCGGGATGCGCCGCTTTCAACGCACTCTGCAGTAGCGGCCGACGGAGCTGCCCACAGGCACCGCGTGCCGTGGTCGATCAGCGGTGATGCGGCGGCTGCTCGTCGCGGAGCCGACTCTCGTCCCACGCAGTGCGCACCTGCTCCTCTTCGCCGAACCGCTCCAGCTCCTCGGGCGTGACGTGTACCCGCGGGCGTCTGGGCGTCGCGGCTGGTGGTTGTGGGGGTTCGGCGGGCATGAAGCGATTCTTCCTGTCTCGATGGCACGGCCCGCTCGGCGGATCGTGGGGCTCTTCTACATCGTCGCAGGTTCTCCGCGAAAACGGCACGGTGGTCGCCGGGGCGGTGCCCCAATGGCACCGTTGCAGGTGCGAATTATGCTGCATTGCAATCACTTTGGTCATCAGAGCAATTCGCGCAGACCCGGGTTAACGACCCAGCCGGGAAGTGCGGGCGTCCGCACCCGGCCCGCCTGCTGCCCCGTGACGAAATCAGCTCTGCTCGCGCGGATTTCCGCTCGTCGATATGGCCGCAACCGGAAATCCGTGGGCGCAAGCCGAAGATGCCGCTGGGCGATCTGGGATTCTTCCCGGTAATGGCAACGGGATGAGTTGCCAAGCGCAACACTGAGAGGCGTATGACTACAGGCGTCATGGTCAATGTGCCGAAAGGGACGATTGTCCATCACGCGGCGGTTCTCGTTCGAAGAGGAGAATGAGTGAAGAAATTCGCCATTTTCGGCATTGCGGCAACTGCGTGGCTAATTTCAGGTGTCCCTGTGGCACAAGCGGATATCGGCGGCAACGTGCCTGGGCCCGGTTTGTGTGACTATCCAGGGGTCGGGGGATCTGGGATGGAGATGGGCGCCTATCACTACTGGTGCGATTTCCCCACTGAGGAAAATGGCAGTCGCTGGCACTGCGAGTACGGCGGCGGCGCCGTACAGGGTGTCGGTGGCGTAAATATCTTCTTCCTGACCGCCCAGGTCATCACTCCGCTGGGTGCGCTGGAGGGCTCGTGCTCGTTCCGCTGCCCGGACGGCTCGCTGTCGGCCGCGCCGAATCCGCCCGGCGCGTGGAAAAACGGGCTTACCCCGAAGAAGTGCGTTCCGGTGGAAGTATCGCCGATCGCAGAACCGAATACGGATTTGCCGGGCTGGCCGGGGCACCTTCCCGCCGTCACCAATCCGGTAACCCCCAACCCGGTGACGACGGAGAACCCGTAAGGCCACACGCGTCGCTGGGACACGGCCTTCCGGGAACGCTCTGTCGAATCTCAGCCGTCCCACGCGCGCAGTGAGCCGATGGTCCGCGGCGCGACCGGGTACAAGTAGCAATGTGATGACCACTGAGGAGGTGGCCCGCGAGCTCGGCCACCCCGGCGCCCAGCATCTGCTCTCGGGTTCGATGGCTCGCCTCGCCTACAACGGCCACGACGGTTTCCCGCGGGTGGTTCCCGTCGGGTTCTACTGGACCGGTGAACGCGTCGTCGTCTCTACGGCGTCGACCGCGCCCAAGGCCCGCGCGCTCGCTTCCCGCCCGCAAGTCGCGCTGACGATCGACGGCGGCTCGACGCCCGAGGAGGCGAAGGCCCTGTTGATCCGCGGTCTCGCCACGCTGGAGACCGTCGACGGCGTCACTGAGGAATACCTCGCGTCGGCCAGAAAAGACATGGACGGACCCGAACTCGCCGAGTTCGAACGCAATGTGCGATCGACATACAGGCAGATGGTGCGAATTTCCATCGAGCCGCTGTGGGCACGGTTCTATGACTTCGGCGCCGGCCGGCTGCCGGAATTTCTCGCCGCCCTCGGCGGCTAGTCAGCCTTCTTTCGGCTCCGGCAAAAGGCGAAACCTCCCTGAGCCACGAGGCGGCGTGGCCCAGGGAGGCGTGCCCAGGTGTACAGCTGGGTGTCTAGCCAGGTGTTTAGGTCGCCGGAGCGGGAAGCGCACCGGGTGCCGGGCTGGAATTCGGCATCTCACCAGGTACGGATGAGCCAGAAACGTTCGAGGTCCAGATCAAGATGTCCTGAAGCCCGTCGTTGTAGACCACACCGTTCGGCGCTGCGCCAGTCACATCGAAATACAGCATGCCGGTCGATTCGCTGCCTTGCGGAATGGGTGCCGGATTGAGGCCATTGGGAACCGACGCCTTGTCGATCAGTTTGTAGGTCTGACCGTTGGGCCCGCGGGCGCTGAAGTCCTTCACCATCGGGGTGACGGTGCCGCCGTCGGACCGGGCGGTGATATTGGCCTGGTAAATGGTCCCTTTGGGCGTGTAACCGGGAATCGCGACGGTGCTCTGCTGCAAGTTGCTGACCGTATAGGTGGTGATCATCGGCCCGTCGATCAGCTGCTGGCTGGTTCCGAATCCCTCGATGCTCGGGGGCGCCGCGGCGGCAATTCCGCCGCCGAAAACGGTTCCCGCAATTGCTGCGGCACCAATGGCGGCCTTGAGAGTTGTCTTTGTGAACCTCACGATGGGCTCCTTCGTTCGATCAATTTCCGTCATGCGATGACCCGATCCCGCAGGAACACCGCACTTAACCGCCGTACCCCACCACAGGGCCGTCAAAACGCGGCCGATTGGCCGGACGAATGACCGGCTCAGTACTTGAGGCTTATTCGTGCTAACGATTTGCGCGCTGAGCGCGATAGACCAAAACGTGATCGGGGCGCGGGCAGTCGAAGGTAGCGGCACCGTTTTGTGGCGTCCGCACAACGAGGCTTTGCAACATTGGCAGCCGGTCACGATGTGCAAGCGGCCGCTCGGCCGTAGTTTGCTGTCAGCGCAGGCGGCGGTCCTGAACACCAGCAATTCGGGTAACTCGAATCGATTCATCGAGGCCAGGTTGGCCACATTGCGGCGAGTAGGAAGGGAACACATTGTTGTCAGAAGCGCGATCGACCCCGCGGCAATTAGGCTTGGCGGCTGCCAACACCAATCCGCGTGCACTGAACTCCGAGGATCGCACGTGGGTTATCGACGCTCTGTGCCGGAACACAGATCCTGACGAACTCTTCGTGCGTGGGGCGGCCCAACGCAAGGCTGCGAATATCTGCCGCAACTGCCCGGTGAAGCGGGAATGTGGCGCGGACGCACTCGACAACAAGGTTGAGTACGGCGTTTGGGGCGGCCTGACCGAGCGTCGGCGCCGGGCGCTGCTCAAGCAGCACCCCGAAGTCATGTCGTGGGCCGACTTCTTCACCAAGCAGAACGCCCGGTTCGCGGGTTAAGCACCCCGGCGGTGTAAGCGGCCGGCGAATCTCAACGGCTCACGGCCCGTTCGATCGACGGCGAGCGGCGAAATCGCGCAGGGCTTGTCGGTGGTCTTCGGTCGCCAGCCCGATCACCTGCGACCGCATCTCCAACTCGAGATGTTCGCGCAAACCGCCGGCGCCGATGCTCGCGTTCAGCAGTTCCTTCGACATCTGGACCGCCAACCGAGGGCGTGCGGCGATCGTTGCGGCCAGTTCGATCGCGGCCTGCAGCGGGTCGTCGACGATTCGCTGGACCAGCCCGAGTCGCTGGCCCTCGGCCGCACCCAGCGGGGACCCGCTGTAGAACAGCTCGGCCGCGGCACCTGCTCCGATCAACCTCGGCAGCATCCACGAGAGTCCCATGTCGCCGATAGAGACCCCGAGCTTGAGGAAGGGTGCGATGAAAACCGCGTCCGGAGAACAGAATCGGATGTCGGCTGCGGTCGCGATGGCGAACCCGCCGCCGACGGCGGGACCACGAACGGCGGCGATCACCGGTTGCCCGATCTCCCGCATCGTCAGCACCGAGCTGACCGCACGCCGCATCACCGCGTAGACCTCCTCGACCGGTTCGCCGCCGGCGCCGGTCGGCTCGGTTGCCTTGAGATCCATTCCGGTGCAAAAGGCTTTGTCACCGCCCGTGATCACCACGGCGCCGCAGGCGGGGTCCTCACCCAGTTGCCGCAGAACTCGTTCCAGGTCGCACAACGTCTGCATGGTGAGCGGGTTGAGTCGCTCCGGGCGGTCGAAAGCTATGACGCCGACTCCGTCGGGCCGCAGTTCGGCGCGCAAACCATCGAGTCTCTGGTGCTCGACCATGAGCCGTCACCCTTCGTTGCAGAGCCGTTTCAGGCGCCGGCCGTGGACACGGACGATCGCCGGCTTAGCGCCGAGTTCGCCTGCGACCGCGCGGCGTGTTTCCGGAGCCGCCTAGCAGGGGTCGCCGTTGGGCGTGTAGTACGGCACACCCTCGGCGGTATAGCACGGCGGCTGGCCGTTGGCGGCCTGGCTGGCAGCCTCGACATCGCTGGCCGTCGCCACCCTCGCTGCGGGATCGGTGCAGCCACCGACTGAAACGTGTCGGCCCCCGACATCACCACACACGTCAGCATGTGCGGCCGGCGCGGGTGCGACGGCAACAGCACCGACCACCACCAGCGCCGCGAACAACATTTTCACCATCGAATGATCGTACTGACTTTTCAACCGGCGATTCGAAATTGCGCGCTTTATATTCGGCGGCCAAAGACTAACTCGGCCGGGTGAGCTCCGGCAGTATCGCAGACGTGGCATCGGGTCCGATCAATCCCGCCAGCCGCGCGTTGATGCCCGCCTTCTTTTCGGCGTACATCAATTCGTCGGCGCGGGCCAGCAATTCGTCGACGGACGCGGTGTCCGCGGCGGGGGCCTGCACCAGGCCGATACTGGCCGCTAGCCGATAGGGCCGGTGCCCGGTCTTGTTGAAACCGCGGAACGCCTCGACCAGCCGTTCTTTCAGCCGACCCGGGTCGCCCTCGTTTTCGGTGGTCAGGACCAGGAATTCGTCGCCCCCGATGCGCGCGACGATGTCCGACTCGCGCAGGGTGGCGCGCAAGACCTGGGCCACATCGCAAATCAGCATGTCGCCGACGTCGTGGCCCTGCTCGTCGTTGACGCTCTTGAGGCCGTCCAGATCCAGGAAGGCGAGCACGCAGTCGCGACGGTGACGGCGTGCGCCCCGCAGCGCCTGCTGGGCGAGCAGGTAAAAACCCCGGCGGTTGTTCAGCCCGGTGAGTTCGTCGGTGACCGAAAGCCGGCGGATCTCCTCGTTCGCCTTCTCCAATTCGGCGGTGCGGTCGCGTACCCGTTGCTCCAATTCGGCCGAGACCTGCACGTTCTCCATGGCGATCGAGGTCGAGTCGGCCAGGGCCTGCAACAGGCGCACCTCCTGGTCAGAGGGGTGGTGCTGGTGAGCCCAGTAATTGCCGATGGCGCCGATGGGGTCCAGTCGGCGGATGGGCACCATCACCAGGCTCTTGACGAAGGTAGGCCGGTAGATGCCCTGCGGAATGCGCGGATCGACATAGATGTCGGGGATCACCGCAGCATCGCGGTTGATCATGGCCCACCCGCTGATGCAGGCCTCGATCGGAAAGCGGTTGCCCTTCCACAACGGGGCGATGGCCTCTTCATCGGCGTAGTAGCACTTGTCGTCGTCGCGCAGCACAAATGTGGCGCCGTCACACCCGGTGAGCTCGCGGGCTGACGTCCGGACGATTCGCTGGATATCGGCCAGGCTACGGGCCAACGACAGTTCCTGAACCGCCCGCAACAGACGCTCCATACCGTGGATGTAATCCGACGCCGCTGGGCCTTGAGTGGACGTGTGGGAGGGCGCCGGGTCAGACAACTCGGCGTACATACGCACCTCCGTACGAGCCCGGCCGCTGTGAAACTCGGCCGCCAAGTCAGGGCAGACGTTACACCGGTCGATCGGATTCTGGCTCCCGTTTTCGCCTTCAGCTAAGCCCATCACGCGACCGCCACCATTTGACTCACCCGGCCGCCCGACGCCGTACCGGCTGCAGAGGAGTGCAAAATAACCTCGTGTCGCGGGTCCTGCTGAAGGTCGGGTGAACATGCACGGGTTCGGCTTCGCCACTTTGGCGTTGGTGACCGCCATCGGTTTCGCCGGTCCCTTGCTCGCTGCCGTGCCGCGGCTGCGAATTCCGGTGGTCATCGGTGAACTGCTCGCCGGGCTCGTCGTCGGCCACTCGGGTTTCGGGATCATCGATGTCGGCAACGAAACGCTGCAGTTGATCGCCAACATCGGCTTTGCCCTGGTGATGTTCGTCGTCGGTACCCAGATTCCGGGCCGTGGCCTGCAGATGCGCTCGGCGTTCCCACTGGCCGGTGCGCGCGCCGCCCTGGTGGGCGCCGTCGCTGCGGCTCTCGGTTTGGTGCTCGCCTACGAGTTCCACAACGGCCACGCGGCGCTCTACGCGGTGCTGATGGCCTCGTCGTCAGCGGCCCTGGCATTGCCGATCATCCAGTCACTGCAATCGCAGGCGTCTGCGGTACTCCTGGTCTCCGCGCAGATCGCGGTTGCCGATTGCGCGTGCATTGTCCTGTTGCCGTTGGCTATTGAGCCGGACCGGGCGCTGGTCGCGGCGCTCAGCGCACTCTCGATCGCGGGCTGCGCGGTGGTCATCTTCGTAGTGCTCCGGGAATTCGATCGCCGGGGACTGCTGCGCCGCCTGCACACCCACTCCAAAAAGGACCGGCTGGCGCTGGAGTTGCGGACCAGTCTCTTGTTGCTCTTCGCGCTGGCGGCTGTCGCCGTCACCACCCGCGTCTCGATCATGTTGGCAGGCTTCGCCTTAGGCCTGGCGGTCGCGGCCGTCGGCGAGCCCCGCCGGCTGGCCAGACAACTGTTCGGCATCACCGAGGGGTTCTTCAGTCCGCTGTTCTTCGTCTGGCTGGGTGCCTCCCTGCAGGTCGGTGAGCTCATGGCCAACCCGAAGTTCGTGCTACTCGGAATCGGCCTCGGAGGGGGAGCGGTGTTAGCCCACTGCGCGGCAAGAATATTGGGGCAGCCGCTGCCACTTGCGGTGATCTCTGCGGCGCAACTCGGCGTGCCGGTCGCGGCGGCGACGATCGGCACCGAACGTCACCTGTTCGCCGCAGGTGAGGCCGCCGCGTTAATTTTCGGCGCGCTGATCACGATCGGCGGCACGTCGATCGCGGGCCGCTTGGCGACGCGCAGGCCGGGAGTGCCGGGCTAGGGACGTTCGGCCCTCCGATGGCCATGACCTAGGGCCTCCGCGCCCGGGACTTCGGCACGTCCGGGAGGCGACCGAAGCACTGCGAGACGATTTCGTTGGGCCCTATCAGCCGTCGTGCGCTCCTGGTCAGATTGACCCAAGGCTGATCGAGGAGGCCATCATGACGAAGTTCTGGTTACTGGCCACCGACCATCTGACGTTGGGCCGGATGAATCGGCCGGCCGTCACGGCCCTCATCTGCTACCACGTCACCGACCGGCTGCACGACGGACGGGCGGTCGACGTGCTGGGTCACCAGATCGCCCCCACGGTCTCGGCGTGGCTGGCCGAATTGGGCGTCGACAGCCCGCTGGTGGACGAGCTGGCGCGGGCCGCGCAGGCGGGCGACTGGCCGGCGGTCTACGCCGTCGGCGAGCACCTCTCCGTCGAGGTCACCCTCGCCGCTGCTGCGTGAGTACCGGGTAGGCACGCGGTGTCCGCCGAAAGGCACAAAGTCCCGCCGACAAAGGACGCCATGCCCTCGTATCGGGGGCTTGATCACGCTTTGGTTGAACCAGGACCTAGGTGGAGAAAGGAACGCAGGGAATGAGCGCACACTTCCCGGACGACGGCACAATCCGGACCGTCCTCACGCTGGCGTCGCGGGCGCCGTCAGTGCACAACACCCAGCCGTGGCGGTGGCGGGTGGACACGTCCAGCCTTCATCTCTACTCCGACACGAGCAGGCAACTGCCTCATACGGATCCGGACGGTCGTGACCTGATGCTCAGTTGCGGTGCCGCGCTGAATCATTGCGTCGTCGCCCTGGCGGCCGTCGGGTGGCAGGCCAAAGTGTCCCGGCTGCCCAACCCGGCCGAGCCCAGTCACCTTGCCGCCATCGAGCTGGTGCCGCAGTTGCCCGATCAGCTGGACATCATGCTGGCTGCCGCGATG
The DNA here is from genome assembly GCF_003614435.1 of Mycobacterium paragordonae. Taxonomy (NCBI): domain Bacteria; kingdom Bacillati; phylum Actinomycetota; class Actinomycetes; order Mycobacteriales; family Mycobacteriaceae; genus Mycobacterium; species Mycobacterium paragordonae. Next base: position 3,198,854 of record NZ_CP025546.1, read on the forward strand.
CCTCGCCGGCGGACCGACCGGCGGCACTACAGCTTCTGGCCGGTGGCAATCGGCGATGTGGCATTGATGACGGCCCGTGCGGCTCGGATGGGGGTGGCGCTGCATCGAGTCGAAGCCATGGACATGTTGAATGCCGTTGTGCTGCAGTCAGTGTCGGCGCACGCAGCGGACCCCGACTACCTGGCCGAACTCACCGCCTGGAGCGGTCGGCACGCGTCGTCCGCCGGCGTCCCGGCGCGCAATGCGCCGGCACCGGACCCCGCCGCGGCCATACCCAGCCGCCGATTCGCCGGTGCCGCACTGGCCATGCCCCCCGACGTCTACGCCGAAGACGACAACGGTGTAGTCCTGGCACTAGGCACCCGCAATGACGACCCCCTGGCGCAACTGCGCGCCGGCGAGGCCACCAGCGTCGTGTTGCTGACCGCCACGGCGATGGGGTTGGCGAGTTGCCCGGTTACCGAACCGCTCGAGATCGCGGAAACCCGGGCCGCGGTGCGCGCCGATGTATTCGGCAACAGGAGCCATCCCCAGATGCTGGTCCGGGTGGGCTGGGCTCCCATCAACGCTGACCCCCTGCCGGCGACGCCGCGACGTGCGCTCGCGGACACGGTGGAGTGGTTGGTTGATGCGGAAGTCCAATAGGTGACGGCGAATTACCGCTGTCTACGGTTGACAGCCCCCGCCGACGCGGACGGATGATGGGCTGATGACCCGAGATGGGGGAGACGTCAGCGCTGGACTCCTGGATACCGCCGGATTGCATCGCCTTGTCGAGGTGCTGATCGAACGCGGCTATCGCGTAATCGGTCCGACCATGCGCGACAACGCAATCGTATTGGCGGAATTGCAATCTGCCGGCGAGCTTCCCCGTGGCTGGGGTGTTGACGCGAGCCCCGGGCACTACCGACTGCGCCGGCGCGAGGACGACGCGGCGTTCGGGCATTCGGCCGGACCGCAATCCTGGAAGCAATTCCTGCACCCGCCCCGGCAGCGGATCTGGGCGGGTGCCCGGGACGGCAGCGCGGTCACCGAACCCGAGGAGCCGCCGCGCTATGCCTTCCTGGGAGTGCGCGGCTGCGACCTCGCCGCGATCGCGACTCTCGGCCGGGTGCTGGGCGGCGGCGCGTATCCGGACAACTCGTTCGTCAGCCGCCGCCGGCAGATTTTCGTGATCGCGGTGAACTGCACGGAACCCGGCGGGTTGTGTTTCTGTGCGTCGATGGCCACCGGACCGGCGGTGGGACCGGAATACGACCTCGCGCTCACCGAGCGCACCGACGGCGACAGCGAAGCCTCTTACCTCGTCGAGGTGGGTACCCCCGAAGGCGCCGAGCTGTTGGCGGAAGTGCCGCACCGGGCGGCGACGGACGACGAAACTGACTGCGCCCGTTCCGATGTCGCGAACGCCGCCCAGCGGATGGGTCGGCAGATGCCGGAGGGTGATCTGCGGAACCTGCTGCTTGACGCGCGCGACTCGCCGCAGTGGGATGAGGTGGCCAGCCGCTGCCTGACCTGTGGCAACTGCACGATGGTGTGCCCGACCTGCTTCTGCACCAGCACCGAAGACGTCACCGACCTGACCGGCGACCACGCCGAACGGTGGCGGGAGTGGGCCTCCTGTTTCGAGTTCGATTTCACCTTCATTCACGGGGGTGGCAGCGTCCGTCAGTCGGGCGCATCGCGCTACCGGCACTGGCTGACCCACAAGTTGGGCACCTGGCACGACCAGTTCGGTATGTCCGGGTGCGTCGGCTGCGGACGGTGCATCGCCTGGTGCCCCACCGGAATCGACATCACCGCCGAGATGAACAAGATGGCCGGCGATGAGTGACTGGATAACCACGCCGCACGTGTCGGCGATGGACCCGTTGCCGTACCGGGTCCGCAGTCGCGTTGTGGAGAGCCCGGATTCGGCCACCCTGTGCCTGGAGCCGGTGGATTCGGCGGTGCGGTCGCCGGAGCCCGGCGAGTTCATGATGCTGTACGCATTCGGCGTCGGTGAGGCGGCGATCTCGATCAGCGGGGACCCGACCGTGCAGGATGGATCGATCACGCACACGGTGCGCGCCGTCGGTGCGGTCAGCCGCGCCCTGCACGATGCCCAACCGGGAACCATTGTGGGAGTTCGGGGTCCGTACGGCACCAGCTGGGGACTGGCCCAGGCCGAGGGCCGTGATCTCGTCATGGTTGCCGGCGGGGTGGGTCTGTGTCCGTTGCGGCCGGCGATCCTGGGCGCGTTGGCCCACCGTGAGCGTTACGGCAAGGTCATGTTGATCGTCGGGGCCCGCTCGCGGGCCGACTTCGTGTTCGTCGACCAGCTCAAAACGTGGGCGGACGACCCGCGCATCGAGTTGCACCTGGTCGTCGACGCGGCGACCCAGGGTTGGGAAGGAGAAGTCGGCCTGGTGACCGAACCGCTGCGCCGGCTGACCCTGGACGCCGGGCACACCAGTGCCTTTCTCTGCGGACCGGAGCCGATGATGCGTTTCGGCGCGGCGGAGCTGATCGCCAAAGGCATGTCCGCGCACGATATTCGGGTGTCGCTGGAGCGCAATATGCAATGCGGGATCGGCTGGTGCGGTCACTGCCAGCTCGGTCCGCTGCTGCTGTGCCGCGACGGGCCGGTGGTCGGCTACGACGTGGCGGGTCCGCTGATGCAGGTGAAGGAGCTGTAGATGAGCCCGGTCAAATTGGCGGTGTGGAAGTTCGCGTCGTGCGATGGTTGCCAGCTGACTCTCCTGGACTGCGAGGACGAATTGCTGACCCTCGCCGAACACGTGGAGATCGCGAACTTCGCGGAGGCTTCCAGCGCGACAACGGCGGGGCCATACGATGTTTCGCTGGTCGAGGGCTCGGTCACGACAGCCCATGACAAACGTCGCATCCGGGATATTCGGGAGCAGTCGAAGATCTTGGTCACCATCGGTGCCTGCGCAACATCAGGAGGAGTGCAGGCCCTGCGCAACTTCGCCGACGTGGCGGAGTTCGCGTCGGTCGTCTACGCCAAACCGGAATACATCGACACGCTGGCGACATCCACGCCTGCCTCCGCCCACGTCAAGGTCGACTATCAGCTGCAGGGCTGTCCGATCGACCGGGGTCAGCTCCTCGACACCCTGGCGGCCCTGCTGGTCGGACGTAAGCCGCGGTTGCCGGCGAAGACGGTGTGCACCGAGTGCAAGCTGCGCGGCGTCACCTGTGTGATGGTGGCCGACGGCATACCCTGTCTGGGCCCGGTCACGCACGCCGGCTGCGGGGCGCTGTGCCCGCGACACCATCGCGGGTGTTTCGGCTGCTTCGGTCCTTCTGCCGCACCCAGAACCGCGACGCTGATTCCGCTGCTGAGTCGCGACGGAATGTCGGATACCGACGTGGACCGGGTGTTCTCGACATTCAACGTCGCGCGGTTCGCCGCGGAACGGAGCAAGCAGTGACATCGGCTGACCGGACGCTGCGGGTGGGAACACTCACCCGCGTGGAAGGCGAAGGGGCGCTGAACGTCACGCTCAAAGACGGCGCACTGGAATCCGTTGAGCTCAATATCTACGAGCCGCCAAGGTTTTTCGAGGCGTTCCTGCGGGGGCGGGCGCACACCGAACCGCCGGACCTGACCGCGCGGATCTGCGGCATCTGTCCGGTGGCCTATCAGCTCAGCGCCTGCAACGCGATCGAAGATGCCTGCGGCGTCGAGATAGACGACGAGATCGTCGCGTTGCGGCGATTGCTGTACTGCGGCGAGTGGATCCACAGCCACGTTCTGCACATCTATTTGTTGCACGCCCCGGACTTTCTGGGTTATCCCGATATCGTCAGCATGGCCCGTGACCACCGCAAAATTGTCGAACGCGGGCTGGAACTGAAGAAGGCGGGCAACCGCCTGATGGAATTCGTCGGCGGCCGGGCGATCCATCCGATCAACCTGCGCCTCGGTGGGTTCTACTCTGTGCCAACCCGTTTCGACCTCGAACCTATCGCGCAGGAACTGCGCGTCGCGCTGGACCACGCGCTGGCGACCGTCGAATGGGTGGCCGGTTTCGAATTCCCCGACCTCGAGCTGGACCATGAGATGTTGGCGCTCACCGCATCGGGTCAGTACGCGATCGAAAACGGCGTCATCGCGCGCAGTCCCGGGCCTCCATTTCCGGTAGCCGATTTCATGCAGCACGTCGTCGAGTCGCAAGTGCCGCATTCGACGGCGCTGCACGCGACCCTGGACGGCGGTCGCCACCTGACCGGACCGCTGGCACGGTATTCACTGAACTCATCGGCCCTCTCGCCGGTCGCCGCCCAGGCCGCCGTACGGGCCGGGCTGTCAGCGCAGTGCCGAAACCCGTTCCGCAGCATCGTCGTCCGGGCCGTCGAGGTGGTTTACGCGATCGACGAGGCGCTGCGGCTCATCGACGAGTATCAGCGTCCGTCCCGCCCATTCGTCGAGGTACCGGCCCGCGCCGGCGTCGGGCACGGCGTCAGCGAAGCTCCCCGTGGCCTGCTTTATCACCGGTACCACATCAGCGCGGACGGCCAGGTAGCCGCGGCGACGATCATCCCACCCACCTCGCAGAACCAGGCGGCTATCGAAGCGGATCTCAGCCGGGTGATCTCGGAGAACCTCGACCTCGAGGACGCGGCTCTCACCACGTTGTGCGAGAGGGTGATTCGCAATTACGACCCGTGCATTTCCTGCTCGACCCATTTCCTGACGTTGACGGTCCACCACACGTGACCGGCAGAGTTGTCGTGATCGGCCTCGGCAACCGCTATCGGCGCGACGATGCGCTGGGCGTCACCTCCGCCAGGGCACTCGGCGACTTAGCGCTGCCAGGCGTTGAGATTGTGACCGACATCGTCGATCCGCTTACCCTGCTTGATGTTTGGTCGGGAGCCCGGTTAGCCGTCATCATCGACGCCGCGGTGACGACCGGATCGGCCGCGGGTCACATCCGCTGCTGCGACCTCGACGAACTGCTCAGTTCCGCAAAGCCGCTGAGCTCGCACAGTATCGACGTCGGCCGCACCTATGAGCTGGGCCAGGCACTCGGACGAGTACCCGAGGCGCTGCAGATCTACGCCGTCGACGTCGCCGACACCGACCACGGCATCGGTTTCACCGCGCAGGTCGAGCAGGCTCTGCCGCGGGTGGTCGCGTTGGCCGCGGCCGAAATTAACCGTGTGACAAGCTTTTCGGCTTAATTGCGAGCTGGGTTGAGGTGGCCGGCGAACCAGCTGCGGGCCAGCATGGCCACTTGTTCGAGAGTGCCGGGCTCCTCGAACAGGTGGGTTGCGCCGGGCACGATGGCGATCTTGCACTCGGCGGGGATCGCCGCGCGGGCTCGGCGGTTGAGATCCAGAACCACCTCGTCTAATCCGCCGACGATCAACAGGGTGGGCGAATGCACGTGGCGTAACGACTCACCCGCAAGATCAGGCCGGCCGCCGCGAGACACGACCGCCGCCACCTTGACGCCGGGATGGGCGACAGCGGCCAGCGCCGCTCCCGCTCCGGTGCTGGCGCCGAAATATCCGATGGCCAGTGATGCGGTGTCGGGCTGGCTGGCGAGCCAGCCGGTGATGTCGACCAGCCGGGATGCCAACAACGGAATGTCGAAGACGTTGGCGCGGTCACGTTCCTCGTCCGGTGTCAGCAGGTCGAAAAGCACCGTCGCGAAACCCGCCTCGTTGAGCACCCGCGCCACATACTGGTTGCGCGGACTGTGCCGGCTGCTTCCGCTACCGTGTGCGAACGCCACGACACCCTTCGGATGCTGGGGGATGGTCAGATGGCCCGCTATCGAAACCCGCCCGGCAGGCGCCACGATTTCCTCGTCGCGCAGCGGTGGCGCGTTGAACTCGTTCATAGGTCGAGTGTGATTCGCGGTCCCGCACCACGATATGGCCACAAGTCCCTTCGCTCAGCGACGAAGTTCCCCACTTGCGCAGCGGCCCAGTGTGAACCACACGACGCGACACACCGCCCCGGCGTCGTGTGGTTCACTGCCGCGCGTCGGAGGTGCTGGCAAGCCGGTCGGTCGCCACGTAACGCAACAGTGCGGCGACGCCGTCGGCCGGTGTCAGCCGATTATCCGCACGAACCAGCCTGGCTCCCACCGCAATAGCGCTGAACGGCAGCGCCTCGTCGGCCCTCGCGACCCGCACCACCGGTTCACCGAAATCGGAGAGCACGTCGGCGTCGGGCGCCACCGCGGTCAGTGCCGCACCGGTGACTACCGTCGAATCGCCCAGCTCACCAACGATCAGCGTTTCGACGTCGCCTTCGCGCAGCGCCGCGCAGACGGCGGCGACACCGCCGGCAGCCAACCCGGATCCACGGCCGATCTCGGCGTCGAACCGTTCCGCGATCTCGGCCATCTCCACGTCGTGGCGCCGGGCGAACTCCGGTGCGGTCAGCCGGAAGATCTCCGCGTAATTGACGTCGCCACGGTGACCTTCGGCATGCAACTGCGTCACCCGCTGCGTCACCCGCTTCGGAAGTTCGGCCAGCACACCGGCGCGGGAACGGACCTCACCACTGACAAACACCACCTCGGGGTCCGCCTCGTCGACCAGATGGGTCAGGTTGTCGGCGATCGCGCGGCAATTCATCCGGACGGCTTCCTCGGTGGTGTGCTGCATGTCGCCGTAGCCGTTCCACCCTGCGGTGGCCGGTTTGTGCACCGGATAGCCGGAACCTTCGACGATGGTCGAACTCGTCGTGCGTCCCTTGTACAAGGTGACATCGGCGCCGGTGTGGTCGACAGCGGCGAACACGTACGTCGGTCGCCGCATCTCGTGGTCGATCAACGGCAGCACATAGGGGTAGTCCGATACGCGGATTATCGGAGCCGGGGGAGGGCTGATCAATTGCTCGTTGATGAGCACCTGGGCACGGGTGACGATCACCGCGCGGCCGCGACGTCCCACGGCCGGCTGATGGTGCAGGATGGCTTCCTCGAGCCGCTCGAGCATGCCCGCACCGGCGCCCAGATTCTCGAGGTGCGCCCGGATGTCGCGCCACTTGGCGTCCAGTTGTCCGGCCGCGTCCGCGGCGTCGTGGGAGTCGTCGAAATACACCGAGGCAAACGGGCCCGCTGCTTTTGTCAGCCACCGGAGGTGTTCTGAGAGCATGAGATCCCCTTCTACTAGTGCGGCTGAGCACGTGTTCACCCGCCGACGGTATGAACGGTAGGAAAGGCGAACCGGCGGTGGCAGAGTCGTAAGCCCTCCGATAGGGGTCTTAAGTCCCTGCCGTGACCGGCTCATAAAGATCGGTGAGGCAATCGGCGAACTTGTCGATGACCACCTTGCGGCGAAGTTTCATGCTCGGCGTCAGGTCGCCGGCTTCGATCGACAGTTCGCGGTCCAGGATGGCGAACTTCTTGATCTGCTCCCAGCGATTGAGCTCCGAGTTCAGCTCGTCGACATAGCCCGCGATCAGGTCGCGGGTCTTCTCGTCGCGCGCGATTTCGGCAAAGGACTTGCCGGCCAGGCCATGCTTGGCGGCCCAGTCGGTGATGGCTTCACCGTCCAGCGTCACCAGCGCCACGCAGTACGGCTTGGCCTCCCCGATGACGATGAGCTCACCCGCGTACGGGCAGAGGCCCTTGAATCGCACTTCGATCGCTGAGGGCGCCACGTACTTGCCCTGCGAGGTTTTGAACATGTCCTTCTTGCGGTCGGTGATGCGCAGGAATCCGTCGGGGTCGATCTCGCCGATGTCGCCGGTGTGGAACCAGCCGTCCTGTTCGAGTGCCTCGGCGGTCGCGTCCGGCAGATCGTGGTAGGACGTCATCACTCCCGGCCCGCGGAGCAGAATCTCGCCGTCATCGGCGATCTTCACCTCAGTGGCCGGGAACGGCCAGCCGACCGTTCCGAAACGGTATGCGCTGGGCCGGTTGATGAATGAGGCCGCCGCCGTCTCGGTCAGCCCGTAACCCTCGAGCACCACGATGCCGACCGCGTCGAACCACTGGGCGACGTTACGATCCAGTTTGGCGGCGGCGGAGACGAAGAAGCGCACTCGTCCACCGAATCGCTCGCGAATCGTGGTGAATACCAACCGATCCGCCAGGCGGTAGGCCAGCGAAGAACCCCACGACGGTTTCTCGCCGGCCTGCCTGGCTTCGGACACCTTCAGTCCGACCGCGATGGCCCAGTCGAAAATCTTCTTCTTCAGCCCGCCCTGCTCGCCGACCATGCTGACGATGCGGGCGTGCGCCTTCTCGAAGATGCGCGGCGCCGCGCCCATGACGGTAGGGCGCACGGCCGCGAGATTATCGACGATGCGCTCGACCCGGCCGTCGATGGCGGTGGGAAAGCCGATCTGCAGCGGCAGCGACAGCATCACCTTGCCGAAGGAATGCGCCAGCGGCAACCACAGGAAGTTGAGATCCTCTGGGCCAAGCACATTCAGCGCGTCTATGGCCGCGGCGGTGTAGGTCCAGGCCTCATGCGTCAGTCGTACGCCCTTGGGCCGTCCGGTGGTGCCAGAGGTGTAGATCAGGCTGGCGAGCCGGCTCGGGCCCACGTCCGCGATACGCGCATCGACGGCGTCGGGGGAGTCGACGAGCAATTGCCGGCCCCGCTGCTCGAGTTCGTCCAGGGTCAGGACCCAGTCCCTGTCACCGTCGCCGTCGATGATCACGACGTTGCTGACCTCCGTTAACTCGCCACGATGTTCGAGCAATTTGTCGACCTGCGCCTGGTTTTCAGCGACCACCACGCGACTGCCCGAGTTGGCGACGATGTACGCCACATCGGTGGCATTCGTGGTCGGATACACGGTGGTGGTGGCCGCTCCCGCACACATCACCGCGAAGTCGACAAGCACCCACTCGTAACGCGTCGAGGATGCCAGCGCGACGCGATCTTCCGGGGCGATTCCCAACGCGATCAGGCCCGCGGCGATTTTCTGCACGCGCTCGCCGACCTGCTGCCAGGTCACGCTCTCCCACCTGTCGTCGCGTGGGTAGCGAAAAGCCTCCGCATCCGGGGTCGCTGCGACGCGGTTGCGAAACAGGTGTGCCACCGACTGGGCACGCTGCTCGATCTTGCTGAGGTCCGGCCTCTCCATTGAGGCTAGCGGTGTGTTCATTGCGCTCATCCGTGCTTTCCGAGCCGATACCGTGTTTCGACGCTACGACGCCCATACCGACGGCGCGAGTGACTTAAGTCCTTTCCGGCCTGGTCATCCGTCCCGACTCCGGGCCCATATATCGACATCGAAAATCGGCCTGCGGGTCAAGGACTTTCGCTGCCCCGGCAGGGCCCTAGGTCCCTACGCCCCGTCTTGACGAGGTGTTAGCGTGCCGCCATGACGATGCCCACCAGTAGCGACCAGAAGCGTCCCGGCGCTTCTGGATGGGCCGTACCAGCCGTCAGCGGTCTGGCAGGCGCCGCCACGCCGTTCATGCACACCGGGCAGTATCTGGCCCAATCATGGCGCGACTACCTCGGCCAGCCTCCCGATGAGCTTCCCATCGCCCGGCCCACCGTAGCGTTGGCGGCGCAGGCTTTTCGCGACGAAGTCGTCTTGATGGGCCTGAAAGCACGTCGCCCCGTCAGCCGGCCCGACGTGTTCGACCGCATCACGCGCGAGGTCCTGGCGGGACTCGAGTTCTACGGCGAACGGGGATGGTTGGACGCACCGGAAGGATTCTTCGTCAAACCGCCGGCGCCCTCGGATGTCACCGTCCGAAAGGTGAAGGGCCGCAGGCGTTCGTTCTACCGCATGTTCTTCAGCAGCGAGTACGCGCCGCACCCGGGGGAGCCCGGTGTGCAGCGGTGGCAGAGCTACACCGCAAACGCCCGTGAGTACGCGCTGCTGCTCCGTCATTCGCAACCACGACCCTGGCTGGTGTGTGTGCACGGGACCGAAATGGGTCGTGCCGCACTGGATTTAGCGCTCTTTCGCGCCTGGAAGCTGCACGACGAGCTTGGCCTCAATGTCGTGATGCCCGTCCTGCCCATGCACGGCCCACGGGCGCGTGGCCTGCCGAAGGGCGCGGTGTTTCCTGGCGAAGATGTGCTCGATGACGTCCACGCGACGGCTCAGGCCGTCTGGGACATCCGCCGGCTGCTGTCATGGATCCGGCTGCAGGAGCCCGATTCCCGGATCGGCCTGAACAGCCTGTCGCTCGGCGGTTACATCGCATCGTTGGTGGCCAGCCTGGAAGATGGCCTCACGTGCGCCATTCTCGGGGTCCCGGTGGCCGACCTGGTCGACGTGCTGGGCCGGCACTCCGGCCTCAGCCACGATGACCCACGCCGTCACACGATGCAGCTGGCCGAACCCATCGGGCGGATGGCGTCGCCGTTGTCGCTGACCCCGCGCGTGCCGATGCAGGGACGCTTCATCTATGCCGGCGTCGCCGACCGCCTGGTGCATCCGCGCGAGCAGGTCAATCGGCTCTGGAAGCACTGGGGTAGACCCGAAATCGTCTGGTATCCCGGCGGTCACACGGGTTTCTTCCGCTCGCAACCGGTGCAGCGGTTCGTGTGGGAGGCGCTGCAGCAGTCGGGTCTGCTGGAGGGACCTGCACAGCTGCGTGCCCGACCGGCCTAGTCGTCCGAGCCGATGTGAACCTGCTCAGCCCGCTGGACACCGCGATGATGGCCGCGGAACTGCTGGCGAGCCCGATGCACGTCGGTGTGGTGCTGATTCTGTCGCCTCCGCCGGACGCCGGTGCCGGCTACGTCGACGACGTGTATGCGTCGGCGCTCGCGGGTACCCAACCGATCGATTGGCGGCTTCGCCGGTATCCGCACCGCGGTGTGGAGACCGCGGGCATGTGGGTATGGCGTGTCCTGAAAGACGTTGATCTGAGCCAACATTGCCAGCGCCGAACGTCGTCTGACGGCACCCGCGGCTTATGGCGGTTGATCGGCGAACTGGACGCGGAGCGCCTCGACCGGTCGCGGCCGATGTGGATGTCGTATCTGATCGACGGGCTGGCCGACGGTCGCTTCGCCTTCTATGTCAAGGTCCATCACACCGTCGTCGACGGCGTTGCCGGCCTGCGCATGATCGCCGAGGCACTGAGCGCCGACCCGGAGCAACGTTCGATGCCACCTTTCTATGCCGACCGCGGTGCGGTGGCGCCGCCACCCGACACATCGAGCGGCCCGGCAGTGACGACACTGGCGGCGCCGCTGCGATGGTTCGGCGGCACGGTCGCATCCGGTGCGGGGTTGGCCGAGAGCGTGGTGACAGGGGCTGTGGCGACCGTCGTGGACAGTCTGGTCTCGCACGTCACGGCACTGCCGTTCGGTGCGCCGTATACGCGCTTCAACAGTCGGCTGGGGACCACGCGGGCGGTCTGCGCGGGCAGTTGGCCGCGAAATCGCATTCAGGCCGTTCAGCAAGCGGCCGGAGTCAGCGCCAACGATGTGATCACGGCGATGGTGGCGGGTGGGGTGCGTCAGTGGCTGCGCGAGTACGGGGAACTGCCGGATCGGTCGTTGGTGGCGGTGTGTCCCATCACCGTGCGCAGCCGCGGCGCTGCAAAGCAGGCTGCCGGCAACATGTTTGGCCTCTGGCTGTGCCCGCTGGGCACCGATCTGGATGGTCCGGCCGCCCGCCTGCAGCTGATTCACCGCTCCATGGCGGCGGGAAAACGCTGGGTGGCCGACCGTGGATCGGCGGCCTCGTTACTGACCAACGCGGGAAGTGTTGCCGCGACGGTGATTCCGCCGCTACTGCCATTGGTGCGTCCGAGCCGCACCGGATACAACCTGCCGATCTCGCATGTGCCCGGTCCACCTGACGAGATGTACTTCAACGGTGCCCACGTCGACGAGATCTACCCGGTGTCGACCGTCTATGACGGCCAGGCATTCAACGTGACAACGTGCTCCTACGCCGACCGGGTCGGATTCGGCTTCGTCGCTGGAGCTGACGTGATACCCGACATCGAGAAACTCCTGCCGTTGACCGAGGCGTGTCTGAGCGAACTCGAAGTGGCCGTGGGTGCCTGCCCCGGGTGAGTCCTCAGCGCGGTTCGCCGGACGGACCCGGAGCATTTTGGCGGCCCCGACGAGGACCAATGACCCTCGTCGATGACCTGTCATCGGCGCAAACTGACCTCATGACCAAGATGAGGCATATCGCCGAGGCGACTGCGTTGCTTGGCGCGCTCTACTGTGCGCGGCGCTACTACCGGAATTGGGGCACCACCAAAGCGGAATCTCAGATGCGATTGCCCGGCGACGCGCTGGTTGGGGATCCGGCGATCCAGGTGACCGAGGCGGTCTACATCGATGCACCGGCGTCTGCGGTCTGGCCGCAATTGCAGAAGAATCCGTTCGGTTCCGCTGATGACGCCGACCAATCGCAGCCATCGGACCGGCAGCTCGCGGTGGGCGACCAGCTCCGCCTGGCGCCGGCGGGCTGGCTGGGATTGCCCGACGGCGTAACCCTGACGGTGGAGGAAGTCGTTGCCGGGCAACACGTGGTCTTCCGAACCGAGCAATCCCGCCCGAGCTGGAATGCGGTGTTGTCGTTTCACGTCCAGCCGCACTGGGAGGACCGGGTGCGGCTGCTCGCCCGAGCCAGGATCGCGTTACGCCACCCCGGGGAGGTGTTCGCGATGGAACTGGCCAGGCCGGTGATCGCGATGGGGACCAGGGGATGGTTGCTCGGCGCCAAGCACCGCGCGGAACGCGCCACAGCGACGTCGGTCAGTGCGGAAAGCCCTGCCTTTGAAGAGGCGTCTGAAAAGTCCTGAGCCCCAACGTAGATCCTGGGAGGTCTGCCGTGCGTGACACCATTCCGCTCGGACGGATTGCAGGATTGCGGGTGAACGCTCATTGGAGCGTCATCGTCATCCTGTGGTTGTTCACCTGGAGCCTGGCCACCACCTTGCCCCACGATGTGGGGGGTTATCCGCGTGGGGCGTACTGGGCCGCAGGCGCGTGCGGAGCGCTGGTGTTGTTGGGTTCGCTGCTCGCGCACGAACTGGCGCATGCGGTGGTCGCCCGGCGGGTGGGCGTGGCGACCGACAGCGTGACGCTGTGGCTGTTCGGCGGTGTGACGACGTTGCGCGGCGAGGCGCCCACACCCAAGGCTGCTTTCCGGATCGCGGTCGCCGGTCCCGCAACCAGTCTGGCGCTGTCAGTAGCGTTCGCGGGACTGGCAATCACGTTGGAATCAGCCCACATTGCGGTGATTGTGGTGAGCGTCGCGTGGTGGCTGTCCGCGGTCAACCTGATGCTGGGCCTGTTCAATCTGCTTCCGGGAGCTCCGCTGGACGGCGGACGGTTGGTGCGTGCCTTCCTGTGGCAGCGCCACGGCGACCGGGTGCGCGCTGCGGTGGGAGCGGCGCATGCCGGGCGAATCGTGGCCATCGTCCTGATCACCTTGGGCCTGGCCGAGTTTGTGGTGGGCGGTCTCATCAGCGGGGTCTGGCTGGCGTTCATCGGTTGGTTCATCCTCGCCGCCGCACGTGAAGAAGAAGTGCAGGCAACTAACCAGCAGATGTTCGGCGGAATGTGCGTGGCCGACGCGATGACACCGAAACCGCACACCGCGCCGGACTGGATCTCCGTCGAGGATTTCATCCAGTGCTACGTGCTCGGGGATCGTCATTCCGCATACCCGATCACCGATCGACAGGGGACGACCGTAGGGCTGGTCACGCTGCGGCAATTGCGCGATGTCGCGCCCGGCCTCCGCGCGACGACGAGGGTGCGCGAATTCGCCCTGCCGCTGGGCAACGTTCCCGTCGCAGCACCGGGTGAGTCGCTGAATGCGTTGTTGCAGAGGATGACACCGGTCGGCCCGCGCAGTCGTGCCCTCGTGATGGAGGGAGACAAAGCGGTCGGCATCGTCACAGCGGGAGACGTCGCCCGGCTGATCGACGTGTACCGGATCGCCAGTCCCGAACCTGTTCCAACACCGGTCGAGTCGAGGGAGATATGAGATGAAGCCGATCATCGTCGGGATCGACGGATCCGAGGCCGCGATCGCGGCCGCGCTGTGGAGTGTCGATGAGGCCGTAGGCCGCGGCCGGCAGCTGCACCTGGTCGCCGTGATCAGCCAGACTCACTTATCGGCGGACGACTACGCCCGCGACCTCGGTCACGCCGAAAAGTCGCTCAAATCAGCACAATCAGCGATCGAGGCCGGCGCGAAACCCGTTGAGGTCACGACCGACATCCAACGTGGGCCGGCGGCAACTGTTCTGCTCGAGGCATCACGTGATGCCGAGATGATCTGCGTCGGGTCGGTGGGCATCGGCCGTTACGCCCGCGCTCTCTTGGGTTCGACCGCAGCCGATCTCGCGGAGAAGGCCTACTGCCCGGTCGCGGTCGTGCGGACAGATACCGAACAACCACCGATCAACTGGATCATCGTCCGAATGACCCGGGACGACGACGCCGTCGTCGAATACGCGGCCTGGGAGGCAAAGCTGCGCCAGGCGCCTCTGCTCGTGCTGGGCGGCCGCCCAGAGGAACTGACCGAGCACACCGACGGAGAGTTCGAACGCCGGGTGCACGCCTGGCAGCAGATCAATCCCGAGGTGCGCGTCTACCCGATCACGACACGATCCGGCATCGCGAAGTTCTTGAGCGCCAACGACGAGCGTGTGCAGCTGGCGGTGATCGGCAGCGACGAAGCCGATCAGCTGGCGCGGCTGGTCGGCCCCTCCGGCCATGCGCTGTTCGCACACCCCCAGTGCTCGGTGCTCGTCGTCCGCGGGTAACGCAATGTATGTGCCGGCCGGCCACCCGTCCGTCGTCGTCGGGATCGATGGCTCGAGGGCGGCAATCGATGCCGCGCTGTGGGCGGTCGATGAAGCGGTCGCGCGGGATATCCCGTTGCGTCTGCTGTACGCGATAGAACCGGACGACTTCGCGGAGGTTCCACCGGACCGGGCGGCCCGCAAACTCGCGATCGCAGAAAACGCCGTCCGCTATGCGAGCATGACCGCCGAGGCGGCGGAGCAGCCCGTCCGGATCGAGATCGAGATCGCCCAGGAACGGCCGATCGTCGCCCTGACGCGAGCATCGGCGTCGGCGGCCATGGTGTGCGTCGGTGCCGTGGGTCTGCACCACTTCCGTCCGGAGCGGGCCGGCTCCACCGCGGCGGCGGTGGCCCAGTCGGCACACTGCCCGGTGGCCGTGATCCGCCGTCACGGTGACCGGGCCCGACGCGAGGAGCACTGGATCGCCGTGGACTCCCACGCGTCCGCCGACTCCGACGCAGTAATGCGGACCGCCCTGGAAGAGGCCCGGCTACGCGACCTGCCGCTTCGCGCCATCACCCATGGGCAGCGCGCCGGATGCGACTATCCCGACCGCCGACTGGAACGGTGGCGACGCCACTACCCGGATGTCGACGTCGAAGCCGCGGTGTCGACCGGGAGTCTCATCGATTACCTGGCCGGTCACGGCCGACACGTGCGGATGGTGGTCATCGGGCACCGCAACCACGACGAGGTGACCCGACTTCTGGGGCCGGCCGGTAGTGCGGTGCTGCACCACGCGGACTGTTCGCTGTTGATCGTGGATCGTCCGAACCTGTGAAAGACGGCGACCGCTTCGAGACCAACGAGGGGACTTCGGACCCTATGCGGGCGGCGCAATCATCGTGAGGATGAGTATGCCTGTTGCTGTCGAGGGGTGTCGGGGCCCGCAGGAGAGTGAAAATGGCTGCCAAAACTGGAGGTCGGTCGTTGGTGACTGCGTCCAGCGCGGATGAACTTGCGCGCCAATTCATGAGATCGGCATACGCCGACAGCGCGTACATCGATTGGACGCTCGATCGACGTCTGGAAGGCTTCCTGCATCGCCGGGGGCTCGACTGCCTGGTCGAAGACGGTGACGCCTACGACCTGGTCCTGGACCGGGTAATGGTCCACATCGGCAACGCTGCCCGCTCGGGTCTGGCCAATGCGCCGGGCCGGCGAACACCGGCTAATTGAGCGACGCCTGAAACGCTATTCGGCCACCGGCGCCCAGTCGGCGCGCCGGAAAGCGCGTATGCGGTGCCATTGGATTTAAACTGGCGATGCGCGAGCCATGATGAGAGAAGCTGACCTGCTGCTTTTCAGCGTGATTTCGCACGGGTAGCCAGGGAGGAATTCGCAAAATGGTGAAGGTTTTCTTGGTCGATGACCACGAAGTCGTTCGGCGGGGCCTGGTCGACCTTCTTGGCAGCGACCCTGAGCTCGAAGTGATCGGCGAAGCGGGGTCGGTGTCTGAAGCCATGGCCAGGATCCCGGCGTTGCAGCCCGATGTGGCTGTCCTGGACGTGCGACTTCCGGACGGAAACGGCATTGAACTCTGCCGTGACCTGCTCTCCGCCGTTCCGGAGTTGCGCTGCCTGATGCTGACCTCATTCACCTCCGATGAAGCGATGCTCGAAGCGATTCTGGCCGGTGCCAGCGGTTATGTCGTCAAAGACATCAAGGGTCTGGAGTTGGCCCGGGCGATCAAAGAAGTCGGGGCGGGCAAGTCGCTGCTCGACAACCGCGCCGCTGCGGCGCTGATGGCGAAGCTGCGCGGCGGTGAAGAGAAGAAGGATCCGCTGGCCGCCCTGACCGAGCAGGAGCGGACGCTCCTCGGCCTCCTCGGTGAAGGTCTGACCAACAGGCAGATCGCGGACCGGATGTATCTCGCCGAGAAGACCGTGAAGAACTACGTCTCGCGTTTGCTGTCCAAACTCGGCATGGAGCGGCGCACCCAGGCAGCGGTGTTCGCCTCCAAATTGGGCACCGAGGCCGGTCCGAGAACACCGCCGCACGGCCGCTAGAAATCTTCGTTTTTCGACCCTCCATTGCGCCTCCTGGACAAGGTCCAAGGCCGTAGTCTGACAGGCTGACGGAGCGGTGGCTGCCTGACGCCGAGGCGATTAAGCTAATCAGCGGTATCGGGCGTGTTGTGCACCGCCGGAGGCCAAGAATCCTCTTGGAGGTTCTGCTCGGGTGGGCAAAGACGAGCATGGGTCCGCATTTGCTGGGCTCGGTCAGCCTGGTCTGGTGACCAGGATGCATCAGCAACTCGACGAGTTGTTGGCGGCGCGCGACCAGATGGAACAGCTGCTCCGTGTCATCGTCGAGATCGGTTCCGATCTCGACCTCGACGCCACGTTGGGCCGGATCATCCAGGCCGCCCGAGAACTGACGTCGGCGCCGTACGGCGCGCTCGCGGTCCGCGATCCCGAGGGAACGTTGCTCAGGTTCGTGCACTCCGGCATCGACAATGAAAACGCCCACCGGATCGGGCATCTGCCGGTGGGCAAAGGGGTTCTGGGTGTTTCTCTCGTCGAGACACCGGCGCTCCGGCTCGAGGACCTGACCCACCATCCGGCGGCCGTCGGATTCCCCGAGCATCATCCTCCGATGCGCGCCTTCCTGGGGGTGCCGATCACGATCCGGGGGGTGGTGTTCGGCAGCCTCTACCTGACCCACGTCGACCCGGGCCGGGTGTTCACCGAATCTGACGAATTCGCCGCTCGCGCACTGGCATTCGCCGCGGCGGTGGCCATCGACAACGCGCAGGTGTTCGAACGCGAGCGGACCTCGGTCAAGTGGATGGAGGCGAGTCGCGAGATCACCACCGCCCTGTTGTCCGGCGACAAATCACATCGGCACCCGCTGCAACTGATCGCGGAGCGCGCCCGCACGCTCACCGGATCGGAGCAGGGGATCGTGCTGGTGCCGACCGACAGCGATCTGCCGCTCGACGAAGTAGAGACGCTGGTGGTTTCTGCCGCCGTCGGCAAGCACGCCGATGAGGTGCTTGGGCAGCGGGTTCCGGTGGACGGCTCCACCAGTGGGGCCGTGTTCCGCTCGGGCGAACCGCTGATCACCGAATCGCTGAGCTACCCGATCCAGGCGTTCACCGACGTCGGGCAGCGATCGGCGATCGTCATGCCGTTGCGGGCCCACGATCAGACGGCGGGGGTGCTGGCCCTGGCCCGCGACGCCTACCAGCCGCCGTTCGATCACAGCGACCTCGACCTGGTGGGTCAGTTCGCCACGCACGCCGCGATCGCGCTGATGCTGGCGTCGGGCCGGGAGAACGCGCGGCAGCTGACCATCCTGGCGGAGCGGGAACGGATCGCCCATGACCTGCATGATCACGTAATCCAGCGACTCTTCGCCGCCGGAATGGATCTGCAGGGCACCCTGGCCCGGGCCCGCTCACCCGAAGTCGCCGACCGGCTCAATCGCACGCTCGATGACTTACAGAAGATCATCGAGGAGATCCGCACCACGATCTTCCAGCTGAAACTGCCCGTGGGCGCCGAGGGCGGTTTCCGGCACCGCATGCAGCGAATCGTCGCGGATCTCACCGACGACCGGGACATCTACACCACAGTGCACCTGGACGGCCCCATGGCCGCCGTCGACGGTGAGCTTGCCGAACACGCGGAAGCCGTTGCCACAGAAGCGATCAGCAATGTCATCCGGCATGCCGGTGCGTCGAGACTGACGGTCGAGGTCAGCGCCGCCGATATGTTCGCCATGACGATCAGCGACAACGGCCGCGGAGTTCCTGTCGACAACCACCGGCGCAGTGGTTTGGCAAATCTCGAGCATCGCGCCGAACAGCTAGGTGGCAGTTGCGAAGTCACGAGTTCGCCGGGCGACGGCACCCGGGTCCACTGGACGGTGCCACTGCCCGTGGACTGATTCGTCTGCAGTCAGCGCACCACAAGCACCGAGCGTCCGGCGTGCCCGAAATGCGGGTCGAGGGGTCCCACCATCCTGGCGACCTTGCTCGCGTCGGCCGCGCCGATCACCGCAAGGTGCACGGGTTCTTGTGTTTCGCTGAGGAATTCAGCGACGCCGTCTCGGGCGGCGGCCGGGTGGACATGCACATCGGGGTGCTGCTGCACCCACCTGCCCAGCCGATGCTCCAGCTGGGAGTAGGGAATCTCGCCAAATCCCCAGCGCCACACACCTAGTGCCAGGATCGGTGCCGCCCGCAGCGCTGCCTCTCGGAAGCCGTGCTGGAGCACCAGATCGTTGTCCGGGGACTCGTCGACGACGACGGCGATCGACCCGGCGTCGGGTGTCGCGGCGCCGCGGTTCGTCCGGATGACGGCTGCAGGGCACCGCGCGCCGCGCGCAACCTCTTCGGCGGTGGAACCCAGCACCCGGCGAGCGAGCCGTCCGATACCCACCGAACCGACGCAAACCATTGCCGCACTGCGTGATTCGTCGATCAGGACCCGGGCCGGTGACCCGATCACCAGGTCGGTCTCGATCTTCACCGGCTGTCCGGTCGCATGCGCCGCGGCGCAGGCCGCGCGCAGTGCTGTCTCGCCGTACTCGGTGTCCAGATCGGTCTCACCCGGCGGTGCGTCTGGCGGCGGCGGCGTGACGGCATAGACCAGACGCAGTGGGACATCGAGGGCGCAGGCCTCGGGAACGGCCCATCGGGCGGCATTGATCGCCGCCTCCGACCCGTCGATTCCCACGATTATCGACCCCGGGGAAATCGACCCCTGGGAAATCGACCCCGGGGATTCGGTGTGGTCCATAGCGCAGACGCTATTCGGCGATGTGGGATTGCCGGCAGGGCCGTTTGGCATCTGGTGGGGCGGATTTGGTCCCGAGCGGGCCTGGGGCACAGCGGGCTTGGGTCACCCGACGAAGGTCTCACGACTGTGCGGTAGAGGACTTAAGGCCCGAGACCGGAGACCTCCGGGGCAATAGCGTCATAGTCAGGGCGTCACGTCAGGCGCCTGAGGGAGGACATCATGTCTACCACCGTGACACGTTATGGCGTCGTCGTCGGCGTCGACGGATCAGCCGCGTCGAATGCCGCTGTGTTCTGGGCCGCGCATGAGGCAGCGATGCGGCACGTCCCACTGACCTTGGTCCACATGTACAACCCGGTGGTGCCGGCGTACCCGCAAGTGCCGACGTCGGCCGGAGTTGCGTTGTGGCAGAAGGATGATGGCAGCGAACTCCTGGAGCACGCGGTTAAGATCGCCGAGGACGCGCTGTCGACGGACCGGGCGATTGCGATCGGCAGCGAGGTGAAGGCGTCGGCGCCGGTGCCCACGCTGGTCGAGATGTCTCGCGACGCCGACATGGTGGTGCTGGGTTCCACCGGACGCAGCGCGGTCGAGCGGGTGCTGCTGGGGTCGGTCAGCTCGGGAGTGGCGCACGGTGCGAAGTGTCCGGTCGCCATCATCCGCGAGGAAGCCTCCTGGCTGCCGCAGTCCAAGACCGCCCCGGTGGTGGTGGGCATCGACTGCTCGCCGACTTCTGAGGTCGCGCTGGCCATCGCCCTCGACGAGGCATCACGTCGCGGGGTCGCGCTCACCGCCGTGCACGCGTGGAGCGACATGGCGGTCTACCAGCTGCCCTGGCTGGAATGGCGCGAGGAAGCGGAGCGCAACCTCGCCGAGTACCTGGCGGGCTGGCAGGAGCGTTACCCCGACGTCAAAGTCAACCGGGTGATCGTCCTGGACCATCCCGGTCGCGCCCTGATCGAAGAATCCGAGGGCGCGCAGCTCGTCGTCGTCGGTAGCCACGGCCGGGGTGGCCTGAGCGGCATGCTCCTGGGGTCGGTCAGCAACGGTGTCGTGCACGCGGTACGGGCGCCGGTGATTGTGGCGCACCCTGCCTGATGGCCGGTCTCACCGCCACTTGATGCCGCAGCCGATCGACGGCCGCTGGTTCGGGTCGACGGGCCGTCCGTCAAGGACCGCGTCGACCGCGGCACGCACGTCGGCCCCCGTCACCGGTAGGTCGTTCTTGGGCCGGGAATCGTCGAGCTGACCCCGGTAGACCAGTCGGCGGTCACCGTCGAACACGAACGTGTCTGGGGTGCAGGCGGCCGAGAACGCACGCGCGACGTCCTGGGTCTCGTCATACAGGTACGGGAAGCTCCACCCGTGGCGTTCGGCCTCGGCGACCATCTGATCGGGACCGTCCTGTGGGTACGTGACGACGTCGTTGCTGGAGATGGCGACCATCGGCACCCCCCGTTCGATGAGGTCCCGGCCCAGTTCGGCGAGGCCGGCAGCGACGTGCTGGACGTAGGGGCAGTGATTGCAGATGAAGGTGACGACCAACGCCGGCCCGGTCAGGTCGGCGAGGCTGAGGGTGGCGCCGGTCGCGGGCTCGGGCAGCGCGAACTGCGGTGCGGGAGTTCCCAGCTCGAGCATTGTCGATTCGATGGCCATTCCGACAGCCTACGTCCGGCACGGGCGCGACGAGGCGAGCGTTCAGCGCCCGACGGCCCTGATGCGGATGGGCCCGCGCCACTCGCTGGCGGGATCGAGGACGTCCCCGCGTTGCGTGATTTCCACGCGGCCGGCTTGGGCGAGCTCCCGCGCGATCGCGCGCGCCTCGTCCATCAGCCCACGCCACTTCTCGCCGCCGACGGCCCGGGCCGCATCCGAGGGGCAGGTGCTGCTGTGCGGCCCGCGCAGCTCGGCCAGGGCGAGAATCGCGGACTCCAGTCGTTGCCGGACCGGTCCGTCACCCAGGGCCACCTCGGCGTGCTGTGCCTGCGGCGTGCCGTCGTCGATGGCCCTGCGCAGTTCGGTCCGTCGTTGCTGAGCCACGTCGCCAGTCAAAACCACGTTGCCAGTCAAAACCAAACCGGCCGTTGCCGCCCGAGCGGCGGGCCGCCGGCCTTCTTGCCTGGACGGAGCACTTCCTCGCCACCGCAACCCCGTCCACGCGTGGCTATGCTTGCGGAGCGCCGGCCGCGGCCGGCCGTCAGCGCCACTAGTGCAGGGCGTGGCGATCGCAAGCGCGGCGTAGCCGGGCGCTGCGGGTCGCCACCAGTGCTGGGCGTGGCGATCGCAAGCGCGGCGTAGCCGGGCGCTGCGGGTCGCCACCATTGGAGGTGGTCCGATGTCCGAGAGGGTGAACGGAAGGCGAGGCGAGATAGTTGGCAGCCGTATCGGCCGTGGTGCTCTCGGGCAAGGGCGGAACAGCCAAGACACTGTGGCAGATGATGTTGGCGGGGGAGGCGTCGCGGCTCGGTATCTCCACGTTGCTGGTCGACGCGGACCCGGAGCGGAACCTGTCCAACCACTTCGGGGTGTCGCAGCACTCGACCGGGCTGGGCTCGGTGTTGGAGGACGCCGGCATCAATTTCTGGGGTGATCCCGGCACCGCCGCCAAGCGGGTCGACGAGGAGATCATCGATACCAAGTGGCCGCACGTCGAACTGCTACCCGCCGGCGCATCCTTGACCCGGGTCGCCGGGGTCGGCGTCTCGGATACCGGGCTGCTGCGCGGCATTTTCACCGCGGCCGGCGTCTTCGACCGCTACGAACTCGTTCTGATCGACACCGGGGGCCGCACCGGCTCGCTCGAGGCGCTCGCCATGCACTTGGCCGATGTGGCTTATGCGCCGATCGCGCCGACCGGCGACGCGGTGCGCAAAGCCATCGAGGCGCGCAACAGGGTCGAGCGCATTCAGCGCATTCATCCCCTCAAGTGGTGCGGTGTCGTGCTGTCCGGCTTCGACAGCCGCAACGGTATCGAGCAGTCGATCCGCGAAACGGTGTACAAGGAGTTCGGCGACGAGGTACGCGCAGAAGTTCCCCGGCGCGCCATCATCAACGAGGTGTTTCAGCTGGGAGATCGGCTCGGGGACCGCCACGAGGTGGTGGCGCGCCACTTGGCGCCCGTCTTCCGCCGATTCCTGGAGGAAGACCTGCTGGGTCGGCGATGAGTCTGGCCTCTCCGCCGGGTCGGTAGAGGTATGCGCTCACTGATCATCACGCAGAACATCACCCTCGACGGTTCGATCGAGATGCTGGGAGACTGGTTCAATCCGGAGGCACACGACGACGAACTGGCGGCTGAACTACGCCGTCAGGATGAAACCGCGGACGCCCTGCTGCTGGGCAGGCAAACGTTCCAGGACTTCCGCAGTTACTGGCCGTATCAGACCGACGATCCCACCGGCGTCGCCGACTACATCAACGGCGTCGCCAAGTACGTCGTGTCCGCCACGATCACCGACCCGCAGTGGAGCAACTCGACGATCCTGTCGGGTGATCCCGTGGAACAGGTCGGGATGCTCAAGACGGCACCTGGCGGCGATATCGTCGCCACTGGCAGCATCACGCTGTGCCACACCCTGATCGCCGCGGGCCTGGTCGATGAATATCGGCTGTTCATCTACCCGCATGTCCAAGGCGGCGGGCGGCGGCTCTTTCCGGACGGCACAACCGTTTCCGGCTTCGTTCCCGCGGCCGCACCCAGGACGTTTCCCGGCGGCGTCACGCTGGCTAGCTGGACCGCCCCGAAGTCGCCGTCTGATCGCTGAGATTCAGTTCGCCGGCCAGCGCGCTACCGACCGCCCCAGCTCCTAACGCGTTGGGGTGCAAGGGCGCCGCGAGATGTGACAGCTCGAATCCCTCGATATACCTTTCTCCGGGGGCGGCGCACATGTCGTGTCCCACCGACACCGGTCGGGTATCGAAGAAATCGACCTTCAACCTGGTGGCCAGTGCGCGCTGCTGATCGTCGATCTCGTCGACTTTGGCCTGGAAGTAGTCGGCATCCGCGGGGTTGATCGGCTGCTCTCCGAAGCATCCCCCGGGCCGGATGTAGGTCGCATAACCGACCAGCACGATGCGTGCCCGCGGGGCTTTGGCCCGGACGGCGCCAATCATGGCTTCCCACAACGGTATCTGTCTGCTGATCGAGACGCTGAACCGGTCGGTGCCGCGTGGGACGAAGTCCGCGAAGCAGGGCGGCTGCGCGAGAGAATTTCTGCGGCACTGTGCCGCGCTGCTCGCCAGGCCGACATCGTTGCCGCCGATCGTGATGGTGATCAAGTCGGTATCGGCAGTGACCGCGTCGATCTGTCGCGGTACAACTCCACCGCTGGTCGATTGTTCCCGGTCGGCGATATCGGCAGCGGTGGCGCCGCTGCAGCTGACGTCGACGAAATTGGCGGCGCCGATGCGGCGTGCCAACACCGCGGGATAGTCGTTGGTTGATTTGAAGCAGCCGGGCGGGTCAGCCGCGTCGGGCACCAGTGGCGCCGCTGCCGCCGAGTCGCCCAGCGCCACGTACCTTTTCACGCCTCTGACGGCGGGTTCGAGGCCGGTGGACGACGGTATCGCGCAGACTGCGCCCGCGGCGAGCACGGCGGCGACGCCACCAGTCAGTCCCCACCGCCACCGAGTAAAACGCGCCATTTCACGCCAGGGTAGCGAAAGCGTCTGGGCGGCGGTCTCACGCCGGTTTGCGCAGATCGCGCAGCGAATTCCTGAATCCGCCGTCCAGGTGAATCTGGACGGCTGCCACCGCAACCATCACCGCCGAGGTCACCAGGTGCACCACCGCATCGGTGATGTTGTTCGGAAAGGTGAACACATACGCGACCTGATGGGAGAAAAAGGCCCAAATGCCCGGCGCCGCAACGGCAATCGCGGCGAGGATGAGATAGAGCACCGCCCACGACTTGCGGGCGGAGAACACCAGCCCGGGACCGAACAGCGCCAAGCCGGCGACGGCGTGCCAGCCGTTGTAATCCATGCCGAGCAGTTGGACGGTCGGGGCATCGGGACCCGTCGCAAAACTGGGTTCCAGGATGAAACCGATTACCGCCTGGACGACGTGTAGAGCGCAGATGATCAGCAGTCCGATCTGGGCAAAATTCCACCGCACGTTGCACCTCCTCGTGCTCAGCCGGATGACCGAATACTACGTGATGTAGTAGAGATGGCGCCAGCGTGGTCCCGCGAAATGGCTGACTCGCCAGCTACCCGCACTGTCAAATCCAGCATCCCGTGAATAACGCGAAGAATTCGCAAGAGTGAATAGTCGTACGGCTGTCCTAGAATCGCATTCTGTTTCCCGGAAACCGACGATGTAGCAGATTGGACAACCGCCCCAATTTGTATAACGGGTGATCAACGCTTTGCGAATTGTCGGAGGCCCTGCACTACTGCGTATTTGGATCAATCGCCGTGTGCTGTTGAAAGTGCCCGAAATCTGTGGCACCGTCATGCCCCGTGATGAAACTGTTATAAGCCGCCACCTGTGGTCGAAATAAGAAAGTTATGTGGTCGTAATAAGAACGTGATCGATCGGAGGATTGTGCATGTCATATCTGATAGCCACCCCGGAGGCGCTCGCTGCCGCGGTAACCGATATCGCCGGGATCGGCTCGGCGCTCAACGCCGCGAACGCCGCGGCAGTCGGTCCCACCACCAAGATTCTGGCAGCCGGCGCCGATGAGATATCGGCGGCCGTCGCTTCGCTGTTCGGCGGACACGCGCTGGACTATCAGTCGCTCAGTGCGCGGGTGGCGGCCTACCAGTCACAGTTCATGACTGCCCTGTCGGTCGGTGCGCAGCGGTATGCAGCGTCCGAGCTGGCCAACGGAGCACTGTTGCGGGGTGTCGCGGAGCGGCTGCTGGGAGTCCAGCTGCCCGGCGGCAGCGGCGGTCAGGAGGGTGCCGCCAGCGCCGAGGCCACCGGTACGACCACCGGCAAGACCGGTACGGCGAGCACCACCACTCAGACAGCCGCAGCGACGTCCAGCGCGACGACCCCCGCCGGGAGCGCGAGCGGTACCGGCATATCGGCTTCGTATGCCACGACTTCGCAGTGGAACAGTGGATTCGTCGCGAACTACACGATCACCAACACCGGAACCGCACCCCTGACCAACTGGCAGCTCCAATTCAATTTGCCCGCAGGCGAATCCGTGGCGAACCTGTGGAACGGACACGTGACCCAGTCCGGGACCCAGTACACCGTCACCCCGCAGAGCTACAACGCCACGATCGCGCCCGGTAACTCGGTCACTGTGGGCTTCCAGGGCGCCCAGTCCGGCTCCTACGCGCCGCCGACGAACGTGACGATCGGCGGGCAGCCGGTCATCGGCGGTCAGACCCCGCCGGTCACCACTCCACCGGTGACGAACCCGCCGGTGACCACGCCACCGGTAACCACTCCGCCGGTCACGACACCCCCGGTGACCACTCCGCCCGTCACGACGCCGCCGGCCGGCACCGGCGGGCTGACGGCCGCTTACACCGCGACCTCGCAATGGAACAGCGGATTCAACGGGAACTACGCGATCACGAACTCGAGCACCACGCCGTTGAGCAACTGGAATCTCCAATTCGATCTTCCCGCAAACGAATCCGTCACCAATCTGTGGAACGGACAGGTGACGCACACGGGTTCGCACTACACGGTGACCCCGGCGAGCTACAACGGCTCGATCGCGCCGGGCAGCACCGTCAATGTCGGCTTCCAGGCTTCGCAGACCGGCTCCTATGCGGCGCCCACCAACCTGTTGGTGAACGGCCAGCCCGTCACCGGCGGCACGACCACGCCGCCGACCACCACGCCCCCGGTCACCACGCCGCCGACCACTACGCCGCCGACCACTACGCCCCCGACCATACCGACCGGCGGCACCGTCATTTCGGATCAATACGGCACCAAGACGATCGGCAACGCCTACGTCGTTCAGAACAACGCGTGGAACAACGGCGGTGGACAGGCGATCACTGTGACCGATAACGGTTTCACCATCACCACCGAAAACGGCTCCGCGCCCACCAACGGCGCTCCGCTGGGATACCCGTCGATCTTCGACGGCGTGCACTACGGCACCAGTTCGCCCGGTACCAACCTGCCGATCCAATTGAGCAAGATCCAAACGGCAACCAGCAGCGTCACTTACACGTACCCGACCAGCGGAATCTACGACGCGTCCTACGACATCTGGCTCAATCCCACTCCCATCACGACGGGCGTCAACCAGCAGGAAGTGATGATCTGGTTCAACCACACCGGTCCCATCCAGCCAGTCGGTTCGGTGATCGGCAACGCCACCATTGACGGGCAGAACTTCGCGGTGTGGAAGGGCAGCAACGGGCAGAACAACGTGGTGTCCTACGTCGCCAACTCGCCGATCACCAGCTGGAACAATTTCGACGTGATGGGATTTATCAACCACACGGAAACCGTTGAGCCGGTGACCAATTCGTGGTACCTAACCAGCATTCAGGCGGGTTATGAGCCGTGGAGCGGAAGCGTGGGCGCGGGGGTGAGTGGATTCTCCGCACTCGTCAACGGAGTCTGAGTTGTGCGCGAACAGTCTCAGTTGGACGGAGCGGGAGTCATCGATCCGATGAAGTACGTTTCGCGGCCGGTCGGGTAGCCACCGCCGTTGGTGGCGATGTGGACGTGGTCGTAGTGGTTGGCCGTTTCATTGCCCAGGTCGGCGGTCCAGCTTCCCGAGGCGGGGCCGAGGTAGATCTTCTGCCGCCAGATCACGTGGTC
Organism: Mycobacterium paragordonae; assembly: GCF_003614435.1. Lineage (NCBI taxonomy): Bacteria > Bacillati > Actinomycetota > Actinomycetes > Mycobacteriales > Mycobacteriaceae > Mycobacterium > Mycobacterium paragordonae. The sequence goes on from NZ_CP025546.1 coordinate 3,226,096, forward strand.
GATTCCCCAGCGTTTGGCGTTGGCCAGGGCCAGCCCGGCGATCTGGTTGCCGAGCGCGATGCCCTCAGGGCTGTCATGGTTGGGAATCATCACGTCGATCGCCAGACCACTGGGGTGCCAGCGCAAGGCGTCCTGACGGAACCCGCCGATGGTCTTGATCTCCGGGAACAGCAACTCGATGACCCGGGCCGCCCAGATGGTCTTTACCTGCAGGCCGCCCTCCGGGGCAATCCCCGCGGGTAGCGCCATCTGAAAGTCCTGGGCCGCCATGGGAGCGTTGCCGGCCAGCATCGCCGCCTCCGCAGCACTGGCGGTCTGCGGCGCGGCGACCGACGGCGACGGCGACGGCGATTGACTTTGCGGCGGCGCCGCGACCAGGGGGCTGTCAGCGCAGCAGGGGGTGTTCTGCTTGGTGTCCTGGGCGTAGATCATCCCGCCGGCGAGCGCCAGTGAGGCCGCGATTGCCAACCAGCGGCCCCAGCCTTTCGCTTCGGCGTCTTTGCCCACCTACAGCACTCTAGTGTCGTATGGGGCCTGTGTGGCACTCTTCGCCGGGTTGTCGGCGTTTTCTCAGGCAGTTCGCCCGGATCAGTTTCGTCCCGGCAGCTTCATCACGGTGCGCACGATGGGTAACAGGGACTTCTGCCAGAGGGCCGACGGCAGGCCGAACGGCGGGTCGAGATTGAACACCCGCGCAGTCGCGATCGTCTGCGATTCGGTGTACTTCAACAGACCCTCGGGACCGTGGCGCCGGCCGACACCCGACTGGCCCATCCCGCCCATCGGCGCGCTGAGGCTGCCCCAGGCGAATGCGTAACCCTCGTCGACGTTCACCGTTCCCGAACGCAAACGGGCGGCGATCTGCTGGCCTTCGGCCGGTGTGCGCGCCCAGACGCTCGCGTTCAGGCCGTACTCGGTGTCGTTGGCCTTCTCCACGGCTTCATCGACGTCGGCCACCGGGTAGATCGAGACCAGCGGGCCGAACGTCTCGTTGGCCGCGCATTCCATCTCCGGCGTCACGTCGGCCAGAACGGTCGGCTCGTAGAACAGGGGACCGATATCGGGCCGGGCCTTGCCGCCCGCGATCACCTTGGCGCCCTTGGAGGTGGCGTCGTTGACGTGCTCGGTCACGGTCTCGAGCTGGCCTTCGGAGATCAAACTGCCCATGTCGACCGAGAAGTCGTAGCCGGTGCCGAGTTTCATGTTGCGCACCGCGTCGCCGAACTTGCGGGTGAACTCGTCGGCGATGTCCTTCTCGACATAGATACGTTCGATGGAGATACAGAGCTGGCCGGCGTTGGAGAAACACGCCCGGGTGGCCGCCTTCGCCGCCTTGTCCAGATTTGCGCCGCGGGTGACGATCATGGCGTTCTTGCCGCCGAGTTCGGCGGAGAAACCGATCAGGCGGCGGCCGGCCTGCTCGGCGAGGTGGCTGCCGGTCTGAGTGGATCCGGTGAACATCAGGTAGTCGCAGTTGTCCGTGATCGCGGTACCGACCACCGAGCCCGGCCCGGGCACGATCGCGTACAGCGCTCGCGGCAGGCCAGCCTGGTACAGCAGTTCGGCGCAGGCCAGCGCGCAGTACGGGGTCTGGCTGTCCGGCTTGAGCACCACCGCATTGCCGGCGAGCAGCGCGGGCACGGAGTCCGATGCGGTGAGCGTCATCGGGTAGTTCCACGGCGAGATCACCCCGACCACACCCTTGGGCTGATAGCCGACCGTGGTCTTGCCGATCCCCGGCAGTAGCGCCTGCACCTTCTGCGGCTTGAGCAGTTTGGCGGTGACGCGCACGTAGTAGTTCGCGTTCGCCATCAGGTCGACGATTTCCTCCTGCGCCGCCCATCGCGCTTTGCCAGCTTCGGCCTGCAGCAGGTCCATCAGGAATTCGCGGTTCTCGATCACCAGGTCCCGATAGCGGCGGATGATCTCGATGCGCTCGGCGACCGGGCGCCTGGCCCATTCGACCTGCGCCGCCCGTGCCTGGGCGAACGCGGCAGCGACATCGTCGGCAGTACCGACCGGGATGGAGGTCAGTGGCTTGCCGGTGAAGACTTCGTTGATCGTCTTGGTCGGACGTTCGTCGATGTCCTTGATCGCGGCAAGCCGGCGCAAGCGGTCGAAGACCTCGGCTGACGGTGCAGGCATATCGCTACCTCTCGAGGACGCGGGGTATCTGTGACCTCAGCCTATCGGGCTGGACAAGGTGGCCTTGCCGCGCTGCTGAGCGCTGACATGCGCAGAAATGTCAACGAGTCGAAATCCGTTGCGCGATCTCTCCGTATCGTTCGAACCGGGCCGGATCACTCAGGGCGTTGTACAGAACGATGCGAGTGGCCGTCCCTTCGTACTTGGCGACGAGCGCCTCCGCCAGTCCGTCCCAGGTGGCCTCGGTGGCGAACACCGCGATGTGATCATCCGTGATCTGAGCTGCCATCCCTTTGAAGTCGCCGGCTTTCTGTTTCTCCCGGATCCGCGCCGTGGTGCCGTCGAACCCGGCTTCGTCAAGGATGAAGGCGTAGTTGGGCGTGCTGGCGTAGAAGCTGAGACTGGCTCGCACCAGTTCACGCTCGTTGTGCCGCTCCTCGTCGGTGTCACCGACGATCGTCATGACCGGCACGATCACCGCGATGTCAGAGGTGTCGCGGCCCGACTTTGCGGCCCCGGCGGCGACGTTCGGCGCCACGTGCCGCGCGAGGTAGCCGGGCTCGCCGAGCGGATGGACGTGCACGCCGTCGGCGACCTCTCCCGCCATGCGCAGCATCCAGGGGTTGACCGCGGCGATGTCGACCTTGGGATCCGGTGCGTCGATGGGGCCGGCGCTCCACTGTGGAGTGATGAAATCGAGGTCGTAGAACTCGCCGTGGTGATCGAGTTTTCCGGTCCGAAACGCGCTGAAGCACGCCTTGACGGCCCGTACGTAGTCACGCAGCCGGGGGCCGGGACGTTCGAACGCCATCCCGTAGCGCCGCACCACGTGGGTGCGGACCTGGGTGCCGAGACCGAGGCGGAAGTTGCCGTTGGTCGCCTCCTGCAGTTCCCATGCCGTGGCCGCGGTGACGAACGGGCTGCGCGGAAAAGCGACTGCGACGCCGGTCGACAGCTGCAGGCCGGGCGCCGCCTGGGACGCCACGGCGGCGTTCAGGTAGGCGGTACGGCCGGTTTCGGTGAACAGAAGGCCGGAGAAGCCGGCCTCCTGGGTGCGTCTGGCGGTGTCACCGATCTGCGTTAGCGGTTGCGGGATAGTCATTGCGTCGACGTGCACGGATGGAACGCTACCTCCGAATGTCCGGCGCCCGCACCAACACTGCCGACCCGGCCCGGTTTTCGGGCGCACTCCACTCGACCGATGCCGACGACACCCGAATACGGCTGATCGTCAGCAAAATTCGGCGCAAGAATTCCGCAAGAAGTTCACGAACTTGTGGCAAGCGTTGTGGCGCATCGTAAGTGGTGTTCTACGGTTGCGGGGGCGATCTTGGGATCGGTAGCGGAACGGCGGACGCGCAATGGACCGGAACAAGCCCGGTCCCGAGTACACGGAGGTGGACGCCGATGGAGCACCCGGAAAGCGGGCCGGCCCGGGCTGAATATCGCAGTCCCGTCTGGCCCCGAATCGAAGGTTGCTGGTGCTATGTTGACGTCGCTGTCGGTTCTGCCCTTGATGTATACCCGCTCGGTGGTTAGGAGTACGAGTGAGTGCCAACCCGTTCGACGACGACAATGGTCGCTTCTTCGTACTCGTCAACGACGAGGAGCAGCACAGCCTTTGGCCGGAATTCGCCGACGTGCCGGCCGGCTGGCGGGTGGTGTACGGCCTGTCCGACCGGTCCGCATGCCTGGACTACATCGAGCAGAACTGGCCCGACATACGACCCAAGAGCTTGCGCGAAAGGTTGGCGCAGGACGCGGGCCGCTGACTCGCCAGCCGTCTGCAACTCGGCGGCGCCATGACAACACTTGAGGGCGAACTTCAGCGCAACAATTTCGACGGGGTTTCGGTCGAGCAGGTCCTGACCGACATCTACGTCCAGGTGCTCGGTGTCGAGCAGGTGGGCGTTGACGACTCGTTTTTCGATCTCGGCGGGGATTCGCTGTCGGCGATGCGGGTCATCGTCGCCGTCAACGCCGCCCTGAACGCCGACCTGCGTGTGGGTGCGCTTTTCGACGCGCCGACGATAGCCCAACTGGCGTCGCGCATCGCGGGCGATACGGGACGGCTCAAACCGCTGCGGGCCCTTCCGCGACCGGCGGTGGTGCCGTTGTCGTATGCCCAGAGCCGGTTGTGGTTCATCGACCAGTTGCAGGGTGCGTCACCTGTGTACAACCGGGCGGTGGCGTTGCGGCTGTGCGGGGACCTGGATGAGCGTGCGCTGGGCGTCGGGCTGACCGATGTGGTGCGCCGCCATGAGGCACTGCGCACGGTGTTCTCCGCGGTCGACGGAATACCGAGGCAGGTTGTCATGCCGGCCGCGCGCTCCGACTTCGGCTGGCAGGTGGTGGATGCGACCGGGTGGCCGGCCGACCGGCTGGATGCGGCCATCAAGGACACGGCGCGTCACCCGTTCCACCTCGCCACTGAAATCCCGCTGTGGGCAAAGCTTTTCAGGGTCGACGAGCGCAATCACGTGGTGGTGGTCGTGGTCCACCACATCGCCGGAGACGGCTGGTCGATCAGTGTGCTGGCCAGTGACCTGATTGCGGCGTACATCAGCCGGTGTGCCAGGCGGGCGCCCGACTGGGCCGAATTGCCGGTGCAGTACATCGATTACACGCTCTGGCAGCGGGACAATCTCGGGGATCTGACCGATCGGGAGAGCCCACTCGCGGCGCAGGTGGCCTATTGGGAAGAGGCCCTGGCCGGGATGCCCCAGCGGCTCGAACTACCGACCGATCGTCCTTATCCGCCGGTCGCCGATCACCGCGGTGACCAGGTTCGGGTGGACTGGCCGGCCCTGTTGCAGCAGCAGATTCACCAGCTGGCCCGCGAGCACAACGCCACCAGCTTCATGGTCGTGCAGGCGGCCCTCGCCGTGCTGCTGTCTCGGCTGGCCGCCACTTCCGATGTGGCGGCGGGTTTCCCGATCGCCGGCCGCGGAGATCCCGCGCTCGACGCCCTGGTGGGATTCTTCGTCAACACCCTGGTGCTGCGGGTCGACCTGGACGGTGACCCGAGTTTCGCCGAGCTACTGGCCCAGGTGCGTCGGCGCAGCCTAGCCGCCTACGAGCACCAGGACGTCCCGTTCGAGGTGCTGGTCGATCGGCTCAACCCGCCCCGTTCGCGGACCCATCACCCGCTGATCCAGGTGATTCTGAACTGGCAGAACAACGACCCCACCGTCGGTCTCGTCGCGGGCGATCTGCAAATCAGCCCTATCCCGGTCGACACGCACACCGCACGGATGGATCTGGCGTTCTTCCTGATCGACCGGGTCGCGGACAGTGGCGAACTCGGCGGCATCGGTGGACGGGTGGAGTACCGCACCGACGTATTCGAGGCCGCCACGATCGAGGCCCTGGTCGCGCGACTGCAAACGGTGCTGACGGTGGTCACCACCCACCCAGGACGACGTTTGTCCGCGCTGGAGCTGCTGGATGACCGCGAGCATGCCCGGTTGTCCAGGTGGGGCAACCACGCCGCGCTGACCCGGCCGTTGCCCGCCGCGGTGTCGATCCCGGCGGCGTGGGCGGCGCAGGTAACGCGCACCCCCGCCGCGGTCGCGCTGACCTACCGCGACCGGTCCTGGACCTATCGCGAGCTGGATGAGTCGTCGAACCGGTTGGCGCACTTGCTGTCCGGTCACGGGGCAGGTCCGGGCGCGGTGGTGGCGTTGCTGATGGAGCGCTCGGCGCAGGCCGTCATCGCCATTCTGGCGGTGCTCAAGACCGGCGCCGCCTACCTGCCGCTGGACCCGGCGCTGCCCGGCTCCCGGCTGGATTTCATGATCGGCGACGCCGCGCCCTGCGCAGCCGTCACCAGCGCCGGCCTCGCCGCCACACTGAGCAGGCACGAACTGCCGACGATCGACGGCAGTGACTTCGATTATGCTGAGCCGCAACCATTTTCAGGAACAGAGTGGTCCGCGCCGGTTCCCGCCGACGTCGCCTACCTCATGTACACCTCAGGAACCACCGGTGTTCCCAAAGGTGTTGCCATCACTCACCACAACGTCACCCGGCTGATCGGGTCGCTGGACGCCGACCTGGAACTGACGCCGGAGCAGGTGTGGACGCAGTGCCACTCCCTGGTTTTCGACTTCTCGGTGTGGGAGATCTGGGGGGCGCTGCTGCACGGCGGCCGGCTGGTGGTGGTCCCCGACGAGGTGGTGCGCTCACCCAACGACTTTCACGCCCTGCTGGCCGCCGAGCGAATCAGCGTTCTCTGTCAGACCCCGTCGGCGTTCTATGCGCTGGCAACCGTTGACGTGGCGCAACGCGATATGGGAGAGCAGCTCGAGCTGCAGGTGGTGATCTTCGGCGGGGAGGCGCTGCAGCCCCAGCGACTCGGAACGTGGCTGCGCGATCACCCGAACTCGCCGCGGCTGTTCAATCTCTACGGGATCACCGAGACGACCGTGCACGTCTCCGCGGGGGAGATCGTCAACGCCGACGCCGAGTGCGTCGTCAGCCCGATCGGGCTGCCGTTGCCCGATATCGCCTTGTTCGTGCTCGACCGGTGGCTGCGCGCGGTGGCGGTCGGGGTGGTGGGCGAGCTGTATGTGGCCGGCCCCGGGGTGGGTGTCGGATATGTGGGTCGCGCGGGTCTGACGGCGTCGCGGTTCGTGGCATGTCCGTTCGGGGAGCCGGGCACGCGCATGTACCGCACCGGCGATTTGGTGCGCTGGGGGGCCGACGGGCAGCTGGTATACGTGGGCCGCGCCGACGAGCAGGTCAAGATTCGCGGGTATCGCATTGAAAGCGGTGAGGTAGCCGCCGCGTTGGCCGAGGTCGACGGGGTGGGACAGGCGGTCGTGACGGTCCGCGAGGACCACCCGGGTGACAAGCGCCTGGTGGCTTACGTCACCGAGTCGGCCGACGGGAGCCTGGACCCGCACGGGCTGCGTGCGGCAGCGGCGGAGCGGCTGCCGTCGTACATGGTGCCCGCCGCAGTGATCGTCCTGGACGGGCTGCCCCTGACCATCAACGGCAAACTCGACACCAAAGCCCTGCCGGCGCCGAGGTACGTCGACGACGATCACTACCGGGCTCCGGCCACGCCGATCGAGGAGATTATCGCCGGCATCTACGCCCATGTGCTCGGACTCGAGCGGGTCGGTGTCGACGAGTCGTTCTTCGACCTCGGCGGCGATTCCCTGTTGGCCATGCGGGTGGTCGCGGCGATCAACACCGCGCTGGATGCCGGTCTTGCCGTGCGCACGCTCTTCGACGCGCCGTCGATCGCTGCGCTGGCCCCACGTATCGGGTTGGGAGGCAACCGGTTGCAGCCGCTCGCGGCGGTCCCGCGACCCGCCGTAATCCCGCTGTCGTTTGCCCAGAACCGGCTTTGGATCATCGACCAATTCCACGGTCCGTCAGCGCTTTACAACATCCCGGCGGCCTTGCGGTTGCGTGGGACGCTGGATGTCGAGGCGCTGGGTGTCGCACTGACCGACGTGATAGGCCGGCACGAGAGCCTGCGCACAGTGTTCGCCGCGGTCCAGGGCGTGCCCCACCAGACAGTGATTCCGTTGCGGCAGGCCGACTTCGGTTGGCACATTGTGGATGCGACTTCGTGGCCGGTGAACCGGTTGACCGCGGCCATCGAAGCCGCGGCACAACACCACTTCGACCTGGCCACCGAAATCCCGCTCCGCGCCACCCTCTTCAAGGTTTCCGATCAGGAACACATCTTGGTGGTGGTGGTGCACCACATCGCCGGCGACGGGTGGTCGGTCGGCGTGCTGGCGGCTGACCTGGGTACCGCGTATCTGGCGCGGTCTGCCGGACAGCCTCCGGACTGGACGCAATTGCCGGTGCAGTACGCCGATTACACGCTCTGGCAGCGGCAGACTCTCGGTGATCTGGCCGATGCGGACAGCCCGATGGCCGGTCAGCTGCGGTATTGGGAGCAGGCGCTGGCAGGGTTGGCGCCGCGCCTGGAGTTGCCGGTGGACCGGCCTTACCCGCTGGTGGCCGAACAGCGCGGGGGCAAGGTCGTGCTGGAATGGCCGGCCACGCTGGCGCGGCGGGTGCGCGAAGTCGCGGGAGCCCACGGGGCGACCAGCTTCATGGTGGTCCAGGCCGCACTGGCGGTGCTGCTGTCCAAACTCAGCGGCAGTCGCGATGTGGCGGTGGGGTTTCCAGTCGCGGGTCGTGGTGACCCGGCTCTGGACAAATTGGTGGGATTCTTCGTCAACACCCTGGTGCTGCGGGTCGACCTGGGGTCGGTGGCGGACGGAAATCCGACCTTCGCAGACCTGCTCGCTCAGGTGCGGGAACGCAGCCTGGCCGCCTATGAACACCTAGACGTGCCGTTCGAGGTGCTGGTCGAGCGCCTCGACCCGGTCCGTTCGCTGACCCATCATCCATTGATCCAGGTCATGCTGGCCTGGCAGAACAACATCGACTTCAACGTCGACCTGGGTGCTCTCGAGGTCGCGCCCGTTGCGGTCGACACCCACACCGCCCGAATGGATTTGACTTTCTCGCTGGCCGAGCGGCACGGCGAGGACGGTGAGCTCACCGGGATCGGCGGGACAGTCCAGTTCCGCTCCGACGTGTTCGATGCGGACACCATCGAGGCGCTGTGCGGTTGGTTGCAGTCGGTGGTGACCGCGGCCACGACCTCCCCGAGAAAACCGTTGTCGTCGTTGGACCTGGTCGCGCCCGGTGAGCAGACCCGGCTGAATCGCTGGGGAAACCGCGCGGTGCTGACCCAGCCCGCGCCCCCCGCCGTGTCGATCCCTGAGGCGTGGGCGGCGCAGGTGGCGCTCACCCCGGCGGCGGTGGCGTTGACGTGTGGGCATCGCTCGTGGACCTACCGCGAGCTCGACAGAGCGTCAAACCGACTGGCGCACCACCTGTCGCGTCGCGGCGCTCATCCCGGAACGCTGGTGGCGCTGGTGTTCTGCCGGTCGGCCGACGCGATCGTCGCGATGCTGGCAGTGCTCAAAGCCGGTGCCGCCTACCTGCCGATCGATCCGGCACTCCCGCAAGCCCGGATCGGTTTCATGCTCACCGACGCCGCGCCGGTGGCCGTGGTCACCACCACCGAGCTGATCGACAGACTCGAGGTGCACGGTGTGCCGGTGATCGACAGCGCCGCCCCGGACATCAGATCCTGTCCGGTCACCCCCCGGCCGATGCCGGCGCCCGATCATCTCGCCTACCTGATCTATACATCGGGCACCACCGGCGTGCCCAAAGGCGTTGCGATCACGCATCACAACGTGACGCAGCTGCTGCGGGTCACCGGTTTCTTCAGCGGGCGCAACCACGCCGCGCCGCTCGCGTTCGCAGCGACGCAATGGCACTCGTATTCCTTCGACGTCTCGGTGTGGGAGATCTGGGGCACGCTGCTGCGCGGGGGACGGCTGGTGGTCGTGCCGGAGGACGTGGCGGCCTCGCCCGCCGACTTCCACGACCTGCTGACCGCCGAGCACATCGATGTGCTCACTCAAACCCCCTCTGCGGCCGGCATGTTGGACGTTGCGGGGCTCGAATCGACAGCGCTGGTGGTGGGCGGCGAGGCGTGTCCGTCGGAGTTGGTGGATCGCTGGGCGCCGGGCCGGGTCGTCATCAATGCCTACGGCCCCACCGAGACCACCGTCTATGCGGCGATGAGCCGACCGCTGCAGCCGAATTCGGGGCCCACGCCGATCGGCGCACCGGTGTCGGGCGCGGCACTCTTCGTGCTGGACAGATGGTTGCGGCCAGTGCCCGCCGGTGTGGTCGGCGAGCTCTACGTCGCGGGGCGGGGGGTGGGAGTCGGGTACTGGCTGCGACCCTCGCTGACCGCCGCCCGGTTCGTGGCGTGCCCGTTCGGCGCGCCCGGCGCCCGCATGTACCGCACCGGAGACCTGGTGCGCTGGCGACGCGACGGACAGCTGGATTACCTGGGCCGGGCCGACGATCAGGTCAAGATCCGCGGCTACCGCATCGAGCTGGGTGAGGTGCAGGCGGAGCTCGCCGCGATTGACGGCGTCGATCAGGCGGTGGTGCTCGTGCGTGAGGATCGCCCCGGCGACAAGCGTCTGGTGGGTTACCTCACCGGATCACCCGACCTGATGCGCGTACGTGAGGTGCTGTCGCAGCGGTTGCCGTCGTACATGGTGCCCGCCGCCCTGGTACCGCTGAATGCGTTGCCGCTCACCGTAAACGGCAAACTCGACAGCCGCGCCCTGCCCGCGCCGGAATACCAGGACGTGGATCGTTACCGGGAACCGGACGGCGCCGTCGAGCAGATCCTGGCCGCGATCTACGCCGAGGTCCTCGGACTCGACCGCGTCGGTGCGGACGAGCCGTTCTTCGATCTCGGCGGCGACAGCATTCTGGCGATGCAGGTTGTGGCGCGCGCCCGGGATGCGGGCGTGGTGTGCCGGGCGCGCGACGTGTTCGTCGAACAGACCGTCGCCGGGGTGGCCCGCGTCGCGGTGCTGACCGACGGTGACTCCGATGTGGTCGACGAAGGCATCGGCGAGCTGCTGCCCACCCCGATCATGCGCTGGCTGCAGAGTCAGAGCGGCGCGGTCGATCAGTTCAACCAGACGATGGTGCTGCAGGCGCCGGCCGGGGTCACCGAGACCCATGTCCGGGCGCTGCTGCAGGCTCTGATCGACCGGCACGCCATGTTGCGCCTCAGGGGCGACGGTGACGGCTGGTGGGTGCCCGAACCGGGTTCGGATGCCGGGAGCTGTATCCAGCAGGTGGCCGAAATCACGCCGAAGACGTTGGCGCAGGCCCGGTCTCAGTTGGACCCGGGGTCCGGCCGGATGCTGAGCGCGCAGTGGTGCGCCGAATCCGGCCAGCTGGCATTGGTCATTCACCACATGGCCGTCGACGGCGTGTCGTGGCGGATCCTGCTGCACGACGTCAACATCGCCTGGAGCCAGTTGCGCGGTGGGCGTGAGGTGACGTTGCCTTCGGCCGGCACGTCGTTTCAGCGGTGGGCGTCGTTGCTGAATGAGCACGCCCACGCTCCCTCGGTGGTTGACACGGCGGGTGCGTGGCGCCGGGTACTGAACGCGTCCAACGTGCTGCCGCCGGTGCGGCCCGAAGTGGACACTCTGGGCACCGCCGGGCACGTCTCGGTGGCCTTGGACACCGACACCACCCGGATGGTGCTCGGCGCGGCGCCGACGGCGTTTCACGCTGGGGTGCAAGACATTCTGCTGATCGCATTCGCCTTGGCGTGGGCCGAGTTTCTCGGCGGCAGCGAGGCGCCGATCCTGGTCGATGTGGAGGGACACGGGCGCCACGACGACATCGCGCCCATGGTGGACCTGTCGCGCACGGTGGGCTGGTTCACCACCAGGTACCCGGTGGCCCTGGCCGTCGACGCGCCGGACTGGGCCCAGGTGGTGGCGGGGAGCGCGGAACTCGGTTCGGCGATCAAGGACCTCAAGGAGCAACTGCGCACTGTGCCGCATCCGGTCACCTACGGCCTGTTGCGCTATCTCAACGGTGATGTCGATATGCCCGGCGCCGAGCCGGCAATCGGCTTCAACTACCTCGGTCGCCTGGGCGCCCCCGCGCAGTCGGACGGCCGGATCTGGACCGTCGGGAACCGGGTTGCCGACAGCAACGCGGGACTGCCGTTGTCGCTGATGCACACCATCGAGGTGAACGCCTTCACCGTCGACACCGAGGCGGGCCCGCAATTACACGCGGACTGGATGTGGGCGCCGTCGGCCCTCGACCAGGAGCAGGTAAACCGGTTGAGCCGGTTGTGGTTTGAGGCACTGGCCGGCATCTGCGCGCAGGTGCGCGGCGGCGGGGGCGGGTTGACGCCGTCGGACATCGTGCCGGCCCGGCTTAGTCAGCAGCCGCTCGACGAACTGCAGTCGCAGTACGCCATCGTCGATGTGCTGCCGCTGACCGCCGTGCAGCAGGGATTGCACTTTCACGCCGCCGCCACCGGTGGCGACGTATACGCGGTACAAATGGAATTCGCGATCGCCGGTGCCCTCGACCCCGAGCGGCTGCGTGCGGCCGTGCAGACCGTGCTCACCCGGCACCCGAATCTGGCGGCCCGTTTCTGTGACCACGAGCCGGTGCAGCTCATCCCGGCCGACCCGGCGCTGCCGTGGCAGTACCTGCACTTTGACGCCGACGAAGACACCGATGAAGACACCGATGAAGACACCGACGAGCAGATTCAGCAGCTGTGTGCCGCCGAGCGCGCCGCGGTATGCGACCTCACGAGCCCACCGGCCTTCCGGGCGCTGTTGATTCGCACCGGCGAGCACCGGCACCGGCTGGTGCTGACCAATCACCACATCGTCGTCGACGGCTGGTCGATGCCGATCATCCTGCGGGAGATCTTCGCCGCTTATCACGGGCAGCGGCTGCCGGCGGCCGTGCCCTACCGGCGCTTCGTGACCTGGCTGACTGACCGAGACGATGCGGCCGCCCAGGAAGCCTGGCGGCAGACACTGCGCGGCTTCGACACCCCCACGCTGGTCGGAACGCCGGGCCGGTCGGGTCCCGGTCCGCGGCGCGCGACGCTGCTCCGGGTACCCGCCACCACCACGCGGGCCCTCAACGAGTTAGCGCGCTCCTGCCATACCACCGTCAACATCGTTCTGCAGGGCGCATTTTCGCAACTGCTGAGTTGCCTGACCGGTCACCATGACGTCGCCTTCGGCACCACAGTCTCCGGGCGCCCGGCCGAGGTGGCCGGTGCCGACTCGCTGGTCGGGCTGCTCATCAATACGGTGCCGGTGCGCGCGACCCTCACTCCCGCCACCACCGCCGCAGACCTACTCAGCCAACTGCACGGCGCCCACAACGACACCATCGAGCACCAGCATCTGGCGCTCAGCGAGATTCACCGAATCACCGGGCACGACATACTGTTCGACACCCTGTTCGTGTACCAGAACTTCCCGATGGATCTCGCCACGCTGTCGGGCGCTGAGGGCCTGGACATCACCGAGATGTCCAGACACGACTACAACCACTACCCGCTGACGATCCAGGCCCTACCCGGGCCCGAACTGGGACTGCGCGTCGAATTCGACACCGAGGTGTTCGACGACACCGCCATCGACGCGTTGGCGGGGCGCTTCGAGCGGATCCTGACGGCGATGGCGGCCGACCCGGCCCGGCGGTTGTCTTCGCTGGATGTGCTCGATGGCGGTGAGCATCGGCGCCTCACGCACTGGGGCAATCAACCGGCGCTGAGTCGGGCCGTGCCCGCGTCGGCGTCGATTCCGGTGTTGTGGGCCGCTCAGGTCGCGCGCACGCCCGAGGCGGTGGCGGTGCGCTTTGAGGGCGATTCGCTGACCTACCGCGAACTCGACGACACCGCGAACCGGCTCGCGCACAGGTTGGCCGGCGCCGGCGCCGGGCCGGGAACGTCGGTGGCGCTGCTGTTTCCGCGCTCGGCGCAGGCGGTCGCGGCGATTCTGGCGATCCTGAAGACCGGAGCGGCCTATCTGCCGATCGATCCGGCATTGCCAGAGGCCCGCATCGCTTTCATGCTCGACGACACCGCCCCGGTCGCCGCGGTGACCACCGCCGCGCTGGCCGGCCGACTCGCCGGGCATGACCTGCCGGTCCTCGACATCGCCGACACCCCGGCCGCCCTGCCGGACATCGCGCTGCCCGTCGCCGTCCCCGTCGTCGCCCCCGACGCGGCTCCCGACGCGGCTCCCGACGATGTCGCCTACCTCATCTACACCTCGGGTACCACCGGTGTTCCGAAAGGCGTTGCCGTTACTCATCGCAACGTCACACAGCTGCTCGACTCCCTTGGCGACAGCACGGGTCCGGCCGGGGTGTGGTCGCAATGGCATTCGCTGGCGTTCGACGTTTCGGTGTGCGAGATCTTCGGTGCACTGTTGTCCGGCGGCCGCCTGGTGGTGGTGCCCGAACCGGTCACCCGCGCACCCGAGGAATTCCACGCGCTGCTGGCCGCCGAGCAGGTCAGCGTGCTGAGTCAGACCCCGTCGGCGTTCTATGCTCTGCAGGCCGTCGACGGTCAGGGGCAGCCGCTGCAACTGCAGACCGTGTTGTTCGCCGGGGAAGCGCTGGAACCCCAACGTCTTCGGGCCTGGCTGAAGACCCACCCCGGGGCGCCGCGCCTGTTGAACCTGTACGGCACCACCGAGACGACGGTGCACGCCTCGGTGCGCCAGATCGTCGCCGCAGATGTCGAGCGCACCGTCAGCCCTATCGGCGTGCCCCTGAACCATCTGGCCTTTTTCGTGCTGGACGGCTGGCTGCGTCCGGTCCCGCCGGGTGTGGTGGGGGAGCTGTACGTGGCCGGTAGCGCTGTGACAGTAGGGTATTGGCGCAGGGCTCCGTTGACGGCGACGCGGTTCGTGGCGTGCCCGTTCGGGCCGGCGGGGACCCGGATGTACCGGACCGGAGATCTGGTGTGCTGGGGCGAGGACGGCCAGCTCCGCTATGAGGGGCGGGCCGACGAGCAGGTCAAGCTCCGCGGGTACCGCATCGAACTCGGCGAGATCCAGAACGCGTTGTTGGCCTGCCCGCAGATCGACCAGGCGGTTGCGACCACGCAGCACAACGCGTCCGGTGGCGCCCAGCTGGTCGCCTACGTCACCCTGTCACCCAGCCCCGAAGCCGATCGAGACGCCGCCCACGACACCGACATCGTCGAACAGTGGCAACACCTCTACGACGACTTGTACGGCAGCTCATCGGGCAGCTCATCCGGCAAAGATGCTGCGGCGCCGAGCCTCGGCATGGATTTCCGCGGCTGGAACAGCAGCTACACCGGAGATCCGATTCCCCTCGAGCAGATGCAGGAGTGGCGTTCGGCCACGGTGGACCGGATCCTGGCCCTACGACCGCGACGGGTGCTGGAGATCGGCGCCGGTTCGGGGCTGCTGCTGTCCCAAATCGCACCGCACAGCGACGAATACGTCGCCACCGACCTGTCCCGGGTCGCCATCGGCAACCTCGCCCGCGCGCTGGAACAGGCGCAGGTCCCGTGGCGGGACCGTGTCCGGTTGCTGGCTCAGCCCGCCCACGTCACCTCGGGACTACCGCACACTCATTTCGACACCATCATCCTGAACTCGATCATCCAGTACTTCCCGAACGTGGGATATCTGACCGAGGTCATCGACAGCGCCCTGGACCTGCTGGCACCGGGCGGTGCCCTGTTCCTCGGCGACATCCGCAACCACACTCTGCAGGCCGCGTTCCAGACATCGGTTGCGCTCACCGATACCACCGCCGATGCCGGCGAGATCCGCCGCCGGGTCCGTCGCGCCATGGTGAGTGAATCCGAATTGTTGCTCGCCCCAGAGTTTTTCACCAGCTGGGCAGCCGGTAACAACTCGGTGGGCGGGCTCGACATCCAAGTCAAACGCGGATCGGCCGACAACGAACTGAACCGGTACCGCTACGACATCCTCGTCCACAAAGCTCCCGCTCCGGTCCGGTCGCTGGCCAGCACGTCCACCTGGTCGTGGAGTGACGCCGCCGGGTTGAGTGCCCGGTTGATGTCCGATCGTCCTGCCGCCGTTCGTGTCACCGGCATTCCGCGCGCCGGACTTGCCGCCGACGTCCACACCGAGCGTGCTCTCGCCGCGGGATTCCCGCTGCCCGAGGCCATGACGGGGCCTCCGGTCGACGGTGACGCCGGCGGTGTCGATCCCGAACAACTGCACCGCCTCGGCGCAGCCGCCGGATACCGCGTCGCGGTCACCTGGGGCGCGCAACCCGGCACCGTCGACGCCGTTTTCCTGACCGGCGGGTCACCGCTGACCGACGTCTACCGGCCTCCGGCCGAGAACCACCGGCGCACGGCCTACGCCAACGAGCCGCACAAAACCCGCACCATCAGTGCGGTGCGCCGGCGGTTGAGTGCGCGACTGCCGGCCTACATGGTGCCGGCCCACATCGTGGTGCTCGACGAGTTCCCGCTCACCTCGTCGGGCAAGCTGGACCGAAAGTCGCTGCCGGCGCCGGAGTTTCAGGACGGGCAACGCTACCGGGCGCCGACCGGCGCCGTCGAGGAAGTCCTGGCCGGCATCTACGCCGAGGTGCTGGGGTTGCAGCGGGTCGGGGTGGACGAGTCGTTCTTCGAACTGGGCGGCGACAGCATCCTGTCGATGCAGGTGGTGGCGCGGGCGCGCGCGGCGGGGGTGGTCTGTAAGCCGCGCGATATCTTCGCCGAACAAACGGTTGCCGGTGTGGCCAGGGTGGCCACCCAGGCCGGCGGCGGAGTGGTCCCCGACGACGGCGCCGGGACGGTCCCTGCCACCCCGGTCATGTGGACGTTGCGAACTCTTGGCGGCTGCATCGACCAGTTCAGCCAGGCGATGGTGCTGCAAGGTCCGGCCGGCACGGTCGAGGCTGACGTGGCGGCGGCGCTGCAGGCGCTGCTGGACCACCACCCGATGCTGCGGTCGCGGCTCGTCACCGACGACGCCAGTCAATGGTCGCTGCTGGTCCCCGGGCCGGGTTCGGTGGACGCGACGACGTGTCTGCGGGCCGTGCCCGAATGGTCCGATGACGAGGTCGCCGCGGCGCGGTCGCGGCTGCGGCCGGCCGCAGGGGTGATGCTGAGCGCGCTGTGGGTCACCGGCGCCCGACAGCTGGTCTTGATCATTCACCACCTCGCGGTGGATGGGGTGTCGTGGCGAATCCTGTTGAGCGACTTCATCACCGCGTGGGCCCAGCACACTCACGGTCAGCCGGTGGCGTTGCCGGAGAACGGCACCTCGTTCCGGCGGTGGGCTTCCCTGCTGGCCGAGTATGCGGGCCGGCCCGACGTGGTTGAGCAGGCCGACATCTGGCGGCGGGTCCTCGCCGTCCCAGCGGCGTTGCCGGCGGTGCGCCCGGACGTGGACACGTTCGGCACTGCCGGTCAGCTGTCGCTGACGCTGGATGCCGAGCACACCCGGATGCTGCTCGGTGCGGTGCCGGCGGCGTTTCATGCCGGCGTACAAGACATCCTGTTGCTCGCCTTCGGACTGGCATGCGCGGAGTTCTGCGACGCCACCGGTGCGCCCGTCGGGATCGCGGTCGAGGGGCACGGACGCCACGACGAACTCGCCGCGGACATCGACCTGTCGCGGACGGTCGGGTGGTTCACCACCAAGTACCCGGTCGCGCTGGCGCTGCCCGAGATCGAGTGGGCGCGGGTGGTCGCCGGCACGTCCGAGCTGGGCTCGGTGATCAAAGCGGGCAAGGAACAACTGCGCGCCCTGCCGCATCCGATGACTTTCGGCGTGCTGCGCTACCTGAACGCCGACGCCGGACTCTCCGGCCCGGATCCCGCCATCGGATTCAATTACCTTGGCCGACTTGGCACTTCCGCACTCAACGCGGCCGGCGACGGATGGCGGCCGGTGCAGCGCCGGTTGCCGTCCACCGGTGTGTCCGTGCCGATGCTGCATACCGTGGAGGTAAACGCCAGCACCCTCGACACAGCCGAAGGACCACGTCTGCAGGCACATTGGACCTGGGCGACGTCAGCTCTGGACACGGCGCAGATCAACCGGCTGAGCCGGTTGTGGTTCGAGGCACTGACCGGCCTGTGCGCGCACGTGCAAGGCGGTGGAGGCGGACTCACCCCGTCGGACCTCACCCCCGCCCGGTTGAGCCAGCAGCAGATCGACGAGCTGGCGCGGCACTACCACGTCGCCGACGTGTTGCCGTTAACCCCGTTGCAGCGGGGCCTGCTCTTCCACGCCGGCACCGCACACGGTGACGTCTTCGATGATGTCTACGCGGTGCAACTGGACTTCACGCTGAGCGGCTCCCTGGATCCCGAGCGCCTGCACGCAGCGGTGCAGACGGTGGTGGCGCGGCATCCCCACCTGTGCGCACGATTCAGCGAAGAATTCGACGAACCGATGCAGATCATCCCCGCCGATCCCCAAGTGCCATGGCAATACCTGGAACTCCAGGCCAATGAGGTCGATGCGGTCTGCGCCGCCGAACGCGCCGCGGTGTGCGACTTCACAGACCCGCCGTCCATCCGGGCGGTGCTGATCCGCACCGGGGCGCAGGAGCACCGGTTCGTGCTGACCAACCACCACATCGTCCTCGACGGCTGGTCGGTACCGATCCTGCTGAAAGAAATTTTCGCCGACTACTACGGGCAGCCGCTCGGTGCGCCCGTGTCCTACCGCCGTTTCGTGACCTGGTTGGCCGATCGCGACATCCCCGCCGCCCGCGCGGTCTGGCAGCAGCAGCTGGCCGGTTTCGAGGTCCCGACCGTGGTCGCTCCCCGGAGTCAACTCCAGGCGGGACCGCGAGGTGATGCGTCGTTCCCGTTGTCGGCCGAAATAACCCGGGCGGTCAGCGATCTGGCGCGGTCCTGCCACACCACCGTCAACATCGTGCTGCAGGGCGCGTGGGCGCAGCTGCTGATGTGGCTGACCGGTAGCAACGATGTCGTCTTCGGCACTACGGTTTCCGGCAGGCCGTCCGATATGGCCGGCGCGGAGGCCATGGTCGGGTTGCTGATCAACACAGTGCCGGTGCGCGCCACCGCCGACGCGGCCACCACCACCGTCGAACTCGTCGACCGGCTGCAACGCGCCCAGAACGACACCCTCGAGCATCAGCACCTGGCGCTCAGCGAAATTCATCGCATCACCGGTCAGAATGTGCTGTTCGACACGCTTTTCGTGTACCAGAACTACCCGCTTAACGCCGCCGCGGTGCTCGGTTCCCACGACTTGCGGATCACGGAGGGCAGCAGCCGCGACGTCACCCACTACCCGTTGACGATTCGGGTACTGCCGGGCTCCGAGTTGGGGCTCCGGGTGCAATTCGACGCCGCCGTATTCGCCGCCGAGGATGTCGACACGCTGATCGGGCGGTTCGAACGCCTGTTAGCCGCAATGACGGCCGACCCAACGCGCCGGTTGCTCACGACAGACGCCCTCGACGGTGATGAGCATTCTCGGCTCGCCCAATGGGGTAACCGGGAAGCGTTGAGTGAAACCGGATTTGACGCAGCGTCGATTCCGGAGTTGTGGGCTGACCAGGTTGCGCGTACCCCCGAGGCCACAGCGGTGTGCGCCGGCGGCGACTCGATGACGTATCGGGAACTGGACGACGTCGCGGATCGGTTGGCGTGGCTGCTGGCCGGACACGGTGTCGGCCCCGGAAAGGTTGTGGCGCTGCTCCTTCCGAGATCCCCGCGGGCGATCGCGGCGATTCTGGCGGTGCTCAAGACCGGAGCGACGTATCTGCCGATCGATCCGGGCCTGCCGGCTTCGCGAATCCGGTTCATGCTGACCGATGCCGCACCGGTGGCCACGATCACTTCTGGTGGGACGGCCGGGCGGATCGAGGAGTTCGCCGGCCTGGTGATCGATGTCGACCACCCACACCCGGGCCAAGATCCGGTCGCCAAGTTGCCGGTGCCGAAGCCCGAAGACATCGCCTATGTCATTTACACCTCCGGCACTACCGGAGTTCCCAAAGGGGTGGCCATACCGCATCGCAGCGTGATCAGGATGCTGGCGTCGTTGAACGACCGCGTGCCACCGCAAGCCGTGTGGTCGCAGTGCCATTCGCTGGCCTTCGACTTCTCGGTATGGGAAATCTTCGGTGCGCTGCTCAGCGGTGGGCGATTGGTGGTGGTGCCCGACTCCGTGATCCGTTCACCGCAGGAACTGCATGCCGTGCTGGTGGCTGAACAGGTCAGCGTTTTGAGCCAGACCCCCTCCGCGTTCTACGCGCTGCAGACCGCCGATGCGCTCGACCCCGGGCCGGGACTGCGCTCACAGCTGCATTCGGTGGTGTTCGGTGGGGAAGCGCTTGAGCCGCAGCGCCTTTGCGCCTGGCTGGACAGTAACCCAGGATCTCCGCACCTGCTGAACCTGTACGGCATCACCGAGACGACGGTGCACGCCTCCATCCGGGAGATCGTGGCCGAGGATCTCATCGGCACCGGCAGCCCGGTCGGTGTGCCGTTGGACCATCTCGCGTTCTTCGTGCTCGACGGTTGGCTGCGCCCGGTGCCCGCGGGCGTGGTGGGTGAGCTCTATGTTGCCGGCGCGGGCCTGGGGGTCGGATATGTGGGACGGCCCGGGTTGACGGCCTCGCGGTTCCTGGCTTGTCCGTTCGGTGCTCCCGGGACGCGCATGTACCGAACCGGGGACCTCGCGTCGTGGGGCGCTGACGGGCAGCTGATGTATGTGGGGCGGGCGGATCAGCAGGTCAAGATCCGCGGCTACCGCATCGAATTGGGGGAGATCCGCGCCGCCCTGGCTGGGCTGGACGGAGTCGAGCAGGCGGCGGTCATCGTCCGCGAGGACCGTCCCGGCGACAAACGGCTGGTCGGATACCTCACCGAGTCCAACCGCGATGCCATCGACGTCGTTGCGATCCGGTCCGCGCTGAGTCAGCGGCTGCCGGCCTATATGGTGCCGGCCGCGCTCGTGGTGGTGGATGCGTTGCCGCTGACGGTCAACGGGAAACTCGACCCGCGCGCCCTCCCGGTGCCGGACTACGGCGCAGGCGTTTCTCGTCCCCCCGCCAATCCGCTCGAGGAGATCCTGGCCGCCATTCAGGCTCAGGTACTGGGGCTGGCGCGGGTCGGCGTGGAGGAGTCGTTCTTCGACCTGGGCGGGGATTCGCTGTCGGCGATGCGCCTGGTCGCTGCGATCAATACCGCCCTGCACGCCGGGCTGACGGTGCGTGCGGTGTTCGAGTCGCCGACAGTCGCCCAATTGGCGGCCCGCGTCGGTTCGGCCGGCGCCGGGCGGGATCCGCTGATCGCGGTAGAGCGACCTGCAGAGATTCCATTGTCGTTCGCGCAGAGCCGGTTGTGGTTCCTGCATCAATTCCACGGCCCCTCAGCGGTGTACAACATCCCGATGGCCCTGCGGATGCGCGGGAAGCTGGACGCGGACGCGCTGGGTGCGGCCCTCTTTGAAGTACTCGCCCGGCAGGAGAGCCTGCGTACCGTGTTCGCGATGTCGCGGGGAAGACCGCGGCAGGTGGTCGTGCCGGTGGACCAGGCCGACCTGGGCTGGCGCATCGTCGACGCCACGGAGTGGTCGGCCCGGCAGCTCACCGAAGCCATCGCGACCGCGGGACGGCATGCGTTCGATCTGGCCACCGAGATCCCGATCAGGGCACAGCTTTTCGCGGTAGCGCCGGAAGAAAATGTGCTCGCGATCGTGGTGCACCATATCGCGGCGGACGGCTGGTCGGTGGCGCCGTTGGCCCGCGACCTGGGACTGGCCTACGCGGCCCGCTGCGTGAACCAGCCTCCGCAATGGGCGGAGCTGCCGGTGCAGTACGCCGATTACACAGTGTGGCAACAACATTGCCTCGGCGACCCGGCGGACCCCGGCAGCCGGCTGGGCGAACAGCTGAAATTCTGGGAGAGTGCGCTGGCCGGCCTGCCCGAACGGGTTACGCTGCCCACCGACCGCCCCTACTCGGCGGTCGCCGACTACCGCGGCGCGAGTGTGACGGTGGACTGGCCGGCACAGTTGCACCGGCGGGTGCGCGATCTGGCCCGGGCGCACAACGCGACGGGGTTCATGGTGGTGCAGGCGGCCCTGGCGGTGCTGCTGGCCAAGCTCAGCGCGAGTTCCGATGTGGCTATCGGGTT
This sequence comes from Mycobacterium paragordonae, assembly GCF_003614435.1. NCBI lineage: Bacteria > Bacillati > Actinomycetota > Actinomycetes > Mycobacteriales > Mycobacteriaceae > Mycobacterium > Mycobacterium paragordonae. The sequence continues at coordinate 3,247,817 of NZ_CP025546.1, forward strand.
TCCGATCGCCGGCCGCAGTGATCCAGCGCTGGACGACCTGGTGGGATGCTTCGTCAACACGCTGGTGTTGCGTGTCGACCTCGACGGTGACCCCACAATCGGCGAACTGCTGAGCCAGGTGCGCGAGCGCAGCCTGGCCGCGTACGACCACCAGGACGTGCCCTTCGAGCTGCTGGTGGAACGGCTCAACCCGGCCAGATCGCTGACCCATCACCCGCTGATTCAGGTGCTGATGGCCTGGCAGAACAATGTGCTGCCGGCCGCTGCCCTCGGCAACCTGCAAGTTGAGCCCTTGTCCGCCGAAACCCGCACCGCCCGAATGGATCTGGCGTTCTCACTGGCCGAGCGCTTCACCGGGGGAAGCGAACCGGCCGGACTCGGCGGATCCGTGGAATTCCGCACCGACGTGTTCGACCCGGCAAGCATCGACATTCTCCTGCAGCGATTGCGGCGCGTGCTCGAGGCCATGACCGCCGATCCCGGCGCGCGGGTGTCATCGGTATCGCTGCTCGATGCGGCGGAGCGGATTCGGCTCGGCGCGTGGGGCAATCATCCGGTGTTGAACCACCTCGCAGTCACCGAGACGTCGATCCCGGCGGCCCTGGCCGCCCAGGTCGCGCGCACACCGGCAGCCGACGCAGTGACCTGCGGCGGGCGCTCGATGACCTACCGCGAACTTGATGCAGCCTCAAATCGGTTGGCCCACCGGCTGGCCGGATACGGTGCGGCGCGGGGCACCTGCGTCGCGCTGCTGCTCGGCCGATCCACCGAAGCGATAGTGGCGATAACGGCGGTGCTCAAGACCGGCGCCGCGTATCTGCCGATCGACCCGGCACTGCCGGATCCGCGCGTCGGGTTCATGATCCGCGACGCGACACCGGTCGCCGCCGTCACCACCACGGCCCTGGCCGGCAGACTCGAGGGCTACCAACTCACGGTCGTCGACGTCAGCGTCGACATCGATGACCCCGACAACGCGGCGCATCCCATCAGCGCGCTGCCGGTGCCCTCAGCGCAGGACATCGCCTATCTCATCTACACCTCGGGCACCACCGGCGTCCCCAAAGGCGTTGCCGTGACTCATCACAACGTCGTTCAACTGGCGGCATCGCTGGATGACGCGCTGCCGCGGGCCGGGGTGTGGGCGCAGTGCCACTCCTACGCCTTCGACGTCTCGGTGTGGGAAATCTGGGGTGCGCTGTTGCGTGGCGGCCGGCTGGTGGTGATACCCGAGGACGTGATGGCCTCCCCGGCCGACTTCCACGACGTGCTGGTTGCCGAACGGGTCAGCGTCCTCGACTTGAGTCCGTCTGCGGCGCAGATGCTTTCGCCGGCGGGTCTGGAGGACATGGCGCTGGTGGTCGGTGGCGAAGCCTGCCCGGCCGCGGTGGTGGATCGGTGGGCGGCCGGAAACCGGTTACTGATCAACGCCTACGGCCCGACCGAGACCACGGTCGACGCGGCGAGGAGCGCGCCGCTGCGAGCGGGCGCGCCGCCGATCGGCACACCCGTGTCGGGAGCGGCGCTGTTCGTGCTGGATGAGCGGATGCGTCCGGTACCCGCCGGTGTGGTCGGCGAGCTCTACATCGCCGGACATGGGCTCGGCGTGGGATATTGGCGCCGGCCGGGACTGACCGCGTCGCGGTTTGTGGCATGCCCGTTCGGCGGCAGCGGAACCCGGATGTACCGCACCGGGGACCTGGCCCACTGGGACGCCGACGGGCAGTTGCGTTACGTCGGCCGCGCCGACGAGCAGGTCAAGATCCGTGGTTACCGCATCGAACCCGGCGAAGTGCAGGCGGCGCTGGCTGCCCTCGACGGCGTGGACCACGCGGTGGTGACCGTCCGCGAGGACCGCCCCGGAGACAGGCGCCTGGTGGCTTACCTGACCGGAACCGCGGATCCGGCGCGCGCCCGGGCGGAGCTGGCCGGCCGCCTGCCGTCGTACCTGGTGCCCGCCGCGGTGGTAACCATCGACGAGATCCCGTTGACGGCGAACGGGAAGCTCGACACCCGCGCCCTCCCGGCGCCGAGCTACCACGACACGTCGCGTTACCGCGCGCCCGCCACCGAGGTCGAAGAGATCCTGGCGGACAGCTACGCCGAAGTGCTTGGCCTGCACCGGGTGGGCGTCGACGAATCCTTCTTCGACCTGGGCGGGGACAGCATCTCGGCGATGCGGGTCATCGCGGCGATCAACAACGCGCTCAACGTCGGGCTGTCGGTGCGCAGCCTGTTCGAAACACCGACGGTCGAAGGGCTGAGCCGAGCGGTGGGCGACGGCGCCGCCGCCGATCCTCGCTACGCGGCCGTGCACGGCCGGGCCGGCGCCAAGATATACGCGCGAGACCTGACTCTGGACAAGTTCATCGAGGCTCCGACGCTGACCGCGGCGCCGGGCCTGCCCGGTGCGGGCACCGAAGTGCGGACTGTCCTGCTGACCGGCGCCACCGGATTCGTCGGGCGATACCTGGTCCTGGAGTGGCTGCAGCAGCTGGAGCTGAAAGACGGCAAACTGATCTGCCTGGTGCGGGGACAGTCCGACCAGGATGCCCGACGGCGGCTGGACGCGGTCTTCGACAGCGGTGATCCACATCTGCTGCGGCTCTACCGGGAGTTGGCGGCCGATCACCTCGAAGTCGTGGCCGGGGACAAAGACCAGGTCGATCTGGGACTGGACCGGAGCGCGTGGCGGCGGCTGGCCGATACCGTTGACCTGATTGTGGATTCGGCAGCGGTGGTCAACGGAGCCCTGCCCTACAGCGAGCTGTTCGGGCCCAATGTCGTTGGCACCGCTGAACTCATCCGGCTGGCGCTCACCACCAAACTCAAGGCCTACGCCTTCGTGTCGACTGCCGACGTGGGAAGACAAGTCGAACCTTCCGAATTCACCGAAGATGCGGATATCCGCGCCGTCAGCCCCGGCCGTATCCTGTCCGCCGAACCGGCCAACGGCTACGGCAACAGCAAGTGGGCCGGCGAGGTGCTGCTGCGTGAGGCCCACGACCTGTGTGGGCTTCCCGTCGCGGTGTTCCGCTGCGGCATGGTGCTGGCGGACACCACGTATGCGGGACAACTCAACCTGTCGGACATGTTCAGCCGGATGGTGCTGAGCGTGGTGTCGACCGGCATCGCACCGTCATCGTTCTACCGGACCGATCACGAGGGCAACCGGCAACGTGCCCACTTCGACGGATTGCCGGTGACTTTCGTCGCCGAGGCGATCACCACCCTGAGCGCCCAGGTCGCCGGTTCCGGTGTGGCCGGGTTCCAGACCTATCACGTCATGAATCCGCACGACGACGGCATCGGACTCGACGAGTACGTCGACTGGCTGGTCGAGGCGGGGTACCCGCTGCAGCGCATCAGCGACTTCGGCGAGTGGGTGCGGCAATTAAAGGCAGCCCTGCAGACCCTGCCGGAGTCCCAGCGCCGTCATTCCGTGCTGCCGCTGCTGGCGTCCCGCGATACCTCAGCCGTGCAGCCGCTCCCGCCGACCACCGGGTCGTACGCGCCGACCGACCGATTCCGGGCGGCCGTCCAGGAGGCCAAAATCGGTCCCGACAAGAAGAATCCGGATATACCGCACATCTCCGCGCCGGTAATCGTCAAGTACGCGACCGATCTGCACCTGCTCGGACTGCTCGGCGGAGAAACGCCGCCATGCTGACTCTGTTACGCCCGCACTGGGTCTCGATGACCGTCAGCATGTCACTGCTCAGCGCCGCGACGGCGCTCATCCTCTGGCAACCGCTGCTGGTCGGGCGGCTCGTCGATCGCGCGACGACAGGTGCATTGCACCTGGGTGCCGCGCTCGCGCTGCTCGCCGTCCTGCTGTGTCAGCTCGCGCTGGAAGGTCTGGGGCACTTTCGGCTGGACCGCACCGGTGAACGGATCGTCTTGCGGTTGCGCGCCGACTTCACCGATCATGTCGTGCGCCTGCCGATCGGACTGCTCGACCGGGTCCGCACCGGTGACCTGCTGGCCCGCGGCACCAGCGACGCCGGCCAGTTGCGCGACATGCCCCGCGCCGTAGGCGACATCGCGTTCGGATTGCTGACGCTGCTCGGTGCGGGCGCCTTCATGCTGTCGATCGACGCGCTCACCCTGTGTGTGGTGGTGGCGGTCATGACGGTTGCGTTCGGCGCCGGTAGCCCGTTCCTGTCCTGGATCCAGCGTGACTCACTGAATCGCCAAGTGGCCCTGAGTGATTACACGGCCGGCCTGGACCGGGCGCTCGGCGCGGCCCGCACGGTCAAGCTGTTCGGCGCCGAAGCGCGCGAAGTCAGCTTCATCGGCCTCAGTGCGGCGGCCGCCTATCGGGCCGGCGTTCGGGTGGCGTCATCGACGGCCATCAACATCGGGGCAATCCGGTTGGGCGTCACCGTCTCATTTCTGACCATCATGGTCATCGACGGGCGCCGGGTGGCCGACGGAGGCTTGTCCGTAGGCCACTTCGTCAGCCTGTTCGCCTTCGCCATGTACGCGGTCTTCCCGATCACGGCCGGCTTCGCCGCACTCGCCACCTTCCGCACCTCCGCGGGTGCCTACCAGCACCTCGTCGCCACCCTGCGTGAGCTCCCCGAAAGCGACCCTCCGGTGTCGCCGGACGCCGCGGCCGTGCCGTCGACGCCGCGCCAAAATGAAACGCCGCTGGTCGAATTCGACCACGTGTCGTTCTCCTACGGTTCCGGCGGACCTGTGCTCGACGATGTCTCCTTCACGCTGCGCGGAGATCAGATCACCGCGCTGATCGGCCCGTCGGGCGCCGGAAAGTCGACGATTCTCGCGCTGCTGTGCCGTTTTCACGACCCGGACGCCGGGACGATTCGGTGGGAGGGCCAGGACATCCGCACCATGGCGCTGCGGGACCTGCGTGGTCGGCTCGGGCTCCTCGAGCAGGACGCGCCGGTGCTGCACGGCACCATTCGCGACAACCTGCTCATCGCCGATCCCGGTGCCACCGACGACAACCTGTGGCGCGTCCTGCGGCAAGCGAACATCGCCGACGAAATCGCGCGTCTCCCAGACCAACTCGACAGCCCCGTGCTGGAACGGGGCCGCAGCCTGTCCGGTGGGCAACGCCAGCGCCTGGCCCTGGCCAGAGCATTCCTGTCCCGGTCGCAGCTCATCCTGATGGACGAACCGACCGCACATCTCGACCGCGCCAACGAGTACGACGTCATGGCCAATCTGCTGCATGCGCGCGGCCGGCGCAGCATCCTCGTCGTCGCCCACCGCCTGTCCACCGTCACCACCGCCGGGCAGATCCTCGTTCTGCAGGGGGGCCGCATTCAAGCCACCGGAACCCATACCGAGCTGATGGGCACGGCCGTCTACCGGGAATTGATCGAACACGAACTCGTGCGGCGCTAGGGAGCCGGGGAAGGTATCGCCGTGCTGTACCGGATCAGTCGCCTTGCCATCGCGTTCCCGCGGCGGATCGTCTCCGTGGCCCTGCTCGTCATGGTCGGCGCCGCAATCTTCGGAGTTCCGGTGGTCAAGCAACTTTCGGGCGGGGGAGGACTCGACCCCGGCGCGGAATCATCCAAGGCCACCGAGCTGCTGTCCCGTAAATTCGACCGGGGCGACACGACATTGGTGATCGCGGTGACCTCGCCGGGCGGCGCGAACGGACCGCAGGCCAAAGCGGTCGGCACCGATGTTGTTCGGCGGCTGAAGAATTCGCCGGACGTCCGCGAAGTGCAGTCGGGTTGGACCGCGCCGCCGGAAGCGGCACCGGCCTTCTTCAGCAAGGACGGAAAGACGGGCCTGATCGTGGTTGCCGTCGGCGGGGGTGAAGGCAAGGCCCAGCAGAACGCCATGCGACTGTCCGACGAACTCGTCCACGACCGGGATGGGGTCACGTTGCGTGCCGGGGGTGACGCCGCCGTCTCCTGGCAGGTGAACGCGCAGACCCAAAAGGACTTGTTCCTGATGGAATCGGTGGCGCTGCCGCTGAGCTTTGTCGTGCTGGTCTGGGTGTTCGGCGGCCTGGTCGCGGCGGCGCTGCCGGTTGCCGTCGGCATCTTCGCGATCCTGGGTTCACTCGCCTGCCTGCGCACCATCGCGCTGTTCACCGACGTGTCGATCTTCGCCCTCAACCTTTCGGTCGCGATGGGCATGGCGCTGGCAGTGGACTACACCCTGCTGATTCTCAGCCGATTCCGGGATGAGCTGGCAGCGGGCCAGACTCGGGAGGATGCGCTGGTCCGCACCATGGCCACGGCCGGCCGCACCGTGGTGTTCTCAGCGATGACGGTGGCGCTGGCCATGTCGACGATGGTGTTCTTCCCGCCGTACTTCCTGAAATCCTTCGCCTACGCCGGATCAGCGGTCGTGGCACTGGCCGCGGCCGCAGCGATCACCGTGACGCCCGCGGCGATCGTGCTGCTGGACCGCCGTCTGGATTCCTGGGATGTGCGCCCGTTGCTGCGCCGGATCTTCTGGGGCAGCGCCGGCCGCAGCCAAGCTCGGCAGCGGCGAACCTGGTACGACTGGGCCAAAACCGTGATGCGCCACGCACTGCCCATCGGGATCGCGATCATCGCCGTGCTGTTGCTGTTGGGCTCACCGTTTCACCGTGCGAGGTGGGGTTTCGCGGACGACCGGATCCTGCCCACCTCGGCCTCGGCCCGCCAGGTGGGCGATCTGCTGCGCAACGACTTCCCGGACCGGGGCGTGCCCGATATCACCGTCGTGCTGCCGGACGCAGCCAATCTCAGTGCCGCCGAACTCGATTCGTATGCGGCTGAGCTCTCGCGGGTGCCCGAGGTGAAATGGGTGGGCTGGCTGGGTGGCACGTTCGTCGACGGCCGACGGTTCGGCCCGCCCTCGGCGCCCTACGGGATCAGGAACGGCAGCGCCTTCCTGACCGTAGGCACCACCGCGCCGCTGTACACCAGCGCCTCAACCACCCAGCTGGACCGGCTGCATGCCGTCCCCACACCGAAGGGCAGACCCGCATGGCTCACCGGTGTGGCGCAGAGCAATCGGGACAGCGTGCACGCCATCGCATCCCGGCTACCGGTGGTACTGACGCTCATCGCCGCGATCACCCTGGTGCTGGTATTCCTGTTGACCGGTAGTGCGGTGTTGCCGGTCAAAGCCCTGTTCATGAACACGTTGTCGCTGACCGCCGCGTTCGGGGCGCTGGTGTGGGTTTTCCAAGAGGGACACCTGGGCGGCCTGGGCACGGCGGCCACCGGCACACTGGGTGTCGAGTTGCCGGTTCTGTTGTTCTGCATCGCTTTCGGCCTGTCGATGGATTATGAGGTATTCCTGATCTCGCGGATCCGGGAGTACTGGCTGTCATCCGATCAGGGTCCGGGCGCCAATGAGGAGAGCGTAGCGCTCGGCCTGGCGCACACCGCGCGGGTGATCACCGCCGCGGCGCTGATCATGACGATCTCATTTTCCGCCCTGATGGCCGCGCAGGTTTCGTTCATGCGGCTGTTCGGATTCGGCTTGACGGTCGCGGTGGTTGCCGACGCCACTCTGGTCCGCATGTTGTTGGTGCCGGCGTTCATGCGTGTGCTGGGCAGGTTCAACTGGTGGGCACCGAAGCCATTGGTTCGCCTGCACGAGCGTTTCGGGCTGAGCGAGGAACCTCCGCAAACTGGTTGAGGCGGTTTGTGCCGCAAGAATTTCGCAAGAATTGCGACAAGATGCGGCAAGCGTTGCGCGGCAGGGTAGGTATGCCGGCCCATCGGGCGGCCCCGGCAGGGCTTAACCGCAACGCAGAAGGAAAGACATCGTGGACACCACTCACCCGCTGACGTTGACGACCGGGCAGATATTCGCCGGATTCCGGATCATCCGGGTGCTGGGCGCCGGTGGTATGGGCACGGTATACCTGGCGGCCCACCCGCGGCTGCCGCGCGAGAATGCCCTCAAGGTGTTGCCGGCACAGTGGGGCGGCGACCCGGTGTATCGCGCCCGCTTCGAGCGGGAAGCCGAGTTGGCTGCCAACCTCTCGCATCGGCACATCGTCCAGGTCCACGATCGGGGCGAGCACGATGGCCAGTTATGGCTCTCCATGGACTATGTCGCCGGGACCGACGCGGCCCGCCTGCTGCGCGGAAGATTCTGCGGCGGAATGCCTTTGGCTGAGGTCGTCCGCATCATCGGCGCGGTGGCCTCGGCGCTGGACCATGCCCATCAGCGGGGCCTGCTGCACCGCGACGTCAAGCCGGCCAACATTCTGCTGGAAGACGACGGCCCGCAACCGCGGGGCGTTTTCCTCGCCGACTTCGGCATCGCGCGGCGCATCGACGACGTGATCGGACTCACCTCCACGAACATGACGGTAGGGACGGTCAACTACTCCGCCCCCGAGCAACTGCGGGGCGAGCCGGTCGACGGGCGTGCCGATCAGTACGCGTTGGCCTGCACCGCATTTCATCTGCTGACGGGTGCACCACCCTACGACGACGCCAATTCCGCGGTGGTGATCAGTCGGCACGTCGGCGCCCCGCCGCCCGCGATCGGGGCGTTGCGTCCCGAGTTGGCCGGGCTGGACTGGGTTTTCGCCACCGCGATGGCGAAGGACCCGGCGCACCGATTCGGCAGCTGCCAAGAGTTCGCCAACCACCTGGCCGGGCATCCGGCTCCCGGCTTCGCCTACGCCGGTGAGCTTCCGGGCGGTCCGGTCCTGCAGTACCCGACGCAACCCTCGCTGAGCGACACACTGCCCGCTCTGCCGCGAACCACCGACGGTCGCAACAGACGCACGCGCGTCGTGGCCGCCGCTCTGTTCTGCATCGCACTGCTCATCGGCGGCGGGATCATCGCGGGGGAGAAGCTGATCTCCCACTACCGCTCGAACTCTGCGGCCAGGACCCCGGTCGCCCAATCCTCGCCCACCACCACAACCCCCGCACCCAACACGGGGCCGTTCACCGGCTCCTACCAGGTCGAGTTCGGGGTGGTAACCGGCGTCGACGGCCAGCGTGCTGAGAAGCCGGTGCCGCCGACCAGCGAAACATGGTCAGTGCGATCGGTATGCGGTACCGCCGGATGCGTGGCAACCGCGACCCGGTACGGCGGTGAGACCATGCAGGTGCCCCAGATCGTATTCGACCAGGTGGATGGGACGTGGGTGGCGGTCAGTGTCGGTTCGACCAACTGCGGTACAGCCGAAGGTGAAGTGTGGGAGACGTTTACGCTGCAGGCCCGGCCGGATGGCACGCTGGCCGGTGAGGCGACCCAGACGATGGCCAAAGGTTGCGCGAACAAGCGGACGGTGACCTTCACCCGCACCGGAGACGCCGACGTGAACAGCCTGCCGGATCCGGCCGCCCTGCCGCCGCGGGTGACGTCGCCGGCAGCAGCGCTGCGCGGCCGGTATCACCTTTTGTCGGTCCAGCCGAACGGTTTCAAAGATCAGGGCGACTACGTTGTCCGGACCGACTGCCTGCGCGCCGGTGATCGGTGCGTGAGCCTGCTACACACCGCGCCGGCCACCGCCATGGTTTTGGTTTACGCCGACGGAACCTGGAACTATGACCGCGAATTCGACGGCACATGTGGGCGAGGCCGCAACACACATGTGAGAATCGTTGTGCCTTTTGCCCTTCCGCAGCCACCGCAAGACCCGATCATGACACTCAGCGGCAATGGCCACGAGGAACTCAGCGGTGGCTGCCCCAGCACCGACGTCCAGGTGACCCTCACGCGCACCGGCGACTGAGGCAGCGAGCTAGCGGGTCTCGGAAGTCGACGCGATGCGCTGCTGCGCCGGCGGGCTGAACTGGAATCGCCGGCCGGTCACCGATTCCGGTATCACCCGGACGTAGTGCGACTTCTCGGAATCCGTCCACGGCAGCAGGTGGGCGCGTTCGGCCTCCGCGATGTCGTCGTCGCTGCGCACCGAACGGGCGGTGCCTTTGACGATCACGCTCCAGCCCTGGGCGACATTGTGATCGTCCACTTCGAACACCACGTTGTTGTTGATCGCGGTGCTGACCAACTTGGTGCCTCCCGCGGTCCGGAACAGGATGGTCTTGCGCTGCACGACGTAGTTCACCGGGAAGATCTCGGGACGCCCGTCGACGGCGGTGACCAAGCGGCCCAACGTCATACTCGCCAGCAGCTGCCAGCATTCGTGCGCGGACAGAATGGTGCCGCCAACGTGGTCCTGGCTCTCATACGTCATGCCCACAGCCTATTGAACGAGACGCGCCACCGCGCCTGCCAAAGGTCCTCTTCTGCGGGTGACCAAAAGCCGTACGCGTCAGGTGACCGCGGTGCCGAAAAGGTGCCCGACGCCGTAGGTGAATGCCAGCCCCGCGGCCCCGCCGATGACCACGCGCAGCACCGCGCGGCGCACGCTGCTACCGCCGATCCGGGCACTGAGCGCACCCGCCACGGCCAAGGCGATCAATACCGAGACAAACGTCACGGGCACCCGCCACGCGGCGGGGGGGAGCAGTATCGCCACCAGCGGGAGCAACGCTCCAGCGATGAAAGAACCGGCCGATGCCGCCGCGGCATGCCACGGATTGGTCAGCTCCTCGGGATTGATCTGCAATTCGGCCTCGGCGTGCGCGGCGAACGCGTCATGGGCGGTCAGTTCCTTCGCCACCCTCGCCGCGGTCGCGGGCGACAGGCCCTTGGCCTGGTAGATGGCGGTCAGCTCCGCCAACTCCGCCTCGGGAGTGTCGCGCAGTTCGTGGCGCTCCTTGTGCAGCAGCGCCCGTTCACTGTCGCGCTGACTGGACACCGAGACGTACTCGCCCAACGCCATCGACACCGCGCCGGCCACCAGGCCCGCCAATCCGGCCGTGAAGATCGGACCGCGGGCTGCCGTCGCCCCGGCAACGCCGACCACGATGCCGGCGACGGAGACCACGCCGTCGTTGGCGCCGAGCACCGCGGCGCGCAGCCAGTTCAACCGGCCGGACGCGCCTTCGCGGTGCGGCTCGGAGGGATGATGCCCCTGCTGACGTTCTTGTCGGCTCTGCTGTTCGTCAACCACGGGGTAAAGCCAACCGCACCAGCGCGAGTCCCGCCAGCAAGCGCAGGCTCACCAACCCCGGCGCGGCCGGCGCCGCACCCAGAACACCAGCGCGCCCACGGCGAGGAACGCGGTGCCTGCGATCACCGACGTCGCCGGCAGCGCGAAGGCCACCACCACGCAGCCCAGCGCCCCCAACACCGGAATGACCTTGGGCAGCGCACCTTCCCCGGGCCGCAGCGTGAAGGCGGATGCGTTGGCGATCGCGTAGTAGGCCAGCACCGCGAATGACGAGAATCCGATCGCGCCGCGCAGGTCGACCGCGGCCGCCAACGCGGCGGCCACCACTCCGACCGCAATCTCGGCCCGATGCGGCACCGCGAACCGCGGATGCACCGCGTCGAGCTGATGCGGAAGATGGCGGTCGCGGGCCATCGCCAAGGCGGTCCGCGAGACCCCCAACAGCAGCGACAGCAGCGACCCCAGGGCCGCGAGTACCGCACCGACGGCCACGATCGGCACCAGCCAGCCGGCGCCCGCCACGCGCACCGCATCCACCAGGGGCGTGGCCGTCGCGGCGACCCGCCGCGGTCCCAGCACTGCCAGCACGGCGACCGCCACGGCGGCGTACAACGCCAGCGTGACCGCCAGTGCGACCAGAATCGCCCGCGGGATGGTGCGGGCCGGGTCACGAACCTCCTCGCCCAGGGTGGCGATGCGGGCGTAGCCGGCGAACGCGAAGAACAGCAGCCCCGCCGACTGCAGCACGCCGCCTGCCGAAATACCTTGCAGCGTGGTGAGATTCGTGACGAGATCGGGCGGTCCGGATCCGAACGCGGCGATGATGACGGCCATCAGCACGAGTAACACGGTCGCGACGATGCTCCGCGCCAGCCACGTCGACTTCTGGACGCCGAGGTAGTTGACGACGGTCAGGGCCAGCACCGACATCACCGCCACGATGTGCGCGTGGGCGGGCCAGGCGTAAGTCCCGACGGTCAGGGCCATCGCCGCGCAGGAGGCGGTCTTGCCGACGACGAAACCCCAGCCCGCGAGGTATCCCCAGAACTCGCCCAACCGCTCACGTCCGTAGACGTAGGTACCGCCGGAGGCGGGGTACAGCGCGGCCAACCGCGCCGACGACGAGGCGTTGCAGTATGCGATCACACCGGCGGCCGCCAACCCGATCAGCAGACCGGCCCCCGCGGCCCGCGCGGCCGGCGCCAGCGCGGCGAAGATCCCGGCACCGATCATCGAACTGAGCCCGATCACCACCGCGTCGCCGACACCCAGGCTGCGTCGCAGCCGATTCGGAGGCGGGCCGTCGCTCGTCACCCGGCCACGCTATCCCGCTGCGGCAAGCAACTCCTCGAAGGCTTCGTCCATGCACTGCGCGTAGCGGGCCGGGTCGGGCAGCGCGTCGCGGTCCGCCGTGGCGCTGATCGACAGAATCCCGTTGTAGCTGGCGACCACATGGCACAGGTTCAGACCGCCGATCAGTGGCCCGAGTCCGGCGGCACGCAGCAGCCGGGCGCCGCGGAAGTAGATCGGCTGGGTGGGGCCCGGCACGTTGGTGACGGTGGTGTTGGCGACGGTCGGGCCCGAGAAGGGAAGCACGCTGGCGGCTTTGGCGGTGACCCCGAGCAGCGCCGTCGGCAATGTCGCCACCAGCTCGAGCATCTGCGTCCTGGTCGTCTGCTCGGCTTCCGACCGGCTCTGCGCGGTCGACTCGGCGATGGCGGCCAGCCGTTCGAGCGGATCGGCGATGTCGGTTGCCAGCGTCTGCAGCCGTCCGGCCAGCATGTTTCCCTTGCCGCTGGTATCACCGGCCTCGCGCAGCGAGATCGGGCACGCCGCGACGAGCGACTCTTCAGGAAGCTCGTCGTGGCCGGCCAGGTACCGGCGCAAGGCACCCCCGACATAGGCGAGCGCGACGTCGTTGACGGTCGCGCCGGGCACCCGGGCCTTGATCTTCTTGAAGTCGGCGAGGTCGTGAAACCGGGCCTCGAAAACACGATGCGGCGACACCGTCTCGTTGAAGCGCGTCTTGGGTGGGAAAGCGGGCCGGTTGCCGTCGGCGACGCTGCTCACCAGACCACCGACCAGCTTGACCGGCAATGCGGCCAGGCCGCGGACCAATTGCGGTGCACTCGACAGCACCACCTTGCCGGCCCGCACCGGGTACAGCGCCGCGTTGACTGCGGTGCGGGACAACAGGTCTGACGTCGACGGTAGCGGAGCCGGCCGCCAGGGCCGGTCCGGGCCCGGCGGCCGCGGGCTGTCGGCGGCCAGGTCGTGCAACGCCGCGATCATCTGGACGCTCGCCATCCCGTCGACGGCGCAGTGATGCAGTTTCAGCGCCATCGCGAAGGAACCCTTCGGCACGCCGGGCACGGCGTTCAGTCCCTCGATGACGGTGATCTCCCACGGCGGACGGCGCAGGTCGATCTGCCGGGCATGCAGCCGGGCGACCTGAATGCACAGCTGCCGCCAGTCCCCGGGTTGCGGCAGCCCGATGTGGCGCACGTGGTATTCGAGGTCGAAGTTCGGGTCCTCCACCCAGTACGGCATGTGCAGGCCGCCCGGCAGCTCGGTCAGACGCCGGCGGAAGACATCGGCCAGATGCAGCCTGGCGTCCAGCTCCTCCAAGATGCCCTTGAAGGTCACTTTCCCGCCCGGCGCGGTGGACGGGTCATAGATCAGCAGCATCTGAATCTGCAACGGCGTCGCGGGGCCTTCCGCCCGCAGCATCATGTCGTCGCTCCAACTCAGCTGCTGCACGTCATGCCCCCTTCATGCTTCGCGTCTCACGTTCGAAACCAATGCTGCGCCACCGTTGACGCCTGCGTAACAGGATTGCCATCGAACCTACCTACGGTGAGGCGGTCTAGCGTCCGTCAAGCGATCAGCCACGGACCCCCCTTTGAAGCCGGCTTTTGGGCCGGGTAGTGAAGCGATAGGAACTCCATTGAGCGGAAACGCGGTCCGCCTGCAGGCGATCAACAATGTCGAGGCATATGTACCCCCGGCGATCAGTTTTGTACCGGGTGAAGCTCCGGGCGAGATCTTCGGCTCCAACGTCTTCACCAAGGCCGAGATGCAGGCGCGGCTGCCGAAATCGGTCTTCAAGTCGATCGTGGCCACTATCGAGAAGGGCGCTCCGCTCGACCCCGCCGTCGCCGACACGGTCGCGGTGGCGATGAAGGACTGGGCGCTGGAGAAGGGCGCCACCCACTACGCGCACGTCTTCTACCCGATGACCGGCCTGACCGCGGAGAAGCACGACAGTTTCCTGGAGCCCGTCTCCGACGGCGCGACGCTGGCCGAGTTCGCCGGCAAGACGCTGATCCAGGGCGAGCCCGACGCGTCCAGCTTCCCGTCGGGCGGGTTGCGCAGCACGTTCGAGGCGCGCGGCTACACCGGTTGGGACGTCACCAGCCCGGCCTACATCCTGGAAAACCCGAACGGCAACACGCTCTGCATCCCCACCGTTTTCGTCTCCATGACCGGAGAGGCGCTGGACTACAAGACCCCGCTGCTGCGCAGCCAGCAGGCCATGGGCATCCACGCCGAACGCATCCTCAAGCTGTTCGGGCACCAGGAACTGAACAAGGTCGTGTCCTTCTGCGGTCCCGAACAGGAGTACTTCCTGGTCGACCGGCACTTCTTCCTGGCGCGGCCCGACCTGATCAACGCCGGGCGCACCGTGTTCGGCGCCAAGCCGCCCAAGGGACAGGAATTCGACGACCACTACTTCGGCGCGGTGCCCGAGCGGGTCCTGGGCTTCATGATGGACACCGAGCGGGAGCTGTTCAAACTCGGCATCCCGGCCAAGACCCGGCACAACGAGGTGGCCCCGGGCCAGTTCGAGGTGGCGCCCATGTTCGAGCGGGCCAACATCGCCTCCGACCATCAGCAGTTGCTGATGACGATCTTCAAGACGATCGCCAAGAAGCACGGCATGGAGTGCCTGTTCCACGAGAAGCCGTTCGCCGGAGTGAACGGGTCGGGCAAGCACGTCAACTTCTCGGTGGGCAACTCCGAGCTGGGGTCGCTGCTGGTGCCGGGTGACACTCCGCACGAGAACGCACAGTTCCTGGTGTTCTGCGCCGCGGTGATCCGCGCCGTGCACAAGTTCGCCGGACTGCTGCGGGTGTCGGTGGCCTCCGCCACCAACGATCACCGCCTGGGCGCCAACGAGGCGCCGCCCGCGATCATCTCGATCTTCCTCGGCGAGCAGCTCGCCGACGTGTTCGAGCAGATCGCCAAGGGCGCGGCGACGTCGTCAAAGGGCAAGGGCACCATGATCATCGGCGTCGACACCCTGCCGCCGCTACCCACCGATGCCGGCGACCGCAACCGCACCAGCCCGTTCGCGTTCACCGGCAACCGTTTTGAGTTCCGGGCACCGGGATCCGGTCAGACGGTCGCCGTGCCGATGATCATCCTGAACACGATCATGGCCGACTCGTTCGACTACATGGCGACGATCCTCGAGCAGGCGGTCTCCGACGGGGAGGATTTCGACGCCGCGGTGCAGAAATTGCTCACCGATGTCATCACCGAGCACGGCGCCGTTGTGTTCAACGGTGACGGGTATTCCGAGAACTGGCAGATCGAGGCGGCCGAGCGCGGATTACCCAACCTCAAAACAACATTGGACGCCATCCCGGAGCTGATCAAGCCGGAGGCGGTGGCTGTCTTCGAAAAGTACGGCGTCTTCAACGAGCGTGAGTTGCACAGCCGCTACGAGGTGCGACTGGAGCAGTACGCGCTGACCATCGCAGTGGAGGCGAAGCTGGCGCTGGAGATGGGCACGACCGTCATTCTGCCAGCGGCCGTGCGCTACCAGACCGAGCTCGCCCAGAACGTCGCCACCTTGAAAGCAGCCGGTGTCGAAGCCAGCACCGCTGCGCTGGAAGCGGTTTCGGCTCCGCTGGCCGACCTGACAACCGCGTTGACGACCTTGAAGGCGGCGCTGTCCGGCAACTCGGCGAGCTCCGCAATGGATGAGGCTACACACGCCCAGAAGGAGCTGCTTCCGGCGATGGAGGCGGTGCGGGCCGCGGCTGATGCCCTGGAAGGCATTGTGGCAGATGACCTTTGGCCATTGCCCACCTACCAGGAGATGCTCTTCATCTTGTGACAAGATTGCAGAGACCTCGTCGGGCGTGAGGGCCGGCCGCAACAGCGGAACTGGTGATTCCCGGCTCTCACGCCCGGCGACCCGGGTCAACCCACGTGGTGGGCATCATCGGGACGGTCGGCGCGTCGGTGCCGGAATTCCCGCCGAGCGTGGTCAACCCGCTGGCATTATCGATGCCGGAAACCGTTGCGGTGCCGGTGAATCCGAGCGATCCGGCGCCCGCGCCCGAGGGTTGGGCCGACGGTTCTGCTGGAGGCTCGACAAGGTCCGCCTGATCGTCCAGGGAAAGAAACTCGTCACGGTAGCCACGGCTGCCGAGGTCGCCTCGGCGTCGCCGGCGGTGCCGGACATTGCCTGCGGTGGCAGCCGCGGACGGCGCGGCGATCCGTGCGGCAGGGGCGCTTGCGGTCGCCCGGGTGTGCAGGACGGGTCCGAGCGTCGGACCGGAGTCGGGACCCGAGCCGACGAGATAGGCGACACCAGGGCTGGGCGTGGCCGGGGGGGCACCGGTCGTGGCCGACGCGCCCGACGCCTGCGGGACAGGGGCAGCGCCGGGTGCCGGTGCCGCCGGTGCCGCCGCGGTCACCGGGAGTCCGGCGACGGGCACCACGCCTTCGGCGACCGCGACAGCCGCTTCGCCGCCGGTTTCCGCCGCGATTGCCGGAAAGGCGCACAGCGCCGAAAGGCCCAGAGCGAGTGGGATCGCGGCGGACCCGGGTGCCGCGACGACGGCGTACATCGGCGATCCCAACAGGGCGAATGTCGCGGCGTAGGCGAACACGTAGATCAGCGGCAACCAGGTGGTCATCGCCGCCGCCGGGTTGGTGGCGAAGTCGGTGATGATCTGCAGCACCGTCCCGAACGGGTTGGTGACAAGTCCCTTCAGCACCCGGTACATGCTCGAAAAGTGTTCGGACCAGGCCAGCGCTTCTTCGATGGGATCGGTGGGCGCGAATTTGGCCGGTTCCGCGGTGGCGATCGGCGGAGCCGCGTCCGTGGGCGTCACCGCCGCCACCGCGGATGCCGAAAACGTCTGGTACACGGTCATTGTCGTCGCGGCCTGAATCCACATGCGGACGTAGTCCGCTTCGTTGAGCGCGATCGGAATCGTGTTGAGGCCGAAGAAGTTCGTCGCGACCAGCACACCGTGCAGGGCATGGTTAGCGGCCAGTTCGGCAAGCGTCGGCATGGCCGCCAGCGCGGCGGTATAGGCGGCCGCGGCCGCTTCGTGCTGCGCCGCTGCCTCCGCGCTCTTGACGCCGGCGCGGGTAAGCCAGTCCAGATACGGCAGGTGGGCCGCCGCGTACCGCGATGCCGTCGGGCCGTCCCACGTACCGCCCTGCACCGAGGCGAGCAGCGCCGTCAACTCGGCTGCCACCGCGGCGAACTCGGTGCTGAGCGCCTGCCAGCCCGATGCCGCGGCCAGCACCGATCCGGGTCCCGGACCGCTGCACAGCAGGCTGGAGTGCACTTCGGGCGGTGCTGCCATCCATACGGTCATCGGGTATCTCCTCGGTAGCCAACGCGCTCATCTGAAATCAGAAGTTAGCATTGGGTAACCTAACAAAAGTTAGCGTGCCCTATCTGGGTTTCACATCAACTGCCTAGGACGTGTCCCGTTCGCCCGGCAAAGCACGCCTGGTCCTTGCGGAAACCATTAGCCTTATGCCTGGCACGCCACCGCGTACTCGTGTCCGGCGCAGGTCATGGTCGGGGGCGCGAAGGCGCCTCGGGTCGGATAGCTGTGCGGAAGGCGGGTGAATAGTCGGCGATGGGTGACACCTCCGAGGGTTCGCGGGTGGGGACGCAGTTCGGGCCGTACCGGTTGCGGCGGCTGGTCGGGCGCGGCGGCATGGGCGACGTGTACGAGGCCGAGGACACCGTGCGTGAGCGCGTCGTCGCCCTGAAGCTGATGTCGCAATCGCTGTCACAGGACCCGGTCTTTCGCTCCCGGATGCAACGCGAGGCCCGCACCGCGGGACGCTTGCAGGAGCCGCACGTCGTGCCGATCCACGATTACGGCGAGATCGACGGCCAGCTGTATGTGGACATGCGCCTGATCGACGGCAAAGACCTGGCCGCCATCTTGAAGCGCTACGGCCCCCTCACCCCGCCGCGCGCCGTGGCGGTCATTCGCCAGATCGGTGCCGCCCTGGACGCAGCACACGCCGCCGGAGTGACCCACCGCGACGTCAAACCGGAAAACATCCTGGTCAGTGCCGACGACTTCGCGTACCTGGTCGATTTCGGCATCGCCAGCGCGGGGTCCGACGAGAAGCTCACGCAGATCGGCAGCACGGTCGGGACCCTGTACTACATGGCCCCGGAGCGCTTCGGCGAGGCCGAAGTGACCTACCGGGCCGACATCTACGCGTTGGCCTGTGTGTTGTACGAGTGCCTGGCCGGCAGCCCGCCCTACCGGGGCGACCAGCTCAGCGTGATGGGCTCGCATCTCAACCAGCCCGTGCCGCGGCCCAGCGTGGCGCGGCCGGGAATTCCCGCGGCCCTCGACGACGTCATCGCCCGGGGCATGGCCAAGGATCCGGCCGACCGTCATCCCACCTGCGGAGACCTGTCGGCGGCGGCCTATGCGGCGCTGGCGACGCCCGACCAGGACCGGGCCGCCGACATCCTGGAACGCAGCCAGGTCGGGGAACTGCCGCCCCAGTTCGCGGGTCAGACGCCCGGAAGTTTCCCGGCCACCGCGCCGCCTGCGATGTCGCAAGGAACACCCTGGCCGACACCGCCGGGACCTCCGACACCGCAGCCGGGAACGCAACCCGCCGGGCAGGGCGGTCCCGCGCCGGCGCAATGGGCCGGTACCCACGGCTGGGGAGCGGTGCCGGGCGGCAACACCGGGGTGCCCCCATGGGGCCAACCACCGCCGCCGCGCGGGACCGGTCTGCTGCGTAAGCCCTACGTGTGGGCGGGGCTCGCGATCGCCGTGATCGTGGCGGTCGCGGGCGGGGTGATCATCGGGTTCTCCCACCCCAAGCGGTCGGCCTCGCCGTCCAAATCGTCGACGGCGCCGACGGCTCCGGATGCGGTGCAACTCAACGTCCTCAATGACGGCGTGTTCATCGGCAGTTCGGCGGCCGTCGCGACGATCGACGTCTTCAACGAACCGATCTGCCCGCCGTGCGGTGCGTTCATCAGGTCCTATGCCAGCGACATCGACACCGCGGTGAACAACAAGAAGCTCGCGGTGCGCTATCACCTGCTGAACTTCCTCGACGAGCAGTCACACACCAAGAATTACTCGACCCGCGCCGTCGCTGCATCGTATTGTGTTGCGGCGCAGAATGACCCGAAGGTCTACACCGGCTTCTACGCTGCCCTGTTCGGCAGTGAGTTCCAGCCGCAGGAGAACGCGCCCGCCGACCGCACCGATGCGGAACTGGCGCACCTGGCCCAGACCGTCGGGGCCAACAGCACCGCGACAAACTGCATCAAGTCGGGTGCCGACCTCGGTACTGCCCAAACCAAGGCAGACAACGCCAGCACGTCGCTGGCCGGGTTCAACGCCAACGGCACCCCCTTCGTGTGGGACGGCAGCAGCGGCGTGGACCTGCAGAATCCCAACTGGCTGACGAAACTGATCGGATGAGCCGATGACCGAACGCATTGAAACCGACCGCACCATCGCCGCGCCCGCCGCGGATATCTTCGCGCTGCTCTGTGATCCGCGCGGGCACGTCGCCATCGACTCGTCGGGGATGCTGCAGGACGCCGAAGGCGATCCGGTGACGGCCGTCGGCGACACGTTCGTGGTCCACATGGACCGCGAGTCGCTGAACGACTTTCCGCAACTGGGAAAGTACGACGTGACGGTCGAGATCACCGAGTTCGAGCAGGACCGGCTGATCGCCTGGACCATCCTCGGACAGATCCGCCCGCAGATCGGCCACGTCTACGGCTATCGCCTGCAACCCACCGAGGACGGCACCGTGGTCACCTCGTTCTACGACTGGTCGAACATCGACCAGCAGTGGCGCGACGCGGGCATTTTCCCGGTCATCTCCGAAGGCGCGCTCCGCGCCACGCTGGGCATCCTGGACCGGACCGTACGGGGGCGCGCCGGACCCGGTTGACGGGCGCTGTCGGAGGTGTTCGGTAGGGTCCTCCGCGTGACTCCGACAGCCGCCATCAAAACCGTAAACGCCCGTCTCGCTGAGGAACTGGCGGTTGAGCTGCCCCAGGTGATCGCCGCGGTCAAGCTGCTCGACGAGGGCGCCACCGTGCCGTTCATCGCCCGCTACCGCAAAGAGGCCACCGGAAGCCTCGACGACGGGCAGCTGCGCCTTCTCGAGGAGCGGCTGCGGTACCTGCGGGAGCTCGACGAACGGCGGTCCGCCGTGCTCGCGTCGATCGCCGAACAGGGCAAGCTGACCGACGAGTTGCAGGCCGCGCTGCTGTCCGCGGACACCAAGGCCCGCGTCGAAGACATCTATCTGCCGTACAAGCCCAAGCGCCGCACCAAAGCGCAGGCGGCCCGCGAGGCGGGATTGGAGCCGCTGGCAGACCGGCTGCTCAGCGATCCGGCGCTGGTGCCCGAAGCGGTGGCGGCGGACTTCGCCGGTGACGACTTCCCGGATGTCGCGGATGCCGCGGCCGCGCTGGAGGGCGCCCGGCACATCCTGATCGAACGGGCCGCCGAGGACGCCGAACTGGTCGGCGCGATCCGGGAGACGTTCTGGGGACGGGCCGCGCTGCGCACCACACCGTGGTCCGAGGAGGCGGCGAAAAGCGCTGAGGCACAGAAGTTTCGCGACTATTTCGACTTTTCCGAGCCGCTGGGGAGCATGCCGTCCCATCGGGTGTTGGCGGTGCTGCGCGGTGAGAAGGAGAAGGCGCTGGCGTTCAGCTTCGACGGCGGGCCGGACGACCTCTACGAGGCCATGATCGCGCGGACCCTCGATGTTGACCTGTCGGGTGCGCCGCAGCCGGCCCAACGGTGGCTCTCCACGACCGTCAGCCTGGCCTGGCGGGCCAGGCTGATGTTCTCCGCGACGGTCGATGCCCGCATGCGGTTGCGCCAGCGAGCGGAAGAGGAGGCGGTGGCGGTGTTCGCCAAGAACCTCAAGGACCTGCTGCTTGCCGCGCCCGCCGGGGCCCGCACCACGCTGGGACTGGATCCCGGATTCCGCACCGGCGTCAAGGTGGCGGTGGTCGACCGCACCGGCAAGGTGCTGGACACCTGCGCCATCTATCCGCACCAGCCACAGCGGCAATGGGCTGCCGCCAAGGCGACCCTCGCCGCGCTGGTCGCCCGCCACAAAGTCGAGCTGATCGCGGTGGGAAACGGCACGGCCTCGCGTGAGACCGATGCGCTGGCAAGCGAATTGATCGCGGACATCCGGGCAGCCGGCGGCTCCCAGGTTCCGGCGAAAGCGATGGTGAGCGAGGCGGGCGCATCGGTGTATTCCGCTTCGGCCTACGCGGCGCACGAACTGCCCGATCTCGACGTCACCCTGCGGGGCGCGGTGTCGATCGCCCGGCGCCTGCAGGATCCGCTCGCGGAACTGGTGAAGATCGAGCCGAAGTCCATCGGCGTCGGGCAGTACCAGCACGACGTGACACCCGGAATCCTCGCCCGCAGTCTGGACGCGGTGGTCGAGGACGCGGTCAACGCCGTCGGCGTGGATCTCAACACCGCCTCGGTGCCGCTGCTGGCGCGGGTGTCGGGCATCTCCGAATCGCTGGCCGAGGCCATCGTCGCTCACCGGGACAACACCGGCCCGTTCGCGAACCGGCGCGCCTTGCTGGACGTTCCCCGGTTGGGGCCCAAGGCTTTTGAGCAGTGTGCGGGCTTCCTGCGCATTCGCGGCGGCGACGATCCGCTCGACGCCTCGGGTGTGCACCCGGAGGCCTACCCGGTGGTCCGGCGGATCCTGGACCGCTCGGGTGTCACCCTGGCCGAGATCATCGGCGACGAGCGTGCCTTGCGCAGGCTTCGCCCCGCCGATTTCGCCGACGACAGGTTCGGCATTCCCACCGTGACCGACATTCTCGGCGAACTGGAAAAGCCGGGTCGCGACCCGCGACCGGCCTTCACCTCGGCGACGTTCGCGGCCGGGGTCGAAAAGGTCGCCGACCTCAAGCCGGGCATGGTGCTGGAAGGCGTGGTCACCAACGTGGCGGCGTTCGGCGCCTTCGTGGACGTCGGTGTGCACCAGGACGGACTGGTGCACATCTCCGCGATGGCCGAACGCTACGTGTCAGACCCGCACGAGGTTGTCCGTTCCGGTCAGGTGGTGCGAGTGAAGGTCATGGAGGTCGACGTCGAACGTCAGCGCATCGGGCTGAGCCTGCGTCTGGGTGACCAGCCGCAGCGCGACAAGCGGCCAGGCCGGGAATCGGCGCCCCGTGCCGGAGGTAAAAGCGCTCCCGCGCAACGTATTTCGCAGCAACCGCGAAAATCCGCACGCAAGGCACCCGAGTCGGCGGGCAATTCGATGGCGCAGGCCCTGCGCGATGCCGGCTTCGGGGCCGGCCTCGGGCGGTGAACTCCGACGCGTAGTACTACTCATCCGGCTGCACCACCGGCTGGGCATGCTGGACGAATGCCCCTCGCTACTTCCCTGCCTGATGCTGCTGTGCTCGCATCCGACCCCAAGCGCGACCGCGCCGTCGACGTCGCACGACTGACCGCGTTGGTGGTGGTGATGTTCGGCCACTGCGCGCTGTTGCTGGCCACCATCGATTCCGGCGGCGTCCGGATCGGCAACCTGCTCGGCGCTATTCCCGCGATTGCGCCGGTGACCTGGGTTGTTCAGGTGATGCCGCTGTTCTTCCTGGCCGGCGGCGCCGCGGGCGCCTACGGCTGGCATTCCGGCGCTGCCTGGGGTTCCTGGCTTGTCACCCGGGCGCAGCGCCTGTGCCGGCCGGTGTTCTGGTATCTGGCCGCGTGGACGGTAGCGCTGTTGGTGGTGCGGGTCACCGTCGGGGACGAATCCGCCGATGGGCTCGGGCGCGAATGTGTGGCGCTGCTGTGGTTTCTCGGCGTCTACCTGGTGGTGCTTGCGTTCGTTCCGGCGCTGACCCGGCTGCGGTCGGGGCGTGCGGTCGTGGTGACGGTGGCGGGTCTGCTCGCGGCCGCGGAGATCTTCGACCAGATCCGTTTCGCGGCGGGAACGCCCGAATCCGGCGTCGCCAATTTCCTTGTCGTCTGGTTGATTCCGGTGGTGATCGGCGTTGCCTACGCTCGCGGGCTGATCAGTGTCCGGGCGGCACTGGTGGTCGCGGTGTCGGCGCTCACCGCGCAGGTGGCGCTCGCGCTCGCCGGGACATACGAGGTTTCGCTGGTGGTGACCGGCGCGGAGCAGGTGTCCAACGTGTCGCCGCCGACGCTGTTGCTGGCGCTGCACTGCACCTGGATGTCCTGCGCGTTCGTGGCCGCGGCGGCGCCGATCCGCCGCTGGGCGCAGCGTCCGCGGGTCTGGCGCGCCGTGGCCGTGGGCAACGGGGGAGCGATGACGCTTTATCTGTGGCACATTCCCGCGATCGCCATCGCCGCCGTCGGCCTGAACGCCGTCGGCCTGGACGCCTACGACGTGCACGCCCCGGGATTCTGGGCCCTGCTCGCACTGCGCGCGGTGGTGTTCGCCGCCGTCATGGCTCTGCTGTTCCGGTTGCTCTCACCGCTCGAGCACCGGCGCCTGCCCTGGTGGGACGCGCCGGTCCGAGCCGCCGGCAGCAGGTCGGTGGTCGCCGGTGGGCTGATCTGCGTCGCGGGGGTCGCCCTGGTGCTGATGGCCAAGAACGGTCTGGCCGGTGCCGACGGATGGGCCTCCCTGGCCGGCTTCCTGGCCGCGGCGGCGATCGCGCGGGTAGTCAGTCGCGAGCCATCTGAGATGCCGGTGCCGCCCAGTCGGTCGACACCGTCCGCTGCTTGATCAGCCAAGTGCCTTCGGCGGGAACGAGCACGTCGCGGTAGCGGCCGAGGTGGTCGAGCCCGACCCGGGTGACCACGGTGAAGTACGACCAGACGTGCGCCCGCTGGGCAGTGAGCTCAACGAACAGCACGTTGGACAGGATGTGCCGGACGACGGGCCTGTTGTTCGCGCCGGCGGTGGTGGCCACATCGGCCGTCACGCCGCGCAGGAAACCGGCAATCTCGGACCTGCCGCTCAGCGACCGTGCGCCGCGTATCTCGAGCAGGCCGTCGACGCAGAACGTGGCGGCGAGGTCGTCGACCCGGCCGGCGTCACCCGACCAGTTGTACCGTGCCAACGTGTTGCGAATCTGTTCGCGCGCAACGAGTTCCCAGATCTCCACGGTCGCGGCGGTTCACCCGAAGGGGCGGTTCTCGCGGATGCCGCGGTACATTCCCCAGCGCACGATCAGCGGCATCACCACGTGCTCGACCGACCACAGCGGGAACCGGAAGGCGTGCCCGGTCGGGAAGAACACCTCCAACCCGTCGCGCTGGACTCCGACCAGCGACCCCCAGCGCCGCCCCGGCGCTTTGAAGGAACGCAGCGGGCGGTCGTCGAACACGGCGCGAATGTTGCGCGCTACCAACCCATCTCCGCGATTTCGCGCGGAGCTGCGCAGCGGATCGGTCGCCGCCACATCACCGACCGCGAACACCTCGGGGTGGCCGGGTAGCTGAAGTTGTCGCGTCACCCGGACGAATCCGCCCTCATCGAGCAGTTCCGGCGGCAGCCAGTCGGTGTTAGGACGCACCCGGCCGATCGCCCACAGCACGGCGTCGGCCACCGCGGGCGTCTGTCCGGTGCTCCAGCGCACCGGCTCGCTGGTGATCTCGTCGCCGGCGAAATCGTCGGTGATCACGGCCCGATGGCCCGGGTGCAGGCCCACGCCGAGATCGGCCAACCGGTGGGCGACCCGCTTCCAGATCCGCGGATGGTATTCGCGCAGCGGACGGTCCCCCGGGAAGTACAGATCGACCTGCTTATCAGGCCACGTGGTGGCGATGTTGACGGCGCTACTGACCGCCGCCGCGCCGCCGCCGATGACGATCACCGATCTGGCCGTTGCCATCCGCTCGTGTGCCGCGTAGAGGCCGGCGCCGATTTCAGCTGCGGACCGCAGCGAGGGCTCCCGCCAGAAGCCGTTGCTGACACCGGTGGAGATGACCAGGGCGTCGTACGCCTCGGCGACCGGCGTGCCGTCCTCAGCACGTCCGAACACCTTTCGTCCGGCGAGGTCGACGCCGGTCAGCTCGGCCTGCACCGTCCGTACCCGGTCCAACTTGCGGAACCTGTCGAACGGAATCCAGTAATCCCGCGCCCAATCGTCCGGACGAGCGAGTCGGACGCCGAGTTCCTGGCCGCTGACCAGCCCCGGTTTGGCCGAAATCCCGACCACCTCGAAGTGCGGGGCCAGCCGGATCGCGGTCAGCACGCCCACATCGCCCAAACCCGCGATCACCACCCGCTTGCGGCTCATGCGGCCACCTTCCGCGGTGGACGGGGCACGAAGCGCGACACCCGGTCGATGACGCGCTGATATTCCGGGCGCCGCTCCAGGCTGCGGGTCTCCATCATCGGGATGCTGGCGCCGAGGAACATGGCCAGCATCGCCGCCGCTCCGAGGAACAACCACCACCAAGACGACGGCGCAGCCGCCACTCCGAACAGTGCCAGGGAGAACCAGAAACCGAACTCGCCGAAGTAGTTCGGATGCCGCGACCAGCTCCACAGTCCGCGGTCCATCGCCGCACCGGCGCGTGCCTCGCGAACAAAACGGTGCATCTGCCCGTCGGCCACGAATTCGAGGGCGACCGCTGCCAACCCGGTCACGAACGCGACGAGGGTGAGCCAGCGGATATCCGCGCCGGGGCGGGTGACGCAGACGTATACCGGCAGCATGCCCGCAAACACCTGCAGGGTGGGGATCAGGTGGATGGCAACCAGGTCGACGACCAATTCCCAACGCCCCGCACGTTGTTTGAACATCGGGTAGCGCCAGTCCTCGTGGTGCAGGCCGGGAAAACCGTAGACCCAGTTTCCGGTCAGCCGCACCGCCCACACCGCAATCACCACGAACACCAACCAGCAACGCAGCTGGTCGACTCCCGGCCCGGCCTGACTCCACCAATACAACATCAGCAGCGGCGGTATGACGCTCCAGTACGCGTCGTAGAAGCTGGAATTGCGGTAGACCCGGCTGAAGACGAACACCACCAGGGTGGCCAGGACATCGGCGATCAGGGTGTCCAGCCACAGGTGTCCGGTGTGCGGGCCCCACGCCAGCCAGCCGGCGGCCACGCCGATCGCGATCACATACGCCAGGGTGACTAGTGTCAGGGATCGCGCCTTGCTCACCGCTGCCGTCATGAAGCCGAGTTCATTTCTGCCACTGCGCTTTTCGGCGAGCACACGTCATCCGGGTCTCCTTCAGCGCATGGCCCGGTTGGCCCGGGCTCCCGGCTACGGTAGGCAAAACTGTAACACGTTCTACCGATGACGGAGTCTCCCGTCAGGGTGCGGGGGACTCGTGGGTGACGGCTCGGTAGCCCCGGGCGCCGGCCCGGTCGACCGCGGCTTTGACGACGCCGAATATCAGCCCCTGCAGGCCGGCGCCGATCAGGGCGGAGCGGGTGGAGTTGCTCAGGTCTTTCGGGTCGGGCGGTGCCTGGTCATCGTCGCTGAAGCGTTTCCACACCTGACTGAATACGGCGCCGGCCAGCAGACCGCCGGTGACACTGGTGGCCATCGACAGCGGCAGGTACAGGGCTTTGGACTTTGCGCTCATGACTGTCCTTTGCTTGTGCGGGTGTTGATACCGGTGTTCCCCAATCCGCCCGTCATCCAACGCTTCCGCCCGAAGCCTGCGAAACCGCGCTCCCAGGCCAACCCGCGGTCGCCGCCGGGCACCGCCAGTCGGCGGTCACGGGGCCCGGCAGCTTCCACGTGGACATCCCGCTGCCCGTAGCGATACCTACTGCTTGTCGACCTTGCCGGCGATCTGCGTGGCCAGCTTGACGCCGGCGTCGCCCGGGTCTTTGGGCCCGCAGCCGCTGACGTCGATCACCACGTTGTTCCGCACGGTCAGGGCCCGCTGGCAGGCCCCGCCCACCGCGGTGCCGTTGTCGGTCGTGCTGACCGAGATGGTGGTGGTGAGCACGCCGTTGGCTGAACCGACCTGTCCGATCTTCCAGGTGATTTCGGCGCCGCCGGGGTCGGCCGGGACGACGAGGGAGCGATCCGCGCAGGCCGGCCAGGCCTTGGACGAGGCGTCGAAGAATGCCTTGGCCTCGGTCGCGGATGGGAACACCACCAGGTACTGCACGGCCTCGGGGTCCATGTCCTTGGATCCCGGGGTCGCCGGTGTGGCGCTGTCGTCCCGCCCGGTCGCCCCGGTGAAGCCACTGCCGGCGTAGACCGGGTTCTCGCCTGGGCCGTAGGCATACAGGCACTCGGCGGGCCACTTCCAGCCCTGCGGGTACTGCTTGTTGCCGTCGTCCGCCAGTTTGTCGGACTTGTCTCTGATCGCCATTCCCATGGTGCCCAAGGCGGCGTCGATCTCCGACGGAGTGAGCAGCAGGTTGGTCAGTGCCGCCTGGGCGACGGGCGGCTTGGACGACTGCGAGCTGGCGGCCGAGCCGCTTGCTGAACTCGATGATGATGACGCGGTGCCGCTGTCGTGGTCGCCACCACAGGCGGCGACGAGTAATCCGGCGGCGGCAACGGAGACGGCTGCGGTGAGGGAGCGCATAACCTGTCCTTCTTGCTTGTCGTTGGTGTGCAAGCAATCCGCGACTCCCCGGCGCGTCTGCCGCATTTGGCGGCCTGAGCATACTGCCGGGACGCGCCGGGGGGAACAGGTTCGTCAGCGCCCGCTACTCTTCGCGCTGGGTCTGCTCCAACAACACCACCGCGCGTCCCTCGACCGTGACCTTGCCCTGCGGCGGCAGCGCGTCGGCGTTCTCCACCTGGCCGGTGCCGGCGGCGGTGTCCAGCACGGGGCGCCAGCCGGGTCCGAATTCGTCAGGGGGAAGCACGAATTCGATCGGCTCGTGGTGAGCGTTGAAGCACAACACGAACGAGTCGTCGGTGATGCGCTGTCCCCGGGAATCCGTGCCCGGGATCCCCAGACCGTTCAGGAAGACCGCCACCGACTTGCCGAAGCCGGAATCCCAGTCCTCGTCGCTCATCTCCGAACCGTCGGGCCGGAACCAGGAGATGTCGGGTAAACCTTCGGAACCGCGGATGCGGACCGGTGCACCGGTGAAGAAACGCCGCCTGCGGAAGACCGGGTGCGCGGCCCGGACGGCCGTCACCGCCCGGGTGAACTCGATCAGGTCGCTGTCGGCGTTGTCCCAGTCGATCCAGGTGAGCTCGCTGTCCTGGCAGAAGCCGTTGTTGTTGCCGTTCTGGGTGCGGCCCAGCTCGTCGCCGTGACAGATCATCGGAACCCCTTGCGACAGAATCGTTGTCGCCAGGAAGTTGCGTTGCTGCCGGGCCCGCAGCGTGTTGATCTCCGGGTCGTCGGTCGGGCCCTCGGCGCCGCAGTTCCAGGACCGGTTGTGTGACTCGCCGTCGTTGTTGTCCTCGCCGTTGGCTTCGTTGTGTTTCTCGTTGTAGGACACCAGGTCCCGCAACGTGAATCCGTCATGAGCGGTGACGAAGTTGATCGAGGCCACCGGCCGCCGGGCGGTGTGCTCGTACAGGTCGGCCGATCCGCTGATCCGGGAGGCGAATTCGCTGAGGATGGCGTCCTCGCCGCGCCAGAAGTCGCGGATGCTGTCGCGGAACTTCCCGTTCCACTCGGTCCATTGCGGCGGAAAATTGCCCACCTGATAGCCGCCGGGGCCGACATCCCATGGTTCGGCGATCAGCTTGACCTGGCTGACGATCGGATCCTGTTGCACGAGTTCGAAAAACGCCGACAGCCGGTCGACATCATAGAATTCGCGGGCCAGGGTGGAGGCCAGGTCGAAGCGGAATCCGTCGACATGCATCTCGGTGACCCAGTACCGCAGCGAATCCATGATCAGCTGCAAGGTGTGCGGATGGCCCACGTTGAGGCTGTTGCCGGTGCCGGTGTAGTCCATGTAGTACTGCTTGTCGTCGTCGACCAACCGGTAGTAGGCGGCGTTGTCGATGCCGCGCATCGACAACGTGGGGCCCATGTGGTTCCCTTCGGCGGTGTGGTTGTAGACGACGTCGAGGATCACCTCGATGTTGGCCTCGTGCAGCGCGCGCACCATGGCCTTGAACTCCTGGACCTGGCCACCGGGTGTGTTGCTGGCGGTGTACTTGAAGTCGGGCGCGAAGAACCCGATTGTGTTGTAGCCCCAGTAGTTTGACAGACCCTTCTCGATGAGCGTCGAGTCGTTGGCGAAGTGGTGGACCGGCATCAGCTCGATCGCCGTCACGCCCAGACTGGTCAGGTGCTCGATGATCGCCGGGTGCGCGATCGCGGAGTAAGTGCCGCGAATCCGTTCGGGGATGGCGGGATGGGTCTGGGTGAGGCCTTTGACGTGCGCCTCGTAGATCACGCTGTCGGCGTACTCGTGGCCGGGCGGGCGGTCCACGCCCCAGTCGAAGTATGGGTTGATCACCACCGATTTGGGCATGTTGGCCGCGGAGTCGTCGTCATTGCGGCTGTCCGGCTCGCCGAAGTTGTAGCTGAACAACGACTGGTCCCACTGGAATGACCCGTCGATCGCCTTCGAGTACGGGTCCACCAGCAACTTGTTGGGGTTGCACCGGTGGCCGTTGGCGGGATCGTAGGGGCCGTGCACCCGGAATCCGTACCGCTGACCCGGCTGGACGCTGGGCAGGAACGCGTGCCAGACGAATCCGTCCACCTCAGGGAGCGCGATCCTGGTCTCCGAGCCGTCATCGTCGAAGAGACACAACTCGACCCGCTCGGCCACCTCGCTGAACACGGCGAAATTGGTGCCGGACCCGTCGTAGCTCGATCCCAGCGGGTAGGCCTTGCCCGGCCACACCTCCGGCCGATCGTCGGCGTGGCCCGATTCGGCTGCGACCCCCGGTGCCGCGGTCTGCTCAGCGCTGACATTAACCACCGTGCCTCCTGACATTGACGGATTGACCGAACTGGAACACCGGCGGTCGCGCTCTGTATATCCGTTGCCGGGCCGGGTTAAGCATGAGATCGCTCTCAGTCTGCGCGGGTGCCCGAAACGTGCTCAGTGAAAAATGCTTTCGGAGTTCCGGAGAGGGTTGCGACACGGTCACGGACGCATACCTATTGACTGCTCAGCGGTCACAACAACCCCATTGCTCACTATCGTCACATCAACCCATGCGGACGTCAATGCGGCGTCCGGCCATTGGAAAGGTGTGACATGTCGGCGATTCCTCGCTTCGTTTCGGTATCGCTGGCAGCGACGGCCGCTGTCGGATTGATCCTTCCGGTCAGCCTCGTGCCCGGCCTCGGCCCGCAGGCGCACGCGTTGCCCTGCAGCGCGCCCGAAGCAAACGTCCCGCCGCCGGCGAACGCCGTCGTGACCAACCCGGGCGGCAAGGTGCTCGGCCCCATGAACAAGCGGCCCCGCGGCGCCAATGACCGCGCACCGCTGCCGCGGTTGGGTCCGTTGCAGCGTGTGCTGCAACCGGGCCAGCGTTACTCCGCGCCGATGCAGCAGCAGGCGCTCGTCCCGGGCGCCAACCCGGCACCACCGGTTCCCGCTCCGCCGGCCGCCGGTCAGCAGCCGGCGGCGGGTCAGTTGGCGCCCGCCCCGGAGGGGGCCGCCGTCCCGGCCCCCAACCCGGCGCCGGCGCCGGCGCCACCAGCCGGGGCACCGGAAGCCGACGGCGCACTAGGCGGCTCCAACACCTCGCTGGTCGAATGGGTGACCGGCCCGGACGGCCCGAACAAGACCCTCGAACGGTTCGGCATCTCCGGAACGGACCTCGGAATCCTCTGGGACAACGGCGATCCCGCCAACCATCAGGTACTCATGGCCTTCGGTGACACGTTCGGCTACTGCGCGGTCAAGGGCGACCAGTGGCGCTACAACGTGTTGTTCCGCAGCAACGACCAGGACCTGTCGCACGGCCTGCACGTGGCGACCGGCGACCCCAGCAACAGGTACGCGGGCTCGCCGACCCAGCAGCCGGGCTTCTCCCGCCAGGTCATCAACAGCATCAAATACGCCAGGGAAGAAACCGGAATCATTCCGACCGCTGCCATCTCCGTCGGCAAAACCCAGTACATCAACTTCATGTCCATCAAGGACTGGGGCCGTGACGGCGAATGGTGGACGAACTACTCCGGCGTCGCGATGTCCACCGACAACGGCCAGACCTGGTCGGTGTATCCCGGCACGATCCGCGCCAACGGGCCCGACGCCGCGCGGGTTCCGTACGTCGAGGGCAACGAGAACTTCCAGATGGGGGCCTATCTCAAGGGCAGCGACGGCTACCTGTACTCGTTCGGCACACCGAACGGGCGTGGCGGCGCGGCGCACCTGTCGCGAGTGCAGCCGCGTTTCATTCCGGACCTCACCAAATACGAGTACTGGAACGGCGATTCGAACTCCTGGGTGCCCAACAAGCCGTCGGCGGCGACCCCGGTCATCCCGGGCCCGGTCGCCGAGATGTCCGCCCAGTACAACACCTATCTCAAGCAGTACCTGGTGATGTATACCAACGGCGCCAACGACGTGGTGGCCAGGACCGCGCCCACTCCGCAGGGCCCTTACGGACCGGAGCACCTGCTGGTGTCCAATTTCCAGATGCCGGGCGGTGTCTACGCACCGATGATGCACCCGTGGACGACAGGCAAGGACGTGTACTTCAACCTGTCGCTGTGGTCGGCATACGACGTGATGTTGATGCACACCTCGCTTGGCTAAGGGGCTTAGCTATGGGCCCGGCTAGGGGTCCACAGGCCGATTCGTCCAATCCCGCCCGGCGCGCCGCGATGAACGGAACCACCCGCCCGCTGCACCGGTTCCGCCGTCGGTCGGGATGGTGTGGCCGGTGACGAATGCCGAGAGGTCCGACGCCAGGAACAGGATGACGCGGGCCTGGTCCTCCGGCAGGCCCATCCGCCCGACCGGAACCCACTGCGGCCACTGGCTCTGTTCCTCGGGGGAGAGCCACTGCGAGTAGGGCACCTGCCGGGATTCGGTGACGTCCGGACCGATCGCGTTGACCCTGATCCCGTCCTTGCCCACCTGCACCGCCAGGCTGCGGGTGAAGTGGATGACGGCCGCCTTGAAGGCGGCGTAGACCGGGTCCTCGGGGTAGCCGCGCAGCCCCTCGACGGAGGAGACGTTGACGATCGCTCCGGCCCGCCGCTCGACCATCATGGGCAGGAAAGCCCGGGTGACGAGGAAGACGTGGTGCAGGTTCACCCGGTACAGCTCGTCCCACAGGCCGGGGTCGGTGTCGGCGAAGCTGCCCGGGTGCCGCACCCAGTGCCCGACGTTGTTCACCAGCACGTCGAGGCGGCCGTACGCCGCCCGGACGCTATCCGCGAGCGCGCCGACCTGGTCGGCCTCCCGCACGTCGGCGACCATCGCCTGCGCCGCCGCGCCGGACGAGGCGATCTCATCGGCAGTCCGGTGCGCGCGTTCGGCGTCGATGTCCGCGATGATCACCCGGGCGCCGTGCTGGGCGAAGAGCCGCGATGTCGCCGCACCGATCCCGCCGGCTCCACCGGTGACCACCGCGACGTGGCCGGCCAACAACCCATCTGCGTACGCCATGGTCATATCTTGGGCCGAAGCTGACAGGATGCTCCAGGTGACCCGACCCAACTTTCTGGTGATTGTTGCCGATGATCTCGGCTACTCGGATATCGGCGCCTTCGGCGGTGAGATCAAAACCCCCAATCTGGACCGGCTGGCCTATCAGGGCATCCGGTTCACCGACTTCCACTCGGCACCGGCCTGCTCGCCCACCCGGGCGATGCTGCTCACCGGAACCGACCACCACGTCGCGGGCATCGGCACCATGCTGGAGGTGGCCGTCCCCGGCTTCCAGGGTGCGCCGGGCTACGAAGGCTACTTGAACGACCGGGTGGTCGCGTTGCCGGAATTGTTGCGGGAGGCCGGGTATCTGACGCTGATGTCGGGCAAATGGCATCTGGGCGCCACCATCGAAAGATCGCCGTGGGCCCGCGGTTTCGACCGCTCATTCGCCCTGCTGCCGGCCGGGGCCAGCCACTACGGCCCCGTCGGGGGCAGCGGAGGGCCCGAATTACTGTCAATTCCAACGCTTTACACCGAGGACGACCACTTCGTCACCGTCGGTGAGGACTTCTACTCCTCGGACCACTACACCGACACCTTGCTGCGTTTCCTGCGCGAACGCTCCGCCGATGACGAGCGACCCTTCTTCGCCTATCTGCCGTTCCAGGCGCCACACTGGCCGCTGCAGGCACCCGACGAATCCGTCGCGGCCTACTGCGGTCGCTACGACGCCGGACCGGACGTGCTGCGCGAGGAGCGGCTGGACGCGCTGAAGCGGCTGGGGCTGTGCCCACCCGATGTGCAGCCGCATCCGGTGGTGGCCGACGGCGCCCCGGAGTGGGACGACATGACCGACGAGGAACGGGCACGTTCGGCGCGCACCATGGAGGTCTATGCCGGGATGGTGGACCGGATGGACTGGAACATCGGCCGGGTCATCGACTACCTTGCCGAGACCGGCGAGCTGGACGACACCGTGGTGATCTTCCTGTCGGACAACGGCGCTGAGGGTGCGATCGTGGAGGCGATGCCGCTGCGCGGCCCGCAGATCGCCGCACAGATCGAGAAGTACTACGATAACAGCCTGGACAACCTCGGCCGCCCCAGCTCCTACGTCTGGTATGGCCCCCGCTGGGCACAAGCCGCCACCGCGCCCTCGCGGCTGCACAAGGCGTTCACCACCGAAGGCGGGATCCGGGTGGTCGGCTTCGCCACCTGGCCGGGCTTCGAGCGGCAAGGCGAAATCGGCACCGCCTTCACCACGGCCATGGACATCGCGCCCACCGTGCTGGAGCTGGCCGGCGTCGAGCACCCGGGTACCAGCTGGCGCGGTCGCGAGGTGGAGCCGATGCGCGGCCGCTCAATGGTGGCGTACCTGTCCGGCGCCGACGGCGTGCACGACGCCGAGACCGGCACCGGGTGGGAGCTGTTCGGCCGCCGCGCAATTCGGCAGGGCGACTGGAAGGCCCTGCATCTGCCGGCGCCGCACGGCACCGGCACCTGGCAACTCTATGACCTGTCCGCCGATCCCGGCGAGATCGACGATCTGGCCGCCGCCCACCCCGAGAAGCTCGCCGAACTGATCGAGCTGTGGGATCGCTACGTCGAGGACAACGGTGTGATCGTCGAGCCGATCTCGGTGTTCGACGCCGACCCGTCGCTGTTCGGCTGAGCCTCAGTCTTTTCCGCGTGGCGGCGGCTGGACCTCCACACCGCTGGATTCGTGCTCGGGGCCGGCGTCAGGGTGTTCGGCCGGCACCCGCTCGCGGTATTTCGCTGCCTCGCTAGACCGGGTTTCAGGGTCGGACCGGTTCTCGCCACGGTACGGGCCCGGCTTCGGCCGCGGCTTCCCGCCAGGGAAAGCCAACCGAAAGATGGTGCGGTGCACCATGAACCACTGCTTCGAGAATCGTCCGGTGTTGTAGGGCAGCTCATAGCGTTCGCAGATGTCCTTGATCTTCGGCGCGATCTCGGAGTACCGGCTGGCCGGCATATCGGGGTACAGGTGATGCTCCACCTGATAACCAAGATTGCCGCTGATCACATGGAACAGCGGGCTGCCGTCGATGTTGGCGGCCCCGACCAACTGACGCAGATACCACTCTCCGCGGGTTTCATCCTCGACCTCCTCCTGGCTGAAGGTGTAGGTCTGGTCGGGGAAGTGCCCGCAGAAGATGATGGCGTGCGCCCACACATTGCGGATGACATTTGCCAGCGCGTCGGCGGCCAAGGTCCGCAGATAGGTGCTTTCCGCGCCGGACAATGTCTTATCGAAAAACGTTGCCGTCGCTCCGATTCGGCCCTTGTCCGAGATCCTGCGAAGCCGCCGGCCGAGGCGGGATTTTGCCGGCTGTTCGAGGCGTCCGCCCGATGCCAGTTGCACTAGCGTGAACGCGCCGGCACTGATCAGCGGCCACCCGATGTAGTCCTTGATGATCTGCGAACGCGCCTTGACGCCAATGCCTTTGAGGTCCTTGCGGACCTCCGACCACGGCTTCTCACGGGCCCGAATGGCATCGATGTCCATATCGTGCACGGCCACACCCCACTCGAACAGAACCGTCAGCAAGGCGTTGTAAAAGAACTGTCCGAGATACCGTGGGTGCCATGTCTGATTCGGATCGATCCGCATGATCTCGTAGCCGAGATCCTTATCCTTGCCCCGGATGTTCGTGTAGGTGTGATGGATGAAGTTGTGCGAATGCTTCCATGACTCGGCGGTTGAGGCGGTGTCCCAATCCCACTTGGAGGAATGGATGTCGGGATCGTTCATCCAATCCCACTGACCGTGCATCACATTGTGGCCGATCTCCATGTTCTCCAGGATCTTGGCCATACCAAGGCATGCGGTGCCGAGTACCCACGATGTCCTCGATCGTGAGGCAAGCAGCAGGACCCGGCCGACCACCACGATCTGTCGCTGTGCCGCAATAACCGCTTTGATGTAGTGGCGGTCCCGCTCGCCGAGGTCGGCGAACACCTCGTCGTGAATGGCGTCAAGCTCTTTCCCAATTTTTTCGCGCTCCTGTTCGGTCAGGTGGGCGAATGGGCTTTCAGAGCGCTGCAAAGTAGAAGTCACTGTGGTTCCTTTCGGTTAAAGTTCGAGTTCGACGTCGCCTTCGGCGCTGTTGATGCAGATCCGGACTTCCTGCCCAGTGGGTTCTATGACGTCACCAGAGCGCAGGTCACGCAATTTGCCTGATTTGAGCGTTCCTACGCAGGTGTGGCAGATGCCGATCCGGCATCCGAAGGCTAGTTCCAGCCCGGCATTCTCGCCGGCCTCCAGAATGGATGTGCCGCCGTCGCATTCGGTGGTCTTGTCGCTCTTGAGGAAGCAGACTTCACCACCTTCTCCGGCCCCGGCGTCACCACCGATCTTCGGCTGAAAGCGTTCGTAGTGCAGGCGATCCGGATCGCCGTTGTTCTCCCAGTGTTCGATCAGCGCATCGAGCATTTCCTCCGGGCCCGAGCAGAACGCTTCACGTTCGCGCCAATCCGGGCACACCTCATCGAGGTCGCTCGGCTTGAGCCGGCCGCGGTCTCCCGTCAGGCGCACGTCGAGCGTCATCCCGGCGTGACGTTTGTCCAGTTCTTCGAGGACGTCCAAGAACATGACCTGCTCGCGTGTCCGGGCTGAGTGAATGTGGAGCACGTCCTGCATCTCGTCGCGACTGTCGAGGCTGCGCAGCATGCTCATGATCGGCGTGATGCCGCTGCCGGCGCTGATGAAGAGCATCTTGGTCGGTAATGGGTCCGGAAGGGTGAATACACCTTCGATCTCACCGAGCCGAACCAACTCCCCGGGCTGAATCTTCTCTACCAGGTACGGCGATACCACGCCGCTGTCCACCTTCTTTGGCGTGACGCTGATCAGGCCGTCGGCTGGCTCCGGGTCCGAGGTCAGGGAGTACGCGCGCCAGTGGTACACGCCGTCGATCACTAGACCCAGCCGGACATATTGGCCGGGCTTGTGCCCCGGCCACTCGTACCCCGGCCGGATCAAAATACTGGCCGCTTCCGAGCCCTGCTGCTCGACCCGCTCGACTTTCCCCCGCAACTCTTTCGTCGTCCAGAGTGGGTTGATCATCTCGAGGTAGTCGTCGGGTTCCAACGGCTTAAATAGATTGCGTATCGCTCGCAGGAACAACCTGCGACCACGGGGGACTTGAGGCTGCGCACCGCGTTCGGCCATGGTTTAACAGTACACACGTGTACACTCAAATAAACATTCTCAGCTAGATATGCAGCTGTGCAACAAGTAAACGGCCGTAACTGATTGTCCAAATGGCGAACGCATGTTCACTAGAAGAAGCTCGGTTGGCACGCGACAGCCACACCTGTGATCAGCATTACCCCCCTCGTCGGGTTTAAACGTCGCCCGGCCAAACGAGGCCGGCGGTGAACTCTGCGGTGATCTCTTCGGCGCCCCGTCCGCGTGTCGCGCCGTGACCTTCACGATCGACCGATACAAGTAGCGAATGCGCACGAGCAACCCGATCCGGCTCGAGGATGCCGCGGTGGCGATCACCGGCGGCGCCCGCGGCATCGGGCTGGCCACCGCACAAGCGTTTGCCCGAGCCGGCTCGCGCGTCTTCATCGGTGACCTCGACGCCGACCTGGCCGCCGCGGCCGCCGCCGGGATCGGAGGGCACGGTACGGGTCTGGACGTCCGCTCCCGGCAATCCTTCGCCGCGTTCCTCGACACCGTTGACGCGGCCGGCGCGCCCCTGGCGGTGTTGGTCAACAATGCGGGCATCATGCCGGCCGGCCGATTCGCCGACGAGGACGACACGATCACCGACGCGATCCTCGACATCAATACCCGGGGAGTGCTGATCGGCACCAAACTCGCACTGCCCGGCATGCTGGCCCGCGGCAGCGGCCACATCGTGAACATCAGTTCTTATCTGGGCGAGGTCCCTGCAGCCGGATTGGCCACCTACTGCGCCAGCAAGCACGCGGTCGTCGGCTTCAGTGAAGCGCTGCGGGACGAGATCGCCGGGTCCGGAGTCAGCGTATCGGTCGTACTGCCCTGCGCCGTGCGCACTGAACTGACCGCAGGGGTCAAGCTCGGTGGGGTGCTGCCCACCGTCGACCCGGAAGACATCGCGGACGCGGTGGTGCAATCGTGCGGCCACCGGCGTGCCATCGTCTCGGTGCCCGGCTGGATGCGCGTCTACGAGACCGTTGCCGCCACCATGCCAGACCGGCTGGTCGCAACGGTGCGCGGGCGCCTCACCCGCAAGCGGGTGTTGCAGACACTGGATGCCGTAACGCGGTCCGCCTACGAAGAGCGGGTGCGCGGCACCGTCCGCTGATCACGGCGAACGGTAATGCAATACAACGTTTTTCGGTCGTGCCACGCTATAGCGCAGATCGCTGTGAATGCCCTCGGAGAAGTCTGCCAATCCCATGTGTATTCGAACGTAACGAAATGTGTTTCAGGTAACGGCAATTCGATGAACTAATCAACCATCGCCGGTCGTGCCCTTGCTATGACCGTAACAACGTATTCCACATCAACCGATAAGGCCGAACGGTATCACCGAGGATCACCTCGAATCGCCGGTATCGCAACGGCATTCCCGCCGCACCGGCACAATCAGGATGAAGTCGCACGAGAACTCACCCGGGTGACCGGTCCGGAATTCATGCGATTCGCCCGTACGGCCGGAGTCGACGAGCGCAATCTTGCCCTGCCGCTGTCCCGTTACCCGGAGCTCAGCGGTTTCACCGAAGCCAACAACGCCTACATCGAGGTAGCCACGGACATCGGTGAGCGAGCGATACTTTCGGCCCTGGCCACAGCCGATATCGAACCGCACGAAGTGGACGCGATCATCGTGGTCTCCAGTACCGGGATGGCGGTACCGACACTCGATGCGCGTCTGATTCCGCGGGTGGGACTGCGCCCCGATGTCAAACGAATTCCGTTGTTCGGGCTGGGTTGCGTGGCGGGTGCGGCGGGAATGGCTCGCTTGCACGACTACCTCCGCGGCTTTCCCGGCGACGTGGCGGTCTTGTTGTCGGTGGAGCTGTGTTCACTGACGCTGCAGCGCGACGACGTCTCCATCCCCGCGCTGATCGGAGTGTGCTTGTTCGGAGACGGTGCTGCGGCGGTCGTCGCCACCGGGGCTGAACGTACTACCAGCGGCAGCAACACAATTCGCGATCCGCAGATCGTGGCAACGCGCAGCCGGGTGATTCCGGACACCATCGGGGTGATGGGTTGGGATATCAGCTCCAACGGCTTCGGACTGGTGATGGGCCGCGAGGTCCCGCAAATGGCCGACCACTACCTGCGCGGGGAGGTCGACGACTTTCTCGCCGAGAACGGTTTGTCCATCGCCGACATCGCGGCATGGGTGTGCCACCCCGGCGGTCCCAAGGTGCTCGACTCCATCGAAGAGGCACTGGGGCTGCCACCGGCGGCCGTGGCGCACAGCCGGAACTCGATGCGGGAGAACGGCAACATCTCCTCGGCGTCGGTCCTCGATGTGCTGCGCCGGACGGTCGTCCAGCCACCCTCCGAGGGCTCCTACGGCGTCATGATGGCGATGGGTCCCGGCTTCAGCTTCGAACTGCTGCTGCTGCGCTGGTGAGGGCGGACTCATGTACTGGTATTACTCGTTCATCCTCGCGGTCGGCCTGGAACGGCTGGTCGAGCTCGTGGTCGCCCGCCGCAACGCGGCATGGTCAACGGCCCAGGGCGGCAGGGAGTTCGGCCGCGGTCATTACCCGGTGATGGTCGGCATGCACGCGCTGCTGCTGCTCGCGTGCCTGGTCGAAGTCGCGGCACTGCATCGCCCCTTCATCGCATGGCTCGGCTGGCCCATGGTCGCGGTCGTGGGGCTCAGCACCGTCGTCCGCTGGCGCTGCGTGGCGACGCTCGGCAGACACTGGAACCCACGCCTAACCGTGGTCCCCGGGGCGCCGCTGGTGACCGGCGGGATGTACCGATGGGTTCGCCACCCGAACTACACCGCCGTCGCGGCGGAGGTGGCGGCGCTGCCGCTGGTGCATTCGGCCTACTTGACCGCCATCGTGTTCACCATCGCCAATGCCGCGGTGCTCAGAGTCCGGATTCGCGCCGAGAACACCGCCCTGGGCTACGCCTAACGCGTCCTGGCACTTTACAGCCCTTTATAGCCCTTTTGATACCAGCAGTAGCGTAATACAGTGATGGAGTGACCAGCCCCGTAGACGGCAGCTACCTGCATACCTGCCCGCTGTGTGAAGCCATGTGCGGCTTGGTGATTCAGGTCCAGGACGGCAGAGTCGCCGGCATTCGCGGCAATCGCGACGACGTCTGGAGCCACGGGCACATCTGTCCCAAGGGCGCCGCCCTCGGAGTTTTGCACGACGACCCGGACCGCATTCGGCAACCACTGATCAAGGTCGAGGGGCAGTGGCAGGAGGTCAGCTGGGACGCGGCGTTCCGGCGCTGTACCGAACTGCTGACGCCGGTGATCGAACAGTACGGAATCGGCGCCGTCACGGCCTACACCGGCAACCCACTGGCCCATTCGTTCTCGCTGGCCCGTTATGCGGGCGTGCTACTGGGCATGTCGGGCATACCGGTCACCTATTCGCCCGGCACGGTCGACCAGTGGCCGAAGAATCTGTCGTCGCACCTGATGTACGGCGGCTGGTGGGACTTCCCGGTGCCCGATATCGAACGCACCGACCTGCTGGTGATCATGGGCGCCAACCCAGCGGCATCACAGGGCTCCCTGCTGGCGGCGCCGAACGTGATGGGGCTCATCGACGCGATTTGTAAGCGCGGCAAGGTGATCGTGATCGACCCGGTGCGCACCCGTACCGCCGACCATGCCGATGAGTGGCTGCCGATCGTGCCCGGCACCGACGCGGCGTTGCTGCTGGCGGTGACCCACACCCTGTTCGCCGAAGACCTGGTGGCGCCCGGACCGCACGTGACTGGCGTGGACACGATGCGCCGCGTCGCGGCGGAATGGCCGCCGAGCCGGGTGAGTGCCGTCACGGGCATCGACGAAGAACGCATTCGAGCGCTGGCCCGCGAATTGGCCGGCACCGAAAGATCGGTGGTCTACGGCCGCATCGGCCTGTGCAATCAGGAATTCGGCAGCCTGGCCAGCTGGCTGGTCGACGTCGTCAACATCCTGATCGGGCATTTCGACACTCCCGGTGGCGCGATGTTCCCGCGGCCGGCGGCCTGGTCGATCACCACGCAGCCGCTGCCCGGCCTGGAGGACGGCGCGCCGGAGTTCGGCCGTTGGCAGACGCGGGTGCGGGGCGCCAAGGAAGTGCTCGGCCAGGTTCCGGTCTCCTGCATGGTCGAAGAGATAGCGACTCCGGGGGAGGGGCAGCTCAAGGCGCTGATCACGATTGCCGGCAACCCGGTGCTCTCCTCGCCCGGCGGCGACAAGCTTGACGAGGCGCTGCCGATGCTGGAAGCGATGATCTCCGTTGACAATTGGCTCAACGAGACCACGCGCCACGCCGATGTGATCCTGCCCGGTCTGTCGCCCCTCGAGCAGCCGCACCACGATGACCTGGTGCTGCAGTTCGCGATTCGCAGCTTCGCCAACTACTCCGCACCGGTGTTCGGCCCGGGTGAGCGGCCACACGAATGGGAGATTTTGATCCGCCTCACCGGATTGTGCACCGGCACGCCCGCAGAGGATGTCGACGTCGCCGCGATCGACGACGGCTTCTTCGACTACCTCGCATTCACTCAGG
The DNA here is from genome assembly GCF_003614435.1 of Mycobacterium paragordonae. Lineage (NCBI taxonomy): Bacteria > Bacillati > Actinomycetota > Actinomycetes > Mycobacteriales > Mycobacteriaceae > Mycobacterium > Mycobacterium paragordonae. The sequence continues at coordinate 3,289,283 of NZ_CP025546.1, forward strand.
GCCTCGACGGCGCCGTCCTCCGTCAGGACTACCGGCACGGCGGCCCGGAGCGGATGCTCGACCTGACCCTGCGCACCGGACCCTTCGGTGATCGCTACGGTGACAACCCCGGTGGCCTCACCCTGGACCTGCTCAAGGCCAACCCGAACGGAATCGACTTCGGGCCGATGGTGCCGCAGCTGCCCGGCATTCTCGGCACCGCGGACAAGAAGATCCGGCTGGCCCCGCAGTACCTGCTCGACGACCTCTCGCGACTGGCCGCCCGGCTGGAACGCCCGGCCGAACCGCTGGTCCTGGTCAACCGCCGGCACCTGCGGTCGAACAACTCCTGGCTGCACAACGTGCCCGCGCTGATGAAAGGCAGGGATCGCTGCACCTTGCTGATGCACCCCGCGGACGCGGCCCGTTGCCGCGTCACCGACGACGACATCGTCACGGTGAAGTCGGAGTCCGGCGAGATCAAGGTGCCCGTCGAGATCACCGAGGCGATCAGACCGGGTGTGGTCTCGATGCCGCATGGCTGGGGTCACGACAAGCCCGGGACCCGGTTGTCGGTGGCCAACGGCGCCCCCGGCGCCAACACCAATGTGCTGTCACCGCCGAGGTTGATCGACGAGCCGTCGGGCAATGGCGTTCTCAACGGAATACCGGTCACGGTCAGCTGAGTTCGATGTCCGCGACAACCTCGGCCGCAGCGGACTTTTCCGCGGTTACGGTTTCGTCAATATTCCGCGCTGACCGACGCGGATCTGATAGCTTCCCGCCAGTCTTAGTCCTGCACCGGCCAATCGGGCTTGACCGCGCAGCGATCTCGGTAGGCGTGGATTGGAGACACGGTGAGCGACACGATCGATCTGACTCTTGGCTGCGGCAGCGCGGATATCGAAGAAATCCTCAGCGATGCCCGCCGGCTCGTGGAACCGGCGCTTCGCGATGTGCTGGCAACCCTTCCAGGTGAACTTCGCGAAGTCGCGGATTTTCACTTCGGATGGCGCAACGCCGGCGGTGACGAAATCTCCGGCGGCGGCGGCAAGTCGTTGCGGCCGGCCCTGGCGTTCGCCTGCGCGCGTGCGGCGGGCGGACCCGTGGAAGCCGCAGCCGGCGCCGCGGCCGCGGTGGAGTTGGTGCACAACTTCTCGCTGCTGCACGACGACATCATGGACGGCGACCTGACCCGGCGACACCGTCCTACCGCGTGGACCGCGTTCGGCGTCTCCCGCGCGCTGCTGACCGGCGACGCGCTGTTCGTGCTGGCGGTCGATCTCGTCAACGACGGACCGGCCGGCGCGGCGCTGCGGGCGAGCATGCTCGAGTTGTGTGCCGGCCAGTCTGACGACCTGACCTTCGAAAACCGTGCCGCCGTGACGTTGCCGGAATGCCTCGGCATGGCCGAGAAGAAGACCGGCGCACTGCTGGGCGTGGCATGCCAGCTCGGCGCGCTGTCAGTGACGCAGGATCTGTGTCTGGCGAACGTTTATCGGGATTTCGGGCGTCACCTGGGCGTCGCGTTTCAACTGGTCGACGATGTGCTCGGCATCTGGGGACACGAATCGCTGACCGGCAAACCCGTTGCCTCCGACCTGAAGTCGAGAAAGAAGTCCTTCCCGGTGGTTGCCGCCCTGTCCTCGGGCACGGCGGCCGGCGCGGAATTGGCGACGCTGTATCGCAGCGGCACCGTCCTGGGCGAGCGTGAGCTGGCGCTGGCGGCCGATCTGGTGGAACGCGCCGGCGGCCGGGCCTGGGCGGAGAATGAGGCCGCGCGGCACTGCTCGGCGGCGCTGGCGCTACTGGCGACCGCCGAACCGGATCCGGTAGGTCTGGCTGAACTGCGGGCGCTGGCCGAGTTGGTCACGGCGCGGGTGTGCTGAAAGGTCAACTGTCACAGACTGTTCGGGGTCTGTGCGGGTAGCTGCCGGTGTGAGCTGCCCAACGTGCGCACCCGCTGCCCGAACTCTGCCAGCGCCGACTCGAAGCGCTCCCGGCTGAAGTCGGGCCACGGCTCGTCGACGAAGAGCAGTTCTGAGTAGGCCGACTGCCAGAGGAAGCCGTTGGACAGCCGGCGGTCGCCGCCGGTGCGGATGATCAGATCGGGGTCGCGCATCCCCGGCGCGTAGAGCAGCTGCCGAAAAGCGTCCTCGCCCCCGCCGCTGTAGCGCTGCGCGGCGTCCAGCATTTCCTGCCGACCGCCGTAGTTGATGGCGACGAACAGATCCATCCGATCGTTCTTCGACGTGGCCTCCTCCGCGCGATCAACCGCGTCGAGCACCGACTGCGGCAGGCCGCTCCGCGACCCCACCACCTTCAGGCGGATCCCGAGTGGGGCCAGTGCGACGATGCCGCGATCGAACGTCGCGGCGAAAACATCCATCAGACCGGCGATTTCACTCGCCGATCGAGTCCAGTTCTCGGTCGAGAAACCAAACAGCGAGAGCTGCTCGATGCCGAGCTCGCAGGCGTCCCGAACGCGCCGGAAGGCGACATCCCCGCCGGCGAAGTGGCCTTCCATGGTGGAAAGTCCGCGCTTGGCCGCCCAGCGCGCGTTGCCGTCGGGACAGATCGCCACGGTGCGCGGCAGCTGTCCGGCCGTCAAGCCGGTCGGCTGGTTGTCAGGCTGCTCCATATCCCCGGCTTTCCGATCGGGTGCGTTATCTTCCGGGCGATGTTACAGACAGCCTGTGGTTCAACCGTCCGGGGTGGGCGAAACCTGTTGGCGTGCAATAGGTTCTTCGGGGCTGGACGCCCGCCGGGGCAGGACGGCGGCCACCGCAGCGGCGGCGATCACCGCGACGGCGGCGCACACCAGGCAACCCACCCACAAGCCATCCAGGAAAGCGGCTTCGACCGCGTGCCGCACGCTGCCGGCCTGCCCGGCGGGCAGTTGGGCGATCACCTGATCGGCGGCGGCCATGGACTGGCGCATCGTGCCTCGCCGGCCTGGATCCAGTTGGGACAGAGCTGGATTGGTTTCCAGCGAGGTTGCGTAAACGGACGCGAAGGCACTGCCGACGATTGCGACGCCGAGGCTGCCGGCGAGTTGCCGCGACGCGCTGGCCACCGCCGATCCGACCCCGGCGGCAGCCACGTCCAGAGAGCCCATGATCGAGTCGGTCGCACACGCGACCGTGAGTCCGAGTCCGCCGCCGAACAAGGCCATCGCCGATCCGATGGCCCAGTAGGGCGTGTCGGCCTGGAAAGTGGCCGACCACCCCATCGCAGCGGCGAAGCTCAGCAGCCCGACCACCACGGCCGCGGTAGTGCCAAGGCGTTCGTCGATCCGAGGCGCGAAAATGCTGGCGGCGGCGATGGAGAAGGCGACCGGCAGCAGTCGGGCACCGGCCTGGAACGGGGAGTAGCCGGTGATGAACTGCAGGTACTGCGCCATCACGAAGACGAACCCGAACAGCGCCAGGTAGGCCGCCGAGACAGTCAGGCAGCCGCCCGAAAATCGCCGATCGGCGAACATCGACGGACGCAGCATCGGCTGCGCGGTGTGTCTCTCCCGCCAGATGAAACCGGCGAGCAGGAGGGCCGCCGCGACAAAACCGCCGAAAGTCCGTGCGCTGGACCACCCGACGTTGGGCGCCTCGATGATCGTGTAGGTGAGGGTGGCCACGCCCAGCGATGAGGTGACCAGTCCGGTGACATCCAGGGGCGGGGGAGCGGGATCGCGCGAGGTGGGCACCGACGTCAGAGTCCCGGCGATGGCGACTGCGGCGATGGGCACGTTGATCCAGAAGATCGAGCCCACCGAGACGTGCTGCACCAGCCACCCGCCCGCGATCGGCCCGACGACGACTCCGAGTCCTCCCATCGCCGACCACACCCCGATCGCCTTGGCGCGCTGACCCGGGTCTCGGAAGATGTTGGTGATCAGTGCCAGCGTGGTCGGAAAGATGCTGGCCGCACCGAGTCCCATCGCGGCACGCGCCGCGATGAGCACTGCCGGTGAGCCGGCGGTTGCCGACAGCGCAGACATCGCGGCGAACAGCACCAGCCCCCAGCACAGCAGCCCGCGTCTGCCGTACCGGTCTCCCAGGTTGCCGGCCGACAGCAGAAAGCCGGCCGAGGTCAGCGAGTATGCGTCGACGATCCACTGCAGCTCAGCGTTGTCGGCGTGCAAGTCGCGTGCGAGCGACGGGAGCGCGACGTTGACGACCGTGATGTCGATGCCGGCGATGAAAATGCTCAGGCACATGACGGCCAGCGCCACAGCGGGGCGGACGCGCACATCGGTGTGGCGCAAAGGCAAACGCATAGATTTGCCAAGTTAGTGGGGAAACCTCAAGTCCTTCAAGCGATCGAGGACATGGCCCCCCGCGCGGGCAGTTAAGCCCCTCTACTGATCACCTGATCGGCCGCGGCGCGCATCTGGTCGGACAACCGGAGTAGATCGTGCTCGCCAACCCCGTTGGGCATGGTGTAGGCCACTTGACGCAACTCGACTGCGTAGTTGCGTAGCTGCTGGCGGAGTCGCGTCTCGATTGTCGGCATGACGCCTCCTAACGGTGGGGACTGGCCCGGGCGCCCCTCTGATCGACCGGCCTTCTCGAATCTATGCCGTTGCCGCCCTCATCCGCGAGGTCGGCGGAGCGGTATTTACGAGAGATTGACGGGCCATTTACAGTCCGTACCCTTTGGGCAAGCTTCGTCGACGACATTCGCCGCACAGCCGTGCATTAGCTGACGGCCCGCACGGCGCACCGCGACGGCAACTCAGTCGGAGTCCTCCGGCTCGTCGTCGATCACCACCGTTTCCTGCTGTTCCTGCCAGTCCGCAGCGCTCGCCTCGAGCGGCAACTCGGCGGGGCCGCCCTCGTATTCGTCATCGTCTGGGAAATCCGTCGTGGGCCGCAGCTGTTCAGCGGCGTCGGCGATGGGCACGTCGTCGGGGAATATGTTGTCGCGCTCGGACATGGACGCCAAACTACCCCGTGCGGGCCGATGAAACCGGCGGCTGGGCCGGTGCAGAGCCCCAGGGTCGGTTTCCGTAATCGTCCTGCGGGCTACTATGCGGCCATGGCGCTCGACGAAGGATCGACGTTTGCCGGGTACACCGTCATCAAGCGGCTGGGATCCGGCGGCATGGGTGAGGTCTATCTGGCCAAGCACCCCCGACTGCCGCGCCAGGACGCGCTGAAGGTGCTCAAAGCCGATGTGTCGGCCGACAGCGAATATCGGGAGCGGTTCCACCGCGAAGCCGACACCGCGGCCACGCTGTGGCACCCGCACATCGTTGCGGTGCATGACCGCGGCGAGTCCGACGGCCAGTTGTGGATCGACATGGACTACGTCGACGGCACCGACGCGGGGGAGTTGTTGGAGGAGCGGTACCCCAACGGCATGCCCGGCGCGGAAGTCGTCGACATCGTCACCGCGGTCGCCGAAGCGCTCGACTATGCCCACCTGAACAAGCTGCTGCACCGCGACGTCAAGCCGGCGAACATCCTGATCGCCCAGCCCGATTCGCCGGACCGGCGAATTCTGTTGGCCGACTTCGGCATCGCCGGTCTGGTAGGCGAATCGACGGGACTGACCGCGACCAACATGACGGTGGGCACCGTGGCCTACGCGGCGCCGGAACAGCTGATGGGCAACGACCTCGACGGGAGAGCGGACCAGTACGCGCTTGCCGCGTCGGCATACCAGCTGCTCACCGGTGCGCCGCCGTTTCAGCACACCAATCCCGCGGTGGTGATCAGCCAGCACCTGAGCGCTTCGCCGCCGGCCATCAGCGAGCGCAGCCCGGAACTGTCGAATCTGGATCCGGTCTTCGCCAAGGCACTGGCCAAAGACCCCAAGGATCGCTACCTGCGGTGCATCGATTTCGCGCGGGCCCTGAGCCACAACCTGGGCGGCGCCGGAGATCCCGACGAGACCAGCCTGTCCCTGCCGGCGGTGGCCGCCTCAGCGCCGCGACGTTCGCTGATGCGGCCCGCCGTCCTGGTGCCGGCGTTGCTCGCCGTCCTGCTGGTCGTCGCGGTGGTGTTCGGGCTTCGGGAGTATCTGCGCGCCGACAAGGAGGAGCACGCGACGCCCGCTCCGCAACCGCCCGCGACCAGTGCGCAGCCGGCCTCGACCACCGGGGCCGGCGCCACGCCGCCAACGACATCGGCGCCCGAGATCCCCGTCGTCGCCATCGGAGCGGACTGCTTTCCGCTCGGCAGCCTGGGTACCACCAAGACCGGAGCGACCGCCTACTGCTCGACGATCGCCGGAACCAACACCAGCATCTGGTCTCTGACCGAAGGCACCGCGGCCAGCCCGACGGTCAGCGCCACCCTGGAACCGAACGAGAGCCCGCCGCCCACCGAGCAGGAGACACCGGTCCGGGTCTGCATGGAGCAGACCGGGCAGACCCGGCTGCAGTGCCTGCAGGAAATCCGCCGCGGCAACGGCAGGCCCTAGCGGCTAAACGCACCCGCTGATGGTGACGCGCCGACCCACATTCGCGCAGACGTTGATGTTCGGCGGCGGCGGCGGCGGGGGCGGCGGGTAGTCCTCCGGCAACGGCGCATAGTCCGTCGGGGGCGGCGCATAGGGGGCGACGGCGTCGGCGATATTGGTGCAGCCGCTGACCGAAATGCGGCGCCCTGCGTTGACGCACACGTCGGCCATCGTCTTGCCGGGCGGGCGGCCGATGTCGAACATCTCGGGCGCGCCGGTGAGGGCGAGCGCCGCGATGGCGAACGCACCTGCGGGCCGCTTCCAGGAAGCCATGCAGATCTCCTTCCGGTGGTCGTTCATCATATTCGCGCGGTGCATCAGACCCGGCGAACCGGCGGCGCCGACCAGCCGCCGGTGATGACCTCAGGCCGGGGCGCGTAGAGCCGCATCGTCACTCCGACCGGGCCGCGGGGAGCGGGTAGCCAGTTGTTCCGGCGTTCCGGGCCGGGGTCCTCGTGCTGGATGTAGATATCGAGCGAGCCGTCGTCGTTGTAGTGCAGTCGATCTCGGTCGCCGATCGCGAACCGGTTCAGATCGTTGGCGACCTGGAATCCGTCCGCGTCGTACATGGTGATCGACCAGAACGCGTCCACGGGCGGCAATTTGTCCGCATCGAAATGAACGACGTAGTCGTTGTCGCCGCTGACCGCATTCCCGTCGGCGTCGGACGCCAGCAGCGGATACACCGCGTCTTCGGGAGGGTTGGCACCCAGACCGATCAAGGCCACCACCGCGCGACGGAAGTAGTTGTTGCCGTAGACCCCCATGCCCTCGCTGAGATTGACCCAGCCGTTGACGCTGGTCGCGAGCCTCGGTCCGGCCGCCAGCATGTCGGCGAGGGCATCGTCTTTGCCCTGCTGGATCTGCGCGACCTGGTCCGCGCTGAACCGGCTCGCGTCGAACGGCTTGCCCCGCTCGATGCCGAGCAGAGCCAGGCGGGAAAGGATGGAGAAGTCGGTCGCATGGGGTGGGTTGACCCGCAGCAGCTCGACGGCATAGGTCAGATAGTCGATGGCGGTCATGCCGTTGACGACCTTGAGCGGTTCGGTGGTCACGTCGTGGCCCAGGTCGGGCTCGACTTCAGCCTTCGGCCCGAGCTCGGTGATCCGGTAGCCGTCCTGCACCTTATGTACCGCCGGGTAGTCGTCAGGCCCGTTGGTCTGGGTCCGGCCGATCAGCCAGACGTAGGGGGTCGGCGCTTCCACGACCGTCGCCGACGCGGGGAGGTCCCCGCGGTAATCCGGACCGGTGATCACCAGGTCCAGCGCTCCGGTACCGGTGGTTCGTTTGCCGGGGTTGGCGAACACATCCGACCACATGTCCAGCATCGGCAGCATGTAGAAGCGATCGTCGGTGTCGTCGGCGTGCAGACGGACCGGGCCGTTGCGCAGATCGAGCCACGCGATCGAGTAGAGGGTGTCGAAGTTCGGCCGCACCACCGAACGGAACTCCGCCGGCGGGAACTCCCGCAGGTGGGAGAACTGGTTGGGCGGCCCGAAACCGGGGCGCGAGCCGGGCGCCGAATTGAACGCCTGCAAGCGGGTCACGTCCATGGTGACCAGCGGGTAGAAATACACGAACGCTTCGTAGCTCAACGTGCGCAGATCGTCGGATAAGGTGGTCAAGTTCTCTCCTTGGGGCCCGATACGCCAGAGGCTTGAAGGATAGGGCTCAACGGATCGAAATGTCAGCGTTCGCAGCGGCTTCGGGGGCCACCGCGCGCGGCTGACCGGGCCCCGCCCGGTTACCTACCCCGGTTACAAACGACGTCTGGCTTCTTTAGTTGGCGTCCCTGCCGATAAAGTTGGTTGCGATGACCCAAACAGCCGCCCCACCGGTGCTGACCGTGCGGTATGACGGAGCCGAACGCACCTTTGCAGCAGGCCACGACGTGGTGATCGGGCGCGATCTGCGCGCCGACGTCCGCGTGGCGCACCCCCTGATATCGCGCGTGCACCTCTTGCTGCGCTTCGACCAGGGTCGATGGGTTGCCATCGACAACGGCAGCCTCAACGGGTTGTACGTCAACAACCGCCGGGTGCCGGTCGTCGACATCCAGGACGGTCAGCGCGTCAACATCGGCAACCCGGACGGACCGGCGCTCGACTTCGAAGTCGGCCGGCGTAATCAGGGCTCGGTCGGGCGCCCACCGGCGACCACCGCAATGTCGATTCCGTCCCGGCCCAGTGGACCCATCCCCGCCCAGGGCGGGCAACCACCGACCGGCGGCAACTGGGGCGTCCCGCCGCAACAACATCCGTCGACCGCGCGGATGCCCGCGGCCCCGCCGGGCCAGCAGTCGGGCCCGCAGCCGCGGTATCCGTCGGGTCCCCAGCCGATGCAGCAGCCGTCGCCACAGATCTACCGGTCCTCCGCGCAGCAGCAGCCGCCTCCGGTGATCGGTCCCACGGCGCAGTCGGGCGGCCGGACCTCGATGATGAAGATCCTGCGGCCGGGGAAGGCTGGGGACGTCCCGCCGGGTGCGGTCAAGATCGGTCGCGCCGACGACAACGACATCGTCATCCCCGAAGTGCTGGCCTCCCGCCACCACGCCACCCTGATCCCGTCGCCGGGCGGCACCGAGATCCGGGACAACCGCAGCATCAACGGCACGTTCGTCAACGGCACCCGCGTCGAATCGGCGATCCTGCGCGACGGCGACGTGGTCACGATCGGCAACATCGACCTCGTCTTCGCCAACGGTGCGCTGTCACGTCGCGAAGAGAGCCTGCTGGAAACCCGGACCGGTGGTCTGGACGTCCGCGGGGTGACCTGGACGATCGAGGGCAACAAGACGCTGCTGGACAACATCTCGATCACCGCGCGGCCGGGCATGCTCACCGCGGTCATCGGTCCGTCGGGCGCGGGTAAGTCGACCTTCGCCAAACTGGTCGCCGGATACACCCAGCCGACCAGCGGCACGGTGTCGTTCGAGGGACACAACGTGCACGCCGAGTACGCCTCGCTGCGCAGCAGGATCGGCATGGTCCCGCAGGACGACGTGGTGCACGGCCAGCTGACGGTACGGCAGGCGCTGATGTACGCCGCCGAACTGCGGCTGCCGCCCGACACCACCAAGGACGACCGCGAGCAGGTGGTCGCCCGGGTCCTCGAGGAACTCGAGATGACCAAGCACCTCGACACGCGCGTCGACAAGCTGTCGGGTGGTCAGCGCAAGCGCGCCTCGGTGGCGCTGGAGTTGCTCACCGGGCCGTCGCTGCTGATCCTGGACGAGCCCACCTCCGGTCTGGACCCGGCGCTGGACCGCCAGGTCATGACCATGCTGCGGCAGCTGGCCGACGCCGGGCGTGTGGTGCTGGTCGTCACGCACTCGCTGACCTATCTCGATGTGTGTGACCAGGTGCTGCTGCTGGCGCCCGGCGGCAAGACGGCGTTCTGTGGGCCGCCCAACCAGATCGGCCCGTCGATGGGAACCACCAACTGGGCCGACATCTTCAGCTCGGTGGCCGAGGACCCGGACGGCGCCAAGGCCCGCTATCTGGCGCAGACCGGGCCGCCGCCGCCGGTACCGCCGACGGAGAAACCCGCCGAGCTCGGCGAAGCGGCGCATACCAGCCTGGTCCGGCAGTTCTCCACGATCGCCCGACGCCAGTTGCGGCTGATCATCTCCGACCGCGGCTATTTCATCTTCCTGGCGATACTGCCGTTCATCATGGGTTCGCTGTCCATGTCGGTGCCCGGCGACGTCGGGTTCAACGCCCCGCCGCTGACCAGTGACGCGCCCACCGAGCCGGCCCAGATCCTGGTGCTGCTCAACGTCGGCGCGGTCTTCATGGGGACGGCGCTGACCATCCGCGACCTCATCGGTGAGCGGGCGATCTTCCTGCGAGAACAGGCGGTGGGGTTGTCCACCACCGCATACCTGCTGGCCAAGGTGTGCGTCTACACCATCCTGGCGCTCATCCAGTCGGCGATCGTGACCGTGATCGCGCTAGTCGGCAAGCCCGGCCCGAAGGCCAGCGCCGTCGTGCTGGGCAGCCCGGCGCTCGAGCTGTACGCCGACATCGCGGCGACGACCGTCGCCTCGGCCATGCTCGGGCTGGTGCTGTCGTCGCTGGCCAAGACCAGCGAGCAGATCATGCCGCTGCTGGTGGTGGCCGTCATGTCGCAGCTGGTGTTCTCCGGCGGCATGATCCCGGTCACCAACCGTCTCGGGTTGGATCAGATGTCGTGGGTCACCCCGGCGCGATGGGGCTTCGCGACGTCGGCGTCGACGATCGACCTGACCAGACTCTGTCCGGTTCCACAGGTCCCCAAAGACTCGCACTGGAAACACACGGCCGGGGCGTGGACCTTCGACATGGCGATGCTGGTGGTGCTGAGCATCTTCTATCTCGGCTTTGTGCGCTGGAAGATCCGTCTGAAGAGCGGCTGACCGACGCTGACCGTCTTGGTCTCCCATCCGGCGCCCACGTTGGCCAGCATCAGCGCGAACAGCACGCCGGCCGCGGTGACCGGCAGTCCGAGGTAGAGCATCCAGTCGACCGGAAGGCCGGCCCGGCTGAGCATCACGTAGTGCAGTAGCAGCACCACCGCGACGGCCCAGCCGGTCAGCAGGACGACGACCTTGGTCTTCATCGCCGCGCGCACTCACCTGGGCCAGGGGGCGGGAGCGGGTGCGGGCCACTGCGGGGCCGCCACCGGCTGCCGGGGCCGGAAGAACAGCGCGCCCGCGACGGCGCGGTTGCGCAGGGCCGATGCGCGCCACGTGTTCACCGGGTGAGACGCCAGGGCGTTGGCCAGCCACACGAAGAATCCGGTTTCGGCACCGGCCCGATCGGCCATGCCGTCGAAATCGACCCAGCGCAGCAGGTACTTGCCGGCGCTCAGCACGCCGATCGCGCGGCGGGCGCCCTCCGGGCGGAACGCGTAGCCGTAGTTGTCGGCGGTGTACTCCATCGACCGGGACAGCGCCTGCCCCAGGAACGGAATCTTCATGGCCAGCTGGCTGAGCTGACGCCAGTAGGAGGCGTGACCGGCCGCGATGTGGCCGACCTCGTGGCCGATGACGAAGGCCAGCGCCTCGGGGTCGCGCGCCTGGCCACCGATTTCGAACAGGTCGCTGTAGACCACGACGTAGCGGCGGTACCCGTGGCCGCTGGCGAAGGCGTTGATCTGCCCGTTGCCCAGCACGACGTACGCGTCCGGCACCTCGGCGAGCCCGAAACGCTGCGCCGCCTCGACGACCAGCCAATAGCCCTCGGGAAATTGGGTCGGAGACATCTTGACGCCGTTGGTGCGCTGGCGGCCGTAGTTCAGCCCGCGGCCGAGGAACAGCAGCACCGGCGTGGCCAGCACCGACAGCCACAACAGGCTGACCTTGCCGGACAGCACCACCGCGCAGGCGATCAGGTACAGCACGACGCTGGACGCGATGACCAGAACAAGCAGCCCGATCTCCCAGGGGTGGCGCCGGGGTTGCTCGCGGAAGCCGGTCGGCGGGTGCGGGTGGTAGTGGGTCGGTGAATCGACAATGGCCATGACGGTCCCTGGACTCCTGACATCGGTCTGTGCCCGGCGGATTTCGGGCGATATCAGGTTCCGTGCCGGCTCTTGGAAGGTTCTTGGGAGATTCTTGGAGTGCTGGTCAGCGGGGCGTGCACCCGGCGGCCGGTGACCTGCCTCACTGTGGGCTTTCCTATCATTCGGTAATGACCGCCGGCGCGCTGAGCATCACGCGGTCGCCGGCATTCACGGCCGGGGATGCGGCGGCGTTCCGCGCCGCCGGCTGGTGGACGGACTCGACACTGTCCGACGCCGTTCGCCGCAATGCGGCACAGTCACCGGACCGGGCCGCCTATATCGACCATCCCGACGGCGCCCTGACGTGGCGGGAGTTCGATGCCGCGGCGACCGCGCTGGCCGGACAGCTGGCCGGATACGGGATCGGCCGCGGTGACCGGGTTGCGGTGTGGCACGGCGACACTGCCGCCATCCATGTGCTGTTCGTCGCCGTCGAGCGCTGCGGCGCCGTCGTCGTCGGCATCGGCGCCCGCGCCGGCACCCGCGAGGTCGCCCACCTGCTGGGGGTCACCGAACCCCGGGTCCTGATCAGCGATCAGCAACGCCGCACGGTCGCCGCGGAGGCAAAGCTCCCGGTTCCGGTGCTGGTACTCAATCGTGCCGGTGCCGCGCTGCGGCTCGACGTCGACGTGCCGGCCACGGCGCCGGGCGTCGAGTCACCACTCGGACCCGACGACGTCTTCCTGATCAACTCCACGTCCGGGACCACGGGCCTGCCCAAGTGCGTCGTGCACACCCAGAATCGGTGGCACTATTTTCACCAGAAGGCCGTCGCCAACGGGCTTTTGACCCCTGACGACGTCTTTCTGCCGGTCATACCGATGCCGTTCGGGTTCGGGCTGTGGACCAGTCACACCACCCCGATCTACCTGGGCGCCACCACGGTGCTGCTGCGCCGGTTCTCCACCGCGGCGGCGTGTGCGGCGATCGTACGGCACAAGGTCACCGTATTGTGTTGTGTCAGTACGCAATTGACGATGCTGATGGCCGACCCGATGGTGCGCGAGTGTGACCTGAGTTCGCTGCGGGTGGTGTTCACCGGCGGCGAGGCGCTGCCGTACCGGCCGGCCGCGGCTTTCGAGGAACTCACCGGAGCCAAGATCCTGCAGTTCTACGGGTCCAACGAAACCGGGTTGCTCAGTGCCACCACCCTCGAGGACTCGCTGCACCACCGGCTGCGTACCGGTGGCCGGATCGTCCCGGAGATGAACGTCCGGCTCTACGACGGCGACCGCGACGTCACCGGGACCGGGCGCGGCCAGCCCGCCTGCCGCGGTCCGGCCACCAGCCTCGGCTATCTGGGCGGGATCGACCACGACCGGTTGTTCACCCGCGACGGGTGGATGCGGATGGGTGACATCTGCGAGATTGACGCGGACGGCTATCTCAGCGTCACCGGGCGCACGTCCGACTTCATCGTGCGGGGCGGCAAGAACATCAGCGCCGCGCAGGTCGAAGACTCCGCCATGACGCATCCCGCGCTGGCGCTGGCAGCCGCGGTGGCGATGCCCGATCCGGTATTCGGCGAAAAGGTCTGCCTCTACGCCGAACTCGTCGACTCGCACACCCTTGAGCTGCCGGAACTCGTCGATCATCTTCTGGCGCTGGGGATTTCCAAGGAACTACTGCCCGAGCGGCTCATCGTGGTCGACGAGCTGCCCCGTTCGTCGGGTGGCAAGGTCGCCAAAGGTGAGCTCCGCCAGAATCTTCGAGCCAGGATGGAGGCCGGGTTATGAACTCTCCCCAGGGACGGCGTGGCGGGCTGGAGGTGTGGGCGCCGTCGGTGGTGCCGCCGATCGGGGTGGACCTGTCCGACGAGCAGGCGCTCGCGCTGGCATTCCGCCATCTCGCCTCGATCGGCTTCGCCGAGAACATGGCCGGACACATCACCTGGCAGCGTGACGGCCAGACCGACATGCTGGTCAATCCGTGGGGGTTGTGGTGGCAGGAACTCATCGCGTCCGATATCTGCGAGGTGGACGCCGATGCCCGTGTGGTGCGCGGTCGGTGGGATGTCACCCCGGCCATCCACATTCACACCGAACTGCACCGCGTCCGCGAGGACGCCCGGGTGGTCATCCACAACCACCCCTACTACGTGTGCGTGCTGGCGGCGCTGGGCCGGCTGCCCGAGCTGGTGCATCAAACCGGATCACTGTTCCTGGACGACATGTGCTTCATCGAAGCCTACGACGGCGAGATCGATACCCCCTCTCGCGCAGCAGATCTGGTGGCCCACATCGGCAGCGCCAACCTGACGGTGCTGGCCAACCACGGCGTCATCGCCACCGGCCGCAACCTGCCCGAGGCCGTGTACCGGGCCGCGTCCATCGAACGGGTGTGCCGGATGGCCTACGACGTCCTGCTGACCGGCATCGCGCCGTCGCAGATGAAGTGGTCGGACATGGTGGGCATGCGCGCCTCGCTGATCGAGCGCGCCGCGGACGTCTACTGGGCGGGTGCGGCGCGGATGACGATCAAAGCCGATCCCGATGTGCTCACCTGATCCCCGCGAGCAGACGCGAAATCGCACAAATCGCCCGGATATCGTGCGAGTTTGCGACTGCTCGGCGATGAAAGGAGACCGGTGTGAAATCGATTGACGAGTTGGCCGCCGACCTGAACTTCACCACCGCCAAGACCGGTGAGCAGCGCACGGTCACGCTGTTACCGGATCCCCCCCGAGCGGACCGCCGCTACACCGTCATCTCGGTGGACGACCACATCGTCGAACCCCCGGACACCTTCACCGGTCGCCTGCCGCGGAAGTTCGCCGACCGGGCGCCCACCGTGGTGGACACCCCGGAAGGCGGACAGACCTGGGTGTACGACGGCCAGGTGCTGCCCAATGTCGGCTTCAACGCCGTGGTGGGCCGGCCGGTGTCGGAGTACGGGTTCGAACCGGTCCGATTCGACGAAATGCGCAGGGGCGCCTGGGATATCCACGCGCGGGTCAAGGACATGGACCTCAACGGCATCTTTTCCTCGCTGAACTTCCCGTCGTTCCTGCCGGGCTTTGCCGGCCAGCGGCTACAGCAGGTGACCAAGGACCGGGAGCTGGCGCTGGCTTCGGTGCGGGCGTGGAACGACTGGCATCTGGAAGCGTGGGCGGGGCCCTATCCGGGCCGGATCATCCCCTGTCAGTTGCCCTGGCTGCTGGATCCCGAGCTGGGCGCCAAGATGATCTACGAGAACGCCGAACGCGGGTTCCACGCCATGACATTCAGCGAAAACCCGGCAATGCTGGGATTTCCGAGCATCCACTCGGGCCACTGGGAGCCGATGATGGCGGCGTGCGCCGAGACCGGCACGGTGGTGAATCTGCACATCGGTTCCTCGGGCTCGTCACCCTCGACGACCCCCGACGCGCCGCCCGACGTGCCCGGTGTGCTGTTCTTCGCCTACGCGATCTCGGCCGCCGTGGACTGGCTGTACTCGGGGCTGCCCAGCAGATTCCCCGGCCTCAAGATCTGCCTGTCGGAAGGCGGGATCGGTTGGGTGGCAGGGCTACTGGACCGGCTGGATCATATGCTGAGCTATCACGAGATGTACGGAACCTGGCGTGCACTCGGTGAATCACTCACCCCTGCAGAGGTTTTCAAGCGCAACTTCTGGTTCTGCGCCGTAGAGGACAAATCGTCGTTCGTGCAGTACGAACGCATCGGCGTGGACAACATCATGCTGGAAGCCGACTACCCGCACTGTGATTCGACGTGGCCGCACACCCAGCAGACCATCCACGAGGAGATCGGCGGACTGCCGGACGACGTGATCCGGAAAATCACCTGGGAGAACGCGTCCCGGCTCTACCAGCACCCGGTGCCCGCTGACGTGCAGCGGGATCCCGACGCGTTCTAACTGAAGTCGAGTTCGGCTTCCGAGCAGTAGACGCCGAGAACGTCGCGGGCCGAGACGATGCCCACCAGCGCGCCGTCGCGTTCGACCAGGATGTGGCGGATGTAGCGGTCCATCATCCGGGTCGCGACTTCGTCGATGGTGGCGTCGGCGTCACACCACACCAACTTGGTGCTGGCGACGTCGATGGCCCGGACGGACTCGGGGTCCATCCCGCCGGCCACCGCGCGCACGATGTCACGTTCGCTCACCAGGGCGCCCGGATTGTCCTCGTCGCCGACGACCATCGCACCGACGTTCTCGGACACCAGAGCGCGCGCGGCGTCGGCGAGGCTCGCGTCGGCCGCCACCCGCGCCACGGGGTCGCCGGTCACAGTGGAAATCGGTAAGTTCCCAACGGAAGAGAAGGCAGTCACGCCACCATGTTCGTCAGGGCACGCTGCCCGTCTCTAGTGACTTCAGTCCCTAAAACTGGTGCCCTTGGTTGTCGGTGCCCGACCCGTCCGCGCCCGCCGACGATTATCTGTGAATGTATGGTCGGGGACGATGAGCAACCAGTATCCCGCCGACGCGTTCACGTCCCGGCATGCGGTCGACCCCGGGCTTCGCTCGATCGCCCGGATCCTGCCCAGGGGATACCGGCTGCATCGCGGCCTGAAATTTCCCCGCGCCCTGATGGGACTGGCCGGTGTGACCGGACGCGAGCGTGATGTGCCGGTCGTCGCGGTCGACGAGAACGTCACCGTCCGGGTGCACCGGCCGGCCGGATTGCCGTCCCGGGCGCCGGCGCTGCTGTGGATCCACGGCGGCGGAACCGTGATGGGTAGTGCGGCCCAAGAGGACCGGTACTGCCGCAAACTCTCCTACCTGGCCGGCGCGGCGGTGGTCGCGGTGGAGCACCGCCTGGCACCGGAGCATCCTTACCCGGCCCCGCTGGACGACTGCTACGCGGCGCTGTTGTGGTTGCAGCGCCAATCCTGGGTGGACCCCGCGCGGATCGCGGTCGGAGGCGCGAGCGCCGGCGGCTACTTCGCGGCCGCACTGGCGCAGCGCGCCCATGACCGCGGCGACGTCAGGCCGGTGTTCCAGCTGCTGGTCTACCCGATGCTCGATGACCGGACCGGCGCGAAACCCGATGGACGCAAACGCATTATGTGGAGCGAGCGGGACAATCAGCTGGCCTGGCAGTGGTATCTGTCCGGTGCGGACCCCGGCGAGGCGGTACCGGCGCGGCGCGCCGACCTGTCCGGCCTGCCGCCCGCCTGGATCGGAGTCGGAACCCTCGACCTGTTCCACCAGGAGTGCGTCTCGTACGCGCAGCGACTGCGCGATGCGGGCGTTCCCGTGCACGAACACATCGCCGCCGGCGCTTTCCACGCCTTCGACCTGCTCGCGCCGAACGCGCCGATTTCGTTGTCGTTCTTCGCCAGTCAGTGCCGGCATTTGCGCGACGCGCTCAGGTGACCCATTCCGGCTGCTCGGCGGTGTCGACCGCGGAGAAGTCTTTGTGGCCCAGACCGGCGACGCAGCCACCGTCGACCACGAACTCCGAACCGGTTGAGTAGCTGGACTCATCACTGGCGAGGTAGATCACCAGGTTCGAGACTTCCTGCGGTTCGGCGATGCGCCCCAGCGCGGTTTGGAAGATGTCTTCGGGCACCCATTCGGTCATGGGTGTCCTGATCAGGCCCGGATGGATCGAGTTGACCCGGATCCCGCTCGGACCCAGCTCCAGGGCGGCCGACTTGGTCAGCCCCCGGACCGCGAATTTCGTTGCGGTGTAACCGTGACAGGCGATCGTGCCGGCCAACCCCTCGATCGAGGAGATGTTGATGATCGACCCCCGGCCGGCTTCCTTCATCGGTTTGACCACCGACCGGATGCCGAGAAAGACGCCGGTGAGGTTGATGTCGAGGATCCGCTGCCATTCGGAAAGCTGGTAGTCCTCGAAGGTTCCGATGTTGATGATGCCGGCGTTGTTCACCAGAATGTCGAGACGGCCGAACTCGGCCAGCGCGGTCTGCACCGCCGCGTCCCAGTGAGCGGGGTCGGTGACGTCGAGGTGCACATAACGCGCCGCGTCGCCGACGTCGGCGGCGACCGCCTTGCCCTCGTCGTCCAGAATGTCGCCGAACACGACCCTGGCTCCTTCGGCGACCAGCGCCCGAACATGGGACGCGCCCATGCCGCGGGCCCCGCCACTGATGAGGGCGACTTTGTCGGTCAATCGGTTCGGCATTGAATCTCCTGACGGTTGGGCGCCCTGTCATGGTGGCACACCACGGTGCCCGCGAAAACGCCGCATCACCATACATGCGCACCGACTCGTATGGCGTTGCCGCGCAGAATGCGCACAACCCGCAGATCGCTTGTTGCGTGGCTATCGCGCACAAGCGCGCACCGACGGCCACCGGCCCGTAACTTCAGGCGCAACACAGAGCAGGCGACGACCCGCCCGCCATCGACACCGGTCAGGAGTACGCCGTGCCTCACTCGAATACCATTGTGCCGCAACCGAAATGTATCGAACGGACGGTGATTGCCGGCGACGGGGCGCGGCTTGCAGTCCGCGATTACGGTCAGCGTCAGCCGCTGCATACCGTAGTTCTGCTGCACGGACTCTGCCTGACTCAGGACAGCTGGGCAATCTAGATCCGCCAGCTGCGGCACCGCTGGGGCAGTGCGCTGCGCATCATCTCCTACGACCACCGCGGACACGGCCGCTCGACCGGCGGCCCAACCGACACCTACCGCGCCGAGCGGCTGGCCGCCGATCTCGCCGACGTCCTCACCACCTTGCGGGTCAGCGGGCCAGTGACGCTGGCGGGGCATTCGCTGGGCGGCATGACCGCGCTGGCCTACCTGAGCCGCCCCGAACGGCCGGTGGAACCGGAGAGCCTCGTCCTTGTCGCGGCCGCGGCCGGGCGGATCTCCGAGCGCGGATTGGGCCGCGTACTGGCCAGCCCGACCGCGCGCGTGTTGTTCGATCTCGCGGCCCGCATGCCGCACCGGGCGACCGAGCGCACCATCCGCTCGCTGATCCGCCCACTGCACGCAATGCTGGCCCGGTATTCCAGCCGCGACATCGCCCACACCGGCTTCGCCGCGCTGGCAACCGAATCCACCCGTGCCGTGTCGCCCTTGACCGCCACCGCCTTCCTGCGCGACCTCTGCGACTACGACGTCTACGCAAGCTTGACATCGATCAGCGCCAAGACGGTCGTCGTCAGTGGTGGGGCAGACATCACCATCCCGGATGCCCATGCCCAGGATCTTGTCGCGGCCATCCCCGATGCGGTGTACATGCAGCAGCCCGCTGCCGGGCACATGCTCCTGCTGGATGCTCCGCACTGTGTCACCACGGCCATCAACCGCGCCATGGGTCTGCACCGCCGTTCCGGGTGGACGGCCCAGACCTGGGCCGCGCGCTACGGGCTGCCCGGCCATGCGGTCGCGTCCTGATCGCAGCCGTTCGACTACCGTCAACGCATGGAGTTAAGCGGCAAGACTGTTCTGCTCACCGGCGCGACCGGCGGGCTGGGAAGAGCGATCGCCAAGGCGCTGGCGCAACGGGGAGCGCGGCTGATCGTCAGCTCCCGCAAGCGGCAGGAACTCGACGAGTTGGTGGCATCGCTGTCGGGCAGCGGGCACCGTACGATCGTCAGCGACCTCGCACAGCCCGGCGCCGCCGCGGCGCTGCTGGCCGAGGCGGGCCCGATCGACGTACTGGTCGCCAACGCGGCGCTGCCGGCCTCGGGCAAACTCGACAGCTTCACCGCCGAGCAGGTCGACCGCGCGTTACGCGTCAATCTCGAGGTGCCGGTGCAGATGACCCGCGAGCTGATCCCGGCATTCACCGAGCGGGGCTCCGGGCACTTCGTCTACATCTCGTCGATCTCCGGGAAGACCGCGACGGCACGCGCGTCGCTCTACGCGGCGACCAAGTTCGGCCTGCGCGGTTTCGCCCTGTGTCTGCGCGACGACCTGCGTCCCGCCGGTGTCGGGGTGTCCGTGGTCAGCCCCGGGGCGATCGGCGGCGCCGGGATGTTCGCCGACTCCGGGGCTTCCGCACCGCCGCTGATCGGCACCGGGACGCCCGAGCAGGTGGGGGCCGCGGTGGTGACCGCAATCGAGCGAAATCGCGGCGAGGTCACCGTGGCGCCGCTGCGGCAGCGCGCCCTGGCGCGGTTCGCGGCCAACGCCCCCGAGGTGGCGTCCCGCCTGGCCGGGGGTGTCGCCGCGAAGGCGGCCGATCAGATCGCGGCCGGGCAGATCGACAAACGCTGAAAAAGTAGTGGCATCCTGGCGTCGTGGGCGTCCTGTTCCGGTTGGTCGAGTTGCTGCTGCTGGCCTTGCCGCTGATCGGCCTGATCGCGGCGGGCATCAGGGCGATCTCGGCGATGAACCGGCGGAGATGGGAGAACGCTGATTCGCCGGACGCGATATCCGGCGCGCCGACCCGCGCACCCGCGGCGGGAAACCCGGCGGCGCACTGGCAGGCCATCAAGCGTGCGCTCGAAGCGCACGAGAAGACCGATGCGCGCTGGCTCGAGTACGAACTCGATGCCACCCGGCTGTTGGACTTCCCGGTGATGACCGACATGCGTGACCCGCTGACCACCCGCTTCCACCGCGCCAAGCTGCGAGCGGACCTGCACAGGCCGCTGCGGGCGGAGGATCTGTTCGACGATCGCGAGGCCGCCCGCGAATATCTGGACGCCGTCGAGGATTACGTGACCGCGTTCAACGCCGCGGAAGCCGAGGCGACGCGCAGGCGCAGCAGCGACTTCTCCAAGCAGGAGCGGCAGCGGCTGGCGCGGGCGCAGAGCCTGCTGCGAATCGCGGCGGACACCGCCGCCACGACCCAGGAACGCCAGCACGCATATCAATTGGCGCGCGCCGAACTGGACGGCCTCATCGTGCTGCCCGACAACACCCGCAGCAGCATCGAGCGCGGCATCCTCGGAGAGATAGACCGCTAATTCTTCAGGCGCACCATTCGCGTGGTGGTGCTTTCGTCGAGTTCGACCACATCACTGCGCGAGCGCAGGAAGTCGCTGAAAGACTTGAATCCCAGGGACTTTTCGCTGAACGACGGGTTCATCCGCTTCATCTGGGCTTTGACCACCGAATTGTGCAGCCAGTCCACGTCGTCCTTCTCCTGGCCGATGCGCAGCGCGCGTTCGAGCAGACCGGTGGCCGCCACCTGCGGGTCCGGCGCGGGCGGCTCCTCGTCCGGCTCGCCGGAACTTGCGCGACGTGCGCGCTTCTTGGGCGCCGGGCTCGCGGTGGTGGTGGAGATCCCGGGCAGCGCGTCGTAGGTGACGAACTCGTCGCAGGCAGCGGCCAACGACTGGCTGCTCGCTCCGGCCACGCCGATACCGACGACGTAGCGGCCCAGACGTTTGCACCGCTGCGCCAACGCGATGTAGTCGGAGTCGCCGCCAACGATCACCACGTGCGTCAGGTCGGGCAGCCGGAACATGTCCTCGACCGCGTCGACGGCCAACCGGATGTCGGCGCCGTTCTTGCCGTAGGCGGCAGCCGGGAACAACTGCACCAGGTCGACGGCACGGCCGACCAGTTGACCGTGGTAGGCGGCGTTGACCTCGGCCGACCAGTCGGCGTATGCGCGGGTCAGCACCAGCGTGCCGAACGAGGACGCGAAATCCATGATGGCGCCGATGTCGACGGTCGCCGCCCGTAGTTTCTCCTTATCCAGGCCCTTGGCCTTGTCCCGCTGGAAGGTGTTGCGGCCGTGCACCTGGTCGTAGCGCGAGATCACGATGTTGTCGAAGTCGAAGTACACGGCCACCCGGGTCGCGCTGGAGGCGCTGGAGTCGGTCATCCGGACATCGTCCGGCATTCGGTCGTCCACGCCAACTTCCGCGGGCAGTCAGCGGCCAGGTTGAGACTCGATGTGGTATGCGGTACCGCGTTCTTCGCGCACCCACAACTCTTCGCCCGCACCGACGGCGGTGCCCTGGGCGATCAACTGGCGCTTGAGCACCTTGTGCGTCGCGGTGCTGGGCAGATCCGCGGCGATGCGGATGTATCGAGGTCGCGCCTTGGGGGAGAGGTCGGGCTGCGCATCGAGGAACGATTCCAGCGACTGTGGGTCGAATTCCTGCCCCTGGTGCAGCACGACAGCCGCCATGATCTGGTCGCCCACCCGTTCGTCGGCGACGGCATACACAGCGACGCGATTGATTGCTTTGTGCCGCAGCAGAATTCGCTCGATCGGAGCCGCCGCGAGGTTTTCCCCGTCGACCCGCATCCAGTCCGCGGTGCGCCCGGCAAGATAGATCCAGCCCTGCTCGTCCTTGAAGGCGAGATCGCC
Source organism: Mycobacterium paragordonae (assembly GCF_003614435.1). Lineage (NCBI taxonomy): Bacteria > Bacillati > Actinomycetota > Actinomycetes > Mycobacteriales > Mycobacteriaceae > Mycobacterium > Mycobacterium paragordonae. The sequence continues at coordinate 3,311,466 of NZ_CP025546.1, forward strand.
TGACCAATACATGCCGTGCCGCATACGTTCGGCGTTGGCCTGCGGATCGTTGTAGTAACCGGTGAACAGACCCGACCCGGTCGTGTTCACCAATTCACCGACGGCGTCATCGGCGTTGATCAGCGCACCGTGCTCATCGAACCGGGCGACATCGCATTCGGTGACGGTCTCGCTGTTGTAGACGGCAACACCGGGAGCGCCCTTGCCGATGGAACCGCTCGGGGTCCCGGGTTCACGGATCACCATGACGGCGTTCTCGGTGGAGCCGAAGCCATCCTCGACCTGCACACCGAAACGGCGCGCGAACTCCTCGATGTCCTTCTCATTGGCCTCGTTGCCGAATGCCACCCGCAACGGGCTGTCCGCATCGTCGTGGCGTTCCGGAGTGGCGAGGATGTAGGCGAGCGGCTTGCCGACGTAGTTCATGTACGTGACGCCGTACCGCCGGACATCGCCCAGGAAATTGCCGGCCGAGAACTTCGCCGGCACGATCGACGCTCCGGAGACCACCGCGGGCGCCCACCCGGCGACGACCGCGTTGGAGTGAAAGAGCGGCATCGACACATAGCAGGTGTCGCGCTCGGTCAGGGCGAACCGTTCGGCGAGGTTGAGCCCGGCGAATGCCGGCATCAGGTGTGCCACCCGCACCGCCTTGGGATTTCCGCTCGTGCCCGAGGTGAAGATCATCATGAAGGGGTCCATCATCTCGACTTCACGATGGGGGACCAGCGGGCCGGCGCCTGCGACCAGCTCGGCCCACTGCGATGTCGAGGTGTCGAGGATCCGAATGCCGGGCAGGTCCAATCCGTCCAGCAACCCACGGTGCTCGGCGTCGGTGACGACGATCTGGCAGTCCGCACGCCGGATGTCGGCCGCCAGCGCTTCGCCGCGCCGCGTGGTGTTCAGTCCGCACAGGACGTAGCCACCCAGGCCGGCCGCCGCCATCTGCGTCAGCATGTCGGGCGTGTTGCCCAGCAACGAACCGACATGCAGCGGGCGGTCCTTGTCCGCGATGGCCAGCAGGGCCGCTGCCTGCGCCGCTGCCCGAGCGAGGTATTCATTCCAAGTCCATTGCAAATCACCATATTTCACGGCGATCCCGGAATCCGACAGGCGCTGCCGCAGCAGCGCTTGCACCGTCTGGCTCACGAGCCCGACGCCCCTGCCCGGTCGAGGTAGCTGCTGACGATTTCGGCGAGCAACTTGCGTTCCCTGCTGGTGTCGACCGGCCGTTGCAACACCAGTTGGTTGGCGACCATGCCGCGCAGTGTCGTCAGCAGCAGCTCACCGATGGCGGCGTTCTGGGTCGGACTCAGATCACGATCGATGGCGGCGATCAGCGTGTTGAACGTCTTGCCGAGCCGTCGGATGTGATCGGTGGTGGGCTCGCCGCGAGTGGCACGGGTGCCGATCAGGATTTCGGTCGCAGCGCGCGCGGTGGGGCTCGACATCGCCTGCCAGGCCGCGGTGACGGCGGCCTCCACTCTGTCGTGCGTGGTGGTGTCGGCGGTCGTCGCGGGAAGCGAATTCAGCGCGTCCAGGAGTTCGTCGAAGCCCTGCTCGACCACTGCCATCAGCAGACCGTCGCGATCACCGAAGTGGTACTGGATCACTCCCCAGGTGACGCCCGCGGCATCGGCGATGTGCCGGCCGCTGGCCGCGCCGATGCCTTCGCTCAGCACGATCTGGACGGTCACGCCGATCACCAGTGCCCTGGTGCGCTCGGCCCGGACCTGGTTGCCGTGGGCGGGGCGAGTCGGAGCAACTCGTCCGGACATCATCAGAAAACCACCTATCACTCATCCGGGCGGCGCTGCCGTCACCGGCGAAACATTGCAGCCGCTAGGTTATGCCATCCGCGCCGCGCCCGGAGTTCGACCCGCCGGGACCGGGCGAATTGACGTCGTTCCGGGTCGCGAGAATTGCACTTGTCAAACATATTTACAGTGACAATTGCGTGGCTTTGAACCGTGGTTCATGTCAATTAAATTCACGCCCTTGCGTCAAATAGATGTACTGTTGTGACGGTCTCGGGGACGCCTTCATGGCCTCGTGCGCGATCAGGTTTGTAATAACGTATTGCTAAGGCCTACAGGCGATTTCAGCGCAAATGGATGACTGATCAGCTCTGGTGGGCGGGACCGCGACCGCGCTGGGATGGCGTTTGAAAATCAATGAATATGAAAGCTCAGAAAAACTCTGATCGATCATGTGATGTGGTTATCATCGTCACGCTTTACTTCGCGAAAACCCAACCGAGAAAGGAACCATCATGAGGGGAATTCGTAACAAAGGTGTCGCCCGCGGGCTGGCTGCGGTAGCGGCGGGACTGTTCGCTGCGGCGGCCCTCGCCGGATGCACGAAGCAATTTGACGGAGGCCCGGGAGCGCAGGCAGTGCCCGTCGGTCAGCCCGCCGCCGGCTGGTCGCACATCGGCGGCTAGCGCCATCGGGTCCGCGCTCCCGCCTGAGACGTACGCGATTCGGGCGGGAGCGCGGCTGTGCGTGCTATCTCCGCTACCAAGAGGACAGCAGATGTTGCCGAACTTCTCGGCGCTCCCGCCGGAGGTCAATTCCACGCGGCTCTACCTGGGTGCGGGACCGGCTCCGCTGCTCGCGGCAGCAACCGCCTGGGACGCATTGGCGTGCGAAATAGACTGCGCGGCAATATCCTTCGAGTCGACCATCACCGAGTTGGTGACCGGCTCCTGGCAGGGGTCCGCAGCACTGCTGATGAGGGGCGCCGCTGCGCCCTATCTCAGCTGGTTGCGCAACGCGGCCGCGCACGCCGAGGTGACGGCGGGTCTGGCACGGACCGCAGCGGCAGAGTTCGAGAGCGCGTTCGCCGCCGCTGTTCATCCCACGCTCGTCGCGGCGAACCGTTCGGAGACAACCTGGCTGGCGGCCTGCAACCTGTTCGGTCAGAACGCACCCGCGATAGCGGCCGCCGAATTCCGGTACGGCGAGATGTGGGCTCAGGACGTGACCGCGATGGCGGCGTATCACGCCGGAATCAACGCGGTGTGCGCAGAATTGGCGCCGTGGCAACAGCGACTGCAGACCCTGCTGAGCGTTCTGACACTATGGGATTCCGCGACACCTAGGGATTCCGCGACACCAAGGGATTCCGTGACGAGCACCCCGGGCAGTGTCGCCGCGGCGCAGACGATCGCAGAAGTCATGGGCAGCAGCGGAATTCCTTCCCCGTCGCCCAAGTACGTGCAACGCGCCTTCGAACTCTTCATTCGCAACATCGCCCCCGACGCCATTCCGCGATCACTCTTCACCCCGGAGGGTCTCTACCCTGTCGTCGGTGTCAAGAGCCTCACGTTCGATGCGTCGGTGGCCCAAGGTGTGAAAATCCTGGACAGCGCGATTCGGGCACATCTCGCCGCCGGCGACAACGTCTCGATTTTCGGCTACTCCCAGAGCGCTTCCGTCGCCGCACTGGAGATGACAAAGCTTGCGGCATCCATCAATCCGCCTACACCCGAACAGGTTTCATTCATCCTGGTCGGTGATCCCGGCAATCCCAACGGCGGGCTTGCAGCGCGTTTCCCGGGGATCGCCATTCCCAGCCTCGGTGTCACCAGCCCGGGTGCGACACCGGACAATCTGTATCCGGCGCGGGTGTACACCATCGAGTACGACGGCGTTGCCGACTTCCCGCGTTATCCGCTGAACATCGTGTCGACGTTGAATGCTCTGGCCGGGATGGGCTACCTGCACCAGAACTACCTGATGCTGACGCCGGAACAAATCGACGCGGCCGTACCGCTGACCAACACGGTGGGCCCGACGATGACGCAGTATTACATGATCCCGACGAAGAACCTGCCACTGTTGGAGCCGTTGCGGGCACTGCCCGTCCTCGGCAATCCGCTCGCTGACCTCATCCAGCCGGATCTGCGGGTGATCGTCAATCTCGGCTACGGCGATCCGAATCACGGCTATTCCACCTCGGCCCCGAACGTGCCTACCCCGTTCGGGGTGTTCCCGGACGTCGATCCCCTGACGGTGATGCAGGCGCTGGCGGCCGGAACGCAGCAGGGTGTCACCGATTTCGGCTACGGCATGACCCATCTCGCCATCCCGCCACTCGATGTGTCCAGTCTGCTGGCCGGCTCCACACCATCCGGCGGCGTCACCAATTCCGCGATCTCCATCGACGGCGCCATCCAGGGTGTCCAGGCCGCCAATCTCACAGTGTCCGGCACGATTTCGGCGGCGGCCGGTGCGGGCTACGAGATCCTGCTGCCGACGGCCGACCTGGGCAATGCCATGTTGACCACGGCGCCGGCCTACACCACCAATCTGTTCCTGCAGGGAATCAGGGAATTCTTACAAGGCCATCCGATGGGCCTGGTCAATGCGGTCGGCTATCCGCTCGCGGCGGGAATCACGCTGTCCACCATGGCGGCAGCCCTGGAGATCCTGATCCTCGCGGCCGCCGCGCAACAAATCGGTGCCGACCTGTCAGCACTGGTCGCCTGATCAATATGGCGCAGACCCTATGCTTGACCGCAAATGGCAGACAAGACAACGTGCGCAATCATCGGGGGCGGCCCGGCCGGCATGGTTCTCGGGCTGCTCCTGGCCCGCGCCGGGGTGGAGGTCACACTGCTGGAAAAGCACGGTGACTTCCTGCGCGATTTTCGTGGCGACACCGTGCACTGCTCCACCATGCGTCTCCTCGATGAGCTGGGCTTGTGGGAGCAGTTCTCCCGGTTGCCCTTCAACGAGGTCCGCAAAGCGGCATTCGAATCGAATGGGCGCTCGGTCACCTACGTCGATTTTGAGCGACTCAATCAACCCCATCCGTTCATCGCGATGGTGCCCCAGTGGGATCTCCTCAACCTGCTGGCCGAAGCCGCCACTGCCGAGCCGACTTTCACGTTGCGGATGAACACGGAGGTGACCGGCCTGCTCACCAACAGCGGCCGGGTCACCGGGGTTCGCTATCAAGACGCCGACGGCCCGGGCGAACTGCGCGCCGAGCTCACCGTCGCCTGCGACGGCCGGTGGTCGATCGCCCGGCAGGCCGCCGGTCTGCGCACCCGCGACTATCCGGTGAAGTTCGACGTCTGGTGGTTCAAGCTGCCCAACGACGACGATGCGGAGTTCTCGTTCGCGCCCCGCACCGGCCCAGGCAAGGCGCTGGCCGTGATTCCGCGCAAGGGTTATTTCCAGATCGCCTACATCGGGTTGAAGGGCACCGACGCGCAGTTGCGCAGCCGCGGGATCGAGACATTCCGCAGTGAAGTCGCCGCGCTGGTGCCGGAAGCCGCCCGATCGGTCGGAGCGTTGGCGTCCATGGACGACGTCAAGCACCTCGACGTGAAGGTGAACCGGTTGCGTCGCTGGCACTGCGACGGGCTGCTGTGCATCGGCGACGCCGCGCACGCCATGTCCCCGATGGGAGGCGTCGGCATCAATCTGGCGGTTCAGGACGCCGTCGCGGCGGCGACCATTCTCGCCGAACCCCTACAGCGTCACCACGTCACCGACCGGGATCTGGCAGCCGTCCGCCGCCGCCGCCTATTTCCCACTGTGGTAACGCAATTCGTGCAACGGATGCTGCACCGGGGACTGTTGGGTCCGCTGCTCCGCGGCCGGGATCCCGCGCCGCCGACGGCCCTGCTGCGGGTGCTCGAGCGGTTGCCGTGGCTGTCGCTGGTGCCCGCATACTTCATCGGGGTCGGTGTATTACCCGAGCACGCGCCCGAATTCGCCCGCCGCTAGCGTCGAGCGATGTCTGACGTACCGGCGCCGTTGCGCATTGGCATCCTGGGTGCGGCCCGCATCGCGCCGAGGGCCCTCATCAAACCGGCCAAGCAGAACAGCGCGGTCGTCGTCGCCGCCGTCGCGGCCCGCGACATGGCGCGCGCAGCAACGTTTGCGGCTGACCACGGCATCGCCCGCGTCCATCCCAGTTACCGCGACCTGATCGCCGATCCCGAGATCGACGCCGTCTACAACCCGTTGCCCAATGGCTTGCACGGCCGGTGGACGCGGGCGGCACTGGACGCGGGCAAGCATGTGCTGTGCGAGAAGCCGTTCACCGCCAACGCCGCGGAAGCGCGCGAAATCTCCTCCCTGGCAACGCAATCGGATCGGGTAGTGATGGAGGCATTCCACTATCGCTATCATCCGCTGGCCTTGCGCGTCGAACAGATCATCGCCTCCGGCGAACTCGGCACGCTGCGACACGTCGAGGCGGCGATGTGCTTCCCGTTACCGAAGTTCGGCGACATCCGCTACGACTACTCGCTGGCCGGTGGGGCGACGATGGACGCCGGTTGCTACGCGGTGCACATGGTGCGCACGTTCGGTGGTTCCACACCGGAGGTGGTGTCGGCACACGCCAAACTGCGCGATCCCCGGGTTGACCGTGCCATGACGGCCGAGTTGAAATTCGGCGACGGGCACACCGGACGGATCCGCACCTCGATGTGGTCGAGGGACCTCTTGCGGATGAGCGCCACGGTGACGGGCACCGACGGGGAGCTTCGGGTTCTCAATCCTGTTGTGCCGCAGCTTTTTCACCGGCTGACCGTCAGATCTGCCGACGGCCGCAGGGTGGAACGCTTCGGGCGCCGCCCCTCGTATGCCTACCAGCTCGACGCGTTCGTGGCGGCGGTGACGCACAGGGAGCCGGTCAAGACGACGCCACAGGACGCCGTCGAGAACATGACCGTGATCGACGCGATCTACCGCGCCGCGGGGCTGCCGTTGCGCCAGCCGAGCTGATGCTCAGCCGGCGGCCTCCGTCAACACCCGCCGCGCCGCCTCCACACATGGTCGCAAGCGGTCGGCGGGGCTGAAGCCGGCCAGCGCCAGCGATCGCTGCGGCACTTCCAGTTCGATCACCAGGCCGGTCGGCAGCGCACGGATGATGTCGCGCAGCGGTAACTCGCCGTCGCCGGGAGCCAAGCGCTCGTACATGGCCTCCTCCAGGTAGTCGGCGCTGCGCGGCCGGCGCGTCGTGTCGTTGAGCTGGGCGTAACCGATGTGCCCGGAATCGATCCCCGCCAGATCGGCCGGAGTGCACCCGGTGCGCGACACGTGCATGGTGTCGATCAACAGCTGGAAATCAGGCCGGCCGACGTGCCGCGCCGCGGCCAGCGCCGTCGGCACGTCGGAGACGGCGAGGCCCGGCACGGGTTCCACCACCGTGCTGATGCCCCGTTCTGCGGCAAGCTCAGTGAGCACCGCGAACTCGTCGAAAGTGCGACCGAGGTCGTTATCGAGGCTGACCACATTGAGCCGCGGAATGCCGAGTTCGGCCACGACGTCGAGATCGGCGGCACACCCGCGTACATCACCGCCGGGTACCACCAGAAAGCCGTCGGCGAGTGTGATGGTGACGCCGTGATGCCGCAATGCCGCACCGAGCGAGTCGCGCAGCGCATGGTCTTTCTGCAGCGAAAACGGCGGATAGCCCAGCGGCAGCAGCGGGCCTCCCCGGAGAAACAGGGAGATGAAACGGCACTCGAGTGCGGCCGCCACCTCGACGAACTCCACGGGTGGTAGCCCGAACACGCTGAGATAGCCGATGCCGAGTTGATCCATGTCGTGTCGCAGGTTACAAGGCGCGACGATTGAATTTCGCGGAGATCGGGTATTAACACCATTGCTGATATTCCTCAGCCTGTTGTTCAGGCGCCGAAGGGGCGCCATCCGGGTTGAGAAGAGGAGGCGAACGTAATGGATATGAAAAAGTTGCTCGGAACGACCTTGATGGCGGGCGCCCTCGCAGCCGGCGCTCTGGGAGCAGGCGCGGGCACCGCGGTAGCGAAGCCGGGGCCCAACATTCCAGGTCCTCCCGGGCCGAACATTCCGAGAATTGACGACAACGGCTGGCGGCCGGCACCCGGGCAGATCAAGCAGTACTGCCCGTGGCAGTCGCCCCCGGGCCACTGGATCGGCGGCCCGCACGGCATCCCGTGCACCTGATGCACTGACTGAGACGCCCTGATCGCGGCCGTAGTGTTTCAGCTACGGCCGCGCAGGGCGGCCCAGAGCACAGGGGAGTGGTCCATGACGTGGTCCAGGCCGACATCCGCCGCGTTTCCCCGGCACATTCATCTCGGCGGCGGTGCCCTGGAACAGCTGGGCGCATTGATCGACGTGCTGCAACTGCACCGGCCGCTGGTGGTCACGGACCCCTTCCTCGCCGCTAGCGGTGCCGCCCAGCGGGTGATGAGCCTGCTGAGCGCGGCGGGGAAAACGCCGGCACTGTTCGACCGCACCGTTGCCGACCCCACCACCGCTTCGCTGACGCAGGGCGTCGCGGCGCTGCTCGAGCACCGGGCCGACTGCATCGTCGGCTTCGGCGGAGGCAGTCCGATGGATACCGCAAAAGCGTTGGCAGTGTTGGCTTTACAGCCCGGGCCCATGCGCCGGTTCAAGGCGCCGAACAACTACGCCGGACCGGCGCTGCCGATCATCGCGATCCCGACCACGGCGGGAAGCGGATCGGAGGCAACGCAATTCACGGTGATCAGCGACAGCGACACCAATGAGAAAATGCTCTGCCCCGGGCTGTCGTTCCTGCCCGTCGCCGCGATCGTCGACTTCGAACTCACGATGACGATGCCCCCTCGACTGACCGCGGACACCGGCGTCGATGCTTTGACGCACGCGGTCGAGGCATACGTCAGCCGCAAGGCCAATCCCATCAGCGACGGCTTGGCGCTCGCGGCCATCCGCCTCATCGCAACGCACCTCAAGCGGGCCTACCTCGACGGCTCGGACGCCCCCGCCCGGGCGGCGATGATGGCGGCCGCCACCCAGGCCGGGATGGCCTTCTCCAATTCGAGCGTCGCACTGGTGCACGGAATGAGCCGGCCGATCGGGGCGCACTTCCACGTCGCGCACGGGCTCTCCAACGCCATGCTGTTCCCTGCGGTCACAGCGTTCTCCGTGGCCGGCGCGCCGGGACGGTACGCGGACTGTGCCCGGGCCTACGGGGTGGCCGACGCGACGACGAGCGACCAGGCCGCCGCCGGGGCGCTCGTGGACGCCCTCGCCGCATTGTGCGCCGAACTCGAGGTCCCCACCCCCAGGTCGTACGGCATCGACAGTGCCGCTTGGCAATCGCTCATTCCCTTGATGGCCGAACAAGCCGTGGCTTCCGGTTCGCCGGCCAACAATCCCGTGATTCCCGGGCCGGCGGAGATCGAAGCGCTCTACGCAGAGATCTACGGCTGATCGTCGCTCCCGCGGGTAGCCGACACTACACATATAGAGTAATGTCTGCGCCCAGACCCGAGAGGGGTTGACGATGGACAGACGACGAAAACCCAACCCGGCCGAACGCCGGCGCGACCTGTGTGACGCGGCAATACAATTGCTGGCCGACGACGGCGCCAAGGGGTTGAGCCACCTGAAGGTGGACCGGAAGTCCGGCGTGCCCGACGGGACGACTTCTTTCTATTTCCGGACCCGCTCGGCACTGCTGCTCGCGGTGGCCGAACGGCTGGCAGAGCTGGACCTGGCGAACCTGCAGTCGGTCGCCGACCACGCAAGTCCCGCCGGTACCGGCAAGGGCCGCCGGTCGCCGTCGTTGTTATCCCAAGTGGTGATTCAATCCGGTTGCGAGCCCGAACTTTCCCGAACCAGGGCCAGGTACGAGCTGACGATGCAGGCCGCGCGGGACCCGGCCCTGGCCGCCACCCTGGCACACGGCACGGAGGCGTTCACCAAGCTGCACCGCGAGATCCTGGTCCAGCTGATGCCTCGCGGCGCGGAGCTGGAATCCGCCGTGGTCGAAGACCTGAGCAATATCACCCTGACGTTCATCAACGGCCTGCTGCTGCGGTTCGCCCACGGTGACCGAATCGTCGACAGCCCAGAACAACTGGACAAGATCCTGGCCGCCATTGCCAGCGGAGTCTTGAAGAGTCCCTACAAGGGACAACTGACCGGCGATTCCGGTCAGTGAATCACCCGGTGCGCAAATCGAACTCATCACCCGCTTCCCGTCGTCGCGGGCAGCCTGCTCAAGTAGAGAGAGAGTCACATGCCTGAATTCGATTACGAAGAAATGAAAAAGGAAGCCGAGCCGTACATCAAGTTCGAGAAGGACGTGAAGAACCGGATCGCCTACATCACGTTCGACCGCCCGGACGCGCAGAATTCCACCACCCTGGGCATGCGGCAGAATTATGCCGACCTGATCCACAAGTGCAATGTCGACGACGACGTCAAGGTCGTGGTAATCCGCGGCGAGGGCGAGGATTTCGGTAGCGGTGGTGACCTGCCCGAACAGCGTGGAATGCTGGAGAACCCGGGCATGCCGCTACTGCACGAGCTGGCGATCAACGACGACGACGTGAAATATCCGCCGGGCGGCTCCTACCGCTACCTGTCCACCGTCACCGACTTCTACGCCAAAGCCCGCGCCGGAAACCGCCCGCTGCAAGAACTTCGGAAGATCAGCATCGTCGAGGCCAAGGGCTACTGCTACGGCTGGCACTTCTATCAAGCCGGCGACGCCGACCTGGTGATCTCCTCGGACGACGCCCTGTTCGGACACCCGGCGTTCCGCTACGTGGGCTGGGGGCCACGCTTGTGGTGGTGGGCCGAGACCATGGGCTTGCGCAAGTTCTCCGAAATGTTGTTCACCGGGCGGCCTTTCAGCGCCAAGGAGATGTACGAGTGCGGCTTCATCAACAGCGTGGTGCCGCGCGACAAGCTCGAAGAGGAAACGGCCAAGTATGCGATGGCCTGCGCACGGTGCCGGCCGACCGATACCGTCGCGGTGCAGAAGACGTTCTTGGAGCTCTACAAGCAACACAAGGGCGAATATTTCGGCAGTCTGCTCACCGGGATGGTCGAGGGGATGCTGCCGTTGATCGCCAACGACCAGGACAACGACGTCGACCTCACCGAGGGCACTTTCGGCAAGGGTCTGAACAACGTCGTCAAGGACAACGACCTGAACTTCCCGCCGGAGTGGCGTCTGAGCCGTTCGGGACGCCAGAAACCCTGATGACGGGGACACTGGCCGGCACGGTGGCCCTGGTGACCGGCGCCAGCAGCGGTATCGGCGCGGCGACGGCCAAAGCGCTTGCCGCCCAGGGTGCCGCCGTGGGGCTGCTGGCGCGGCGGGCCGACCGGTTGCGCGTATTGCGGGGTGCGATCGAAGCCACCGGCGGCACCGCGTTGACCGTGGTGGCCGATGTCAGCGACGCGGCGCAGGCAGCGGCGGCGGTGCAGCGCACGGTCACCGAACTGGGCCGCCTGGACGTTGTGGTGAACAATGCCGGACTGATGCGGACCGGGCCGGCAACCCAAGCGCCGCTACAGGATTGGGATGACCTCGTCGCGGTCAACATCCAGGGGGTGCTGTATGTCACGCGAGCGGCACTGCCTCTTCTGGTCGAGGCGGCGGTTGACTCACCGCGCGGAGTAGCCGATCTGGTGACCATCAGCTCGACCGCGGGGTGGGTGGCGCGCCCCGGAACCGCGGTCTATTCGCTGACCAAATTCGGCGTGAACGCGTTCAGCGAGGCGGTTCGGCAGGAACTGCTGGGCAAACGGGTCCGGGTAGGTGTGGTCGCCCCCGGAACCGTTGACACCGAGATCTTTTCGCATTTGGACGCGCCGTCGCGAGAGGCGGTGGAGCGGCAGACCGCGGGGATGGTCAAGCTGCGACCGGACGACGTCGCCGACGCGGTGCTCTACATGGTCACCCGCGCCGGCCGAGTCGCGGTCAACCACATGCTGGTGCGGGCGTCCGACCAAACCTGGTGAGGCCGGGGACCGCCGATTGTGAAAATCCCGACGCTACATCGGCGTGTCCCGTCGGAGAATTCACACTCGGGGAAAAGCGAGGGTCAGCACGGCTACCTGAACGTCGTCAGCATGCCCGCCGCCGATCGCTGCCAGGTGAACATCTCGGCCCGGTGCCGCGCACAGACGCGACGGTCGCGCTCCGGCCGGTCGACCAGGTCACGGACCGCGCGCGCGAATGCCACCGGGTCGTTGTCGGCCAGCGCACCGCTGTCCGCGGTGATGATCTCCGTCAGCGCCGAGGTCCGTGACACTACCGCTGGAGTGCCGCACGCCAGCGATTCCAGGGCGGCCAGCCCGAACGTCTCGTGCGGCCCAGGCGCCAATGCCACGTCGGCGGTCGCCAGCAGCGCGGCAACGACTTGCCGGTCGGCAACGAACCCGGTGAATTCGATTGGCAGGCGGGCCGCTTGCCGCTGCAGCCGGGCCCGCAGGGGGCCCTCGCCGACCACGACCAGCCGGGCGTCGACGCCGTCATCGCGCAGGGCCGCGAGGGCGTCAATGCTGCGGTCGGCGCGCTTCTCGACCGACAAGCGTCCACAGTGCACCAGCAGGATCTGGCCGGGCGTGGCGAAGCGCTGCCGCAGTTGCGCGCTGTGCCGGCGCGGGTGGAAGGTCCGCAGGTCGACACCGAGTGGCACGGTGACGGTGTTGGTGGCGCCGATGCGATCGAACTCCTCCCGGGCGAACTCGGTGGTGCACACCACGGTGTCGTAGTCGGCGGCGGTGCGCCGGTTGGCCACGTCGGCGAATCTCTGAGCGGCTCGTCGCGGAAGTACCTGTCCCGCAAGGCGATCCAGACGCTCATGGGAGATCATCACGGTGGTGGCGCCGTGCTCGCGACCCCACCGGCCCAGGGAGCGCAGGGTGAGCCGGTCGGACACCTCCAGCGCGTCCGGGTTCAGCGCGGTCAACAGTGTGCGCACCGGCGCGGGCATGATCGCGCGGTATCCACCCGTGCAGGGAAGCAGCCTGGCCGGCACCGTGATTCGCATGACACCGCTGTCGAGCCGGCTGCGTTCGGCGCGGGCACCCGGTACCACCAGGAAGACCTCGTGCCCCGTTGCGCAGTATTCGGCGCCCAACCGGTCAACCGCCGTCCGCAGCCCGCCGGACCGGGGCCCGTAGAAGTTGGCGACCTGAACCACCCGCATACGGTGAGCGAAACGGTCGGGTATGTGCGGTCAACGAGCGCGGGCCCACGACCGCCTGAATAGTTCGTGAACCTCGGGTTCAGCTGGGTTTCTTCAAGTGTGGCCCCAGCATCTGCTGCCACGCCCGGGACATGTTCTGGAACTCTTCCTCGCAGTTGCCGGCCCGGTCTTCGGGCAGGTCGCCGGAGGTGACGATGACGGCGTTGGCGGTGGTATCCGACCCGTAGATCCAGCACTCCCAGTTGTACATCCGGGTGATGTCCATCGAGTGCCCGTCCCAGAACGGGAGTTCGTTGGCGTCACCGGCCTCTTTGGCGCTCAGCTTCCAGTCCTGGGCGGTGTCCATAGCGATCCGGACACCATTGGGGTACGGCTTTCCATCGGCCCCGGGGGCCAGCAGCTCGAATGCGGACAACTGGTCGGCAACGTCCTCCTCGCGTCCGGTGAACGCGAGGTCGTAGACGTTGAGCGTCGCGTGCCCGAGTTCGTGGTAGAACCCGGAGATCGTCGCATCGACCGCGGCTTCGGCCGGGTTGGGATTGCCGGTATTGGCGAACCGCTGCCGGCTCTGCTGAATGTCCTCGTAGCACAACTGGATTTCGTTGGCGTTGGGATCCCAGTAGTCGTTGGCCTCGCCGCACTGCTTGCCGACGGCTCCGACATCGTGCGGCAGGTTCAGCGTGTCGTTGACGTGCGCCGCGACACTCTCCAAAACCTTTGCATCCGACATCAATTGGCGGCCTGCCTGGGCCTCCGGGGTGGTCGCGTCCTCGTAGCGGAAGATCATCTTTCCGGCCGGGGTGGGTTCGCTCGCCGGGTCGGTGCGCGAGGTTCCCGGGGGCCGCTCGGCCGCCCGCGGATGCGCATCGGCGTGGTTTCCTTTCGATCCGCCACATCCCGCCGCCGCCAGCATCGCGGCGCACGCCGCGACACCCATGAGTCGCCTGCTCATCCCTCGAGCTCCCTTCGATGGAACCAATCGACGGTCTGCCCAGGACCTCTGAGAACGGTACGACACCCGGCGGCACAAAACACCGCGTTGGCGGTAAGAGTCCAGCCGACGGTCTACGGGCTGGAGAGCAGCAGCATGACCCGCCCACCCGGGGGCGGTTCAGCGAACGCACCGACGTCGAAGCCGTAATACGTGCGCTGGGTGGCGGTGATGTCCTCGATCACCCTTCCGGTTGCTTTGAGGGTGCCGTGCCTGACGTCGGCCATCATTCCTCTGAAGTCGGCCACTGCCAGCGACTCGGCCAGCAGCAGCGCCTCGCCGCCGGAGCGCAGCGCCACCTGAACTCCGGCACCGGCGTAGTTGTTGCCGCCCCGGCCGGTGCCACGTGGTGCCCAGTAGACGGGCGGGGACGACACCGTCCCCTCCACCCGTCGAAACACGCCGGCGGTGTCGGCGACGGTGACGAGGGGCAGCGCCGCGATGGTGCGCTTCTCCTTGAGCCACATAAAACCCAGCGGGATACAGACGATCGCGTACATCAACACCACCAGCACGAGCACCGGCTTCCACGCGATTTCCCAGCCCAGGCGCCGCGGCGAAATCGGAACTGCACTCAACTGCTCGTCGAGTCGGCGGCGACCCAACCGCAGGACGTACCAGGACACAATGCGTGCCATCGCCATCCCGGCAAGGACGACCATGCCGACGATGCCGCAGGCGCGGAAATAAAAGGTGCTGTCGCCCTGGTTACGGGTTGCGGCGAACATCACCGCCGGGATCGGTGCCGTCAACAGCAACAGCAGCGCGTACGAAGGGTGGCTGGTGAGGTAGGGGTAGGTCACCGTCCAGCCCCGGTTGGCGCCGTAGACGGTCACCGGGCCGGCATCGGCGTGCGCCACCGGAGTCCACGATCCCTCGACCACACGCGGCCGCACCAGTGACCGCACGAACAGGAAGCCGAAGATCAGCGAGACGACCAAAGCTCCCCAGAACACCCCGGAGAGACGTTCGCCGGTCCCGGGCACGCCGAACGCGCCGTGGATGTCGATCAGTTTTCCGATGAAGAAGGTCAATGGCACGACGAAGAACAACTCGAGCAGCCAGACTTGGATGAGCTGCGGGATGCGGGAACCGATACGGTCGAAGGCCAGCACGCGTCGCCAGAGAAACCGCAGAACGCCCATGACGGGCGACCTTATCCAGTGAGGATTGCAGGTGGGCACGGTTTGACCAGCATGGCCGCAAACGGCCACGGCACGCCGCATAATCGCTGTCGATCGGTGGGCTGGGGTGGTTGAATGAGCCGACTCGGTCGGGGGTTACATCGCGATGTCAATCGAGAAGGTGATACGCCAGGTGAATGGGTTGCTTCGTGATACCCGCCGGTCAGCTCAGCTGAGGCTGACGCATTGATCCCTCGGCTCATCTATCGATTCGCGTTGCTGATCGTCGGGGTCTGGGCATTCGCCGCCGTCGCCGGCAACAGCATGGCTCCGCCACTCGAGCGGGTCGTGGCAGATATGGACCAGCCGTTCCTGCCACCCGGCACCGCGACCGCGATGGCGGTGCAACGCTCGGCCGCCGCCTTCGGCCAAACGCCTACCGACAACATCGGGTACCTGGTGCTCGAACGCGACGGCCGGCTCGGCGACCAGGACCGGGCCTACTACGACCAGCTCGTCACGGCGCTGCGTGCCGACCACAAATATGTGTACGAGGTGACGGACTGGTGGCAGATGCCGGCGGCCGGCAACACCGCGGTCAGCCGTGACGGCCACGTGGTGACGGCCACCCTGAGCCTTGACGGGGTGACGGGGTCGACCGAAGCCGTCGACTCGATCACGGAGGCGCGCGCCGTCGTGGCGGGAATCCACCCTCCGGACGGTCTGCACGTCTACATCACCGGCGCCGGCGCCACCATCATGGACGAGTTCGCCGAGATCGACCGGCAGACTCAGGTCATCACGGCAGTGACGCTGGGTGTCCTGCTCGTCTTCCTGATCATCCTGTACCGGTCACTGATCACGGCCCTGGTGCCGCTGGTGTCCGTCCTGTCGGGGTTGACCGTCGCCAAGCCCATCATCTCGGACCTCGCCTCCCGTCCGGTGATCAACGTTTCACTGTTCTCGTTGTCGATCGCCGTCGCGGTTGCGGTCGGGGCAGGCACCGGCTTCGCCATCTTTCTGATCGGCCGCTACCACGAACAGCGCAGAAACGGCTTCGTTCCGGTCGACGCGCTGGCGGACGCCTACCGCAGCGTCGCGCCGACGATCATCGGCTCGGTCCTCATCGTTGTTGCGCCGTTGGGCGCGTTGGCGTGGCTGAGTCTCGCCCGTATCAGCATGTTGGCCACGACCGGCATCCTCTGCGCAATCGGTGTGCTCGCGGTCGGGCTCGCCACGCTGACGCTGACGCCGGCCTTGATCGCGCTCGCCGGCCGCGCCGGGCTGATGAAGCCGCCGCAGCGCGAACGTCTGCGCCGGAACTGGCGCCGCGTCGGCACCCGCGTCGCGCGCTGGCCGGCACCGATCCTGGTGGCCAGCAGCGTGTTCGTGCTCATCATGCTGCTCGGTCTGCCGGGCGTGCCGATCGGCTGGGACGAAACGGCGTCCACTCCATCCAACACCGAGGCCAACCGTGGGTACCGTGCCGTCAACCAGCACTTCGATGCCAACCACGTGCAGCCCGACGTCGTCACGATCGAGGCTGACGAGGACCTGCGCAACCCGGCCGCGCTGACCGTGATCGGCCGGGTCACCGGCGCGATCATGGGGATCTCCGGCGTGCGCATGGTGCAGTCGGCCAGCCACCCCGGCGGGATGGTCTCCAAGCAGGCTTCCCTGTCAGCCACCGGCGGCAATGTCGGCGACCGGCTCGACCAGTTCTCCGACCGGCTGGACGCGAAGCAGTCGACCTTCGCCGACCTCGACGCCGCTGTGCGTGAGCTGGGTTCGGGCCTGGATCTGATCCAGGCCGGGGCGCAAGCGGGCTCCTATGCCATCGGTGGTGTGAGCCTGGCGGTGCGTTTGACGCAGCAGGCCACGGACAAGATCCGGGCCCGTGCGGCGGACGTCGCCGAGATCTTCGATCCGCTGCGCAAGTTTGTCGGAGCGATCAGCGACTGCCGCACGACCCCGGTGTGTTCGTCGGCCCAGGAGGCGGTGGACTGGGCGAATGCGGTCGTCGGCGGTGCCGGGAAACTGGCCGACGCGGCCGATCAGCTGGCGAAGTCGGCGGTGGACGCGGCGGCGGCACCGGGCGTCACCCTGCCTGCGGTGGTTGCCACCGTCAGCACCGAGATGGCGCAGGTCCGGGGGATGGCGGCGCAGTTCAGAGAACTGCTGGGCAGTGCCCGTCCGGTGCCGACCCAGGAACTTCCCGACTATCTGCATCAGTTGGCCGGCGCCTCCCAGGGCAACCCCGGCTCCAACCTCTACGCGTCCCGCCGCATCCTGACCGACCCGGGTATGCGTCCCACGCTGGACCAGTTCTTCCCGCCGAACGGGCGTGCCACCCGGATCTTCGTCTACGGCCAAGGGCTCGAATGGGGTGATGAAGGCGCGGCCCGGGCCCGCTCGATCGAGGCTGCGGTCACCGAGACACTCAGAGGCAGCGGCTTGAAAGTGACGGCCGTCGAACTCACCGGTGTCGGGCCGGCGACCCGCGACCTGCAGGACATCGTGGGCGGCGACCTGGCCCTGATGGTGTTCATCACCCTCGGCGTCATCCTCTTCATCGCCGCGCTGCTGTTGCGAAGTCCGATCGCCGGATTCGTCGTGCTCGCGACGATTCTGGCCTCTTACGTCTGCGGGCTCGGCGCCAGCGTGCTGCTGTTTCACCGCCTGTTGCACCACGACCTGCACTGGTCGGTGCCGCCCATCGCGTTCGTGTCGATGGTCGGCATCGCCTCCGGCGGCAACCTGTTGTTCGCGCTGCGCATCCGCGAGGAACTCGCCGCGGGGCTGCGCACCAGCATCATCCGCGCCTCTGCCGCGACCGGAATGGTCGTCACCGCCGGCGGCGTCGTGGTCGGCCTGACGATGCTTGCGCTCGGTATCAGCAGCGTGCTCAGCGTCGCGCAGATCGGCGTCACGGTCGGACTCGGCCTGGTGCTCAACGCGCTGGTGGTGCGCGCGTTCGTGTTGCCGGCCATGATGGTGGTGCTGGACCGCTGGTTGTGGTGGCCGCGCCGCTCGGCCGCCGACGAGGAAGAACTCGAACCGGCGACCGCGGCCAGATGAGCACACCCCACCTGCTTGCCGGGCGCGGTGCGGTGGTCGTGGGGGGGACGCGCGGAATCGGGCGCGCGGTCAGCGAACTGCTCTGCGCGATGGGCGCACGCGTCGTGGTCAACGGCCGTGACCCCGACGTGGTCGCACAGTGCGTCGACGCGCTGACCGCGGCGGGCGGCGATGCGGTCGGAGTGGCCGGGGCGGCGGACGACGAACACGTCGCCGCGGGCCTGATCGAGGCGTGCACCGAGTCCTTCGGACGGTTGGACATTCTGATCAACTGCGCCGGAATCGCCGAGCCACCAGGCTCTTCGATCCTGCGGATCGCACCGGCGGAGTTCGACGCCTTGATCGGTGCGCACCTCGGGACGGTGTTTCACACCTGCCGGGCGGCCGCGCCGGTCATGGCCGCCCAGGGGCACGGCACCATCATCAACACCGGTTCGGTGGCATTCCTCGGCGACTACGGCGGCACCGGCTATCCCGCCGGCAAAGCCGCCGTCAACGGCTTGACGATGGCCATGGCGGCAGAACTGAAAAGCGCCGGGGTGCGGGCCAATGTGGTGTGTCCCGGCGCCAGAACCCGGTTGTCCACCGGCCCCGAGTACGAGCGGCACATCGGCGAACTGCATCGGCGCGGACTGCTCGACGAGATGACGATGCGCGCCTCCCTGGACCCCGCCCCACCCGCCTTCGTGGCCCCGCTCTACGCCTACCTCGCCAGCGACCTGGCAGGTGAGGTCACCGGCCAGATCCTGGTTGGGGCAGGCGGTTTCGTGGGCAGATTCGGACGGCCCACGCCGGCGCTGCTCGGCTACCGCGACCACAACGACAGCCGGCCGTGGTCCGTCGACGAACTGCACGCCATGATCGCGGGCTGATCATCCGATCAGACCGAACACCAGCAGGGACAGCGCGTAACCGGCCAGCACCACCGCCGACCCGGCCAGACTGGTGCGGGTCGAGGCGCCGTCGATCGGGTCGAGCCAGCGACGGAACGGCCGCGACGCCGCGGGGACCAGAACCCATTGCAGCAGAGCGACACTGATCACGTTGCCGACGAAAATCGCTGCTGCCGGGCCGATTCCGATTCGGCTCAACGCGGGGGACAGCGACTTGGAGAGCAGGACCACGGTGGGATACAGGCAGAGCACCACGAGCATTGCGGACTTCCACCCCGGCGTGATCTTGGCCTGACCATCGGACACCCGGACCGTCGAACCGAACGGCGCGCTGCGCGGCAGCTCGGCGAAATCGTGCGTCAATTCCTCGCGCAGGCGGGGCAGGGCCTCCCGGCGCTCGGCGGACCGAATCCAGTCGGCCAAGCGCCCGGCGGTGCGGAAGCGCAGCACTGACATCCACTGCCCGTCCCGGTCTGCCGGAAACAGCGCTGTCCCTTCATATCCGGGGAAAGTTGCCGTAACGAGCGCCAAGTCACTTTGTGCGCCAACGAATTCCGCGTCTTTCCCCGGGGCGACGGGATGCAGGAACACGGCTGCGTCGCCCGGTGGTAGATCGCCCGGAGTCAGAATGATGTCGGAGGCGCAACGTCCGAATCCCTGCTCCGCGCCGTCAGCGAGGACCGCTCGGCGCTGCACGCTGTCGAGCCAGACGTCGAGGGTCTCGGCATCGTCGAAAGACACCTCGACGGCCCAGTCCAACTGGCCGTCGCCGGGAACCGATTGGCGCGCAGTGGCATATCCCGGTGCCTGCCCGGCCGCGGCGAGGTACTGCCCGACCCAATTAGCGAACCGATCCGGATCCCGGGGTGGATGGAAAATCGAGATCGCGGCGGCGCCAACTGTCATGCCGTTTGTCTACCATCCGTGGCTCGAGGACATGCGGATCAGCTCGGCTCGCGACGACAGCCCGAGCTTCATGAAGATCTTGCGCAGGTGATAGTCGACGGTGCGCGGGCTGAGGAACATCAGCGTCGCAATCGAGCGGTTGGTTTCTCCCGCACTGACGAAGCGCGCGATCTGCAACTCCTGCGGCGTGAGCTGATCGACGGCACTGACATCGCGCTTGCGCGTGTTTTCGCCGGTGGCCTGCAGTTCGGCGCGGGCCTGTTCGGCCCAGGGCGCGGCGCCGAGCCTCTCGAAGGTCTCGTGCGCGGAACGCAGATACTTGCGCGCCTCGGCGCGACGACGGCGCCGCCGCAGGTTCTCGCCGTACCGCAACTGGGTGCGGGCGGTATCGAACGGCCGGCCGCCACGCGCATGCAGGCTCAGCGCCTCGTCGAAGTACCGGTCCTGCTCGCCGTCGTCGGCCAGCAGGGCGCGGCACCGAGCCACCAGGGCCTGCGCCCATGGGGCGCCGGTGTCTCGCGACCACGCCTGCAGTGCCGCCAGGCGCGCCGCCGCGGCGTCCTGGCGCTGAATGCGCACGGCGGCCTCGACGAAATCCGGGGTGGCCATCAACGTCACCATCTGATTGCCTTCACCGGGGGCCGCGCCGGCCAGCGACCCGAGCCGGTCGAAAGCTTCCTCCGAACGGCCGGCGCCGAGATCGAGCGCCGCCAGTGCCCAGGACGCGATGGCCGCGTGCGGGCCCAGGCGATATGAAATTGCCTGCGCAAGTGCGGGTTCGGCGTGGTCACGGCAGTCCTGGATGCGTCCCTGTATCGCCGCGACCAGCGCCAGCACGGCGTGCAGGTGTGCCGCCGGATTGTGCTGTCCGGTCTCCTGCGCCAACCGAAGCCCCTCGGTCGCGTCGGCCAGTGCTGTCGCGTAGCGACTGGTCAGCGTCTCCACCATCGCCAGCGGGCCGAGCAGCAACGGCAGGGTCGCGACGTCGGCGGCCACCCGCGTCTTGGCGACCGCCGTGCAGAACAGATCGATGGCGCGGGAATCTTCGCCCAGAAACATCGCGCCCGCGGCCGCGCCCATCAAGACCCTCGGTTGCTGGGCGGTGGTGGCCAGTTCCACGGCGGCCCGGAGCTTGGCCGCGGTGGCTGTGGTGTCCCCGCGCAATAGCCCGGAAAGTCCGGTAATCACATGCGCTGCAACAAATTCGGGGCGGTCGCCGGCCGGAAGCGCGGCGAGCCGGTCGGCGACCGTGGTCAACCGTGCGAGGTCGCCGCCGGCCCACGCCAGCTGCCCGGCCTCGCCGAGCATCAGGGCCGCCCGCTCCGGTTCGGTGGCGGCGACCAGCTCCGAGGCGCCGACCAGGATGGCGTACGCGGCCGACGGGGTGCCGCAGTGCGCTTCGATCGATCCGCGCAAGTGTGCGATGCGGGCCCGCAGTGGTGCCGCGCCGGCCAGTGGCAGGGCCCGGTCCAGGATTTCCTGGGCCCGTTGGGACTGCCCGGCCGACCACGCGGCCGCGGCCGCATCGGCCAGCCTGGCCGCGCGCAGCTCGGCGGCGGCGGTGAGCGCAGCGGCGCGTTCGAAGGCGGCGGCGGCCGCGTCGTGTCCGCCGCGCGCGGCGGCGCGCTGGGCTGCGGCCTGCAACGCGTCGGCCGCCTCGGCGTCCGGCCCTGGCGCAGCGTTGGCGAGATGCCACGCACGGCGGTCGGCGTCGGCATCGGTGTCCAGGCAGGACGCCAGTGCGAGCTCCACCTGACGGCGGCGCTGCGATGTCGCACCCTGATAGACCGCCGATCGCGTCAGCGGATGGACGAACGACACGACTGCCGATTCCACGTGCACCAACCCGGCGGCCTCGGCAAGGTCGAGCGCATCCGGTCCGGCGCCCAGGACCTGCGCCGCGCGCAACACCCCGTCGAGTTGCCCGGTCCCGTGTGCGGCAGCTACCAGCAGCATCGACTGGGCTTGCGGCGGCAGCCGCCCGACGCGGTCCAGGTACAGCCGCTCCAGATCGGTGCTGACCGGCAACTGGTCCGGCAGAACCGTCCGCCCGGCGATCTGCTGCGCGGACAACAACCGCCCCAGTTCAGCGATGGCCAGCGGGTTGCCCCGGGTGTCGGCAACCAACCGGTCGCGCACCGTCGCGGCGATCGGCGTGCCGGTGCGTTCGGTCACCATCCGCGCGACGGCGCCGGCATCGATCCCGGTCATCCTGAGCTCGGGCAATCCCGGCGCCTCGAAGGGCCGGTCGTCGCGTGCGGCGAAAATCATGGCGATTCCCTCGGCCTGCATCCGCCTGGCGGTGAACGTCAGTGCGTCGGCCGACGGCCCGTCCAGCCACTGCGCGTCGTCGACCAGGCACACCAGCGGGAGCGTCTCCGCCGATTCGGCCAGCAGACTCAGCACCGCAAGCGAAATCAGAAACCGGTCCTCAGCGGAGGCCGGACCCAGTCCGAAGGCACCGAGCAGCGCCGCCCGCTGTCGGTCGGGGATGGCCTCACACCGCTGCAGGACGGGCCGCAGCAGCGTGTGGAGCCCGGCGAAGGGGAGCTGCGATTCGGTCGGAATGCCCGCGGTCCGCAGCACCTGCATGCCGCCGGCCTGCGCCGCCGCGTAGTCAAGCAGCGCGGACTTACCGATACCGGCTTCGCCGTGCAGCACCAGAGCGCCGCTGCGCTTGGACCGCGCGGCCACCAGCAGGTCATCTACCTGCGCGCATTCCCGCTCCCGGCCATGCAGCACAGCACCGATCGTAGGACCCGGACCGGTGCCGGTACTGGTGACTTCACTGATTCGACGCCACCGCGCAGACGCGACGCTGGAGTGACGTGAAAAGGACGTGAAAAGGAGCTGAGATGAAGACTCTCGAGGCAAGTACCGACGTCGCGGTGATCGGCGCGGGCCCCACCGGTTTGATGTTGGCGGGTGAGCTGGCGATGCGGGGCGTGCGAGTGCAGGTCCTGGAACGACGTGCACAGGAGCCGAACATCACCCGGGCGTTCGCCATGCATGCGCGGACTCTGGAACTACTCGACGCCCGGGGGCTGGCCGACGAGATCCTGGCGCGCGGCTTCCGGGTCGGCGCGGTGGCCCCGATACCGGGAGCGACGGTCTCGCTGGCCGACGAGCTGCAGACCCGCTACCCGTTCATCCTGATGGTGCCGCAGAGCGGGACCGAACGGGTGCTGGCCGCCCACGTGGAGCGCCTCGGGGTCCCGATCCGGCGGGGCGACGAGCTGGTCGGCCTCGAGCAGGACGGCGACGGCGTCAGCCTGACCCTCGCCGGCGGGGGCAGCCTGCGCGCACGTTACGTGGTCGGGTGCGACGGAGCACACAGCGCGGTGCGCCGGCTGCTGGGCGTGAATTTCGTGGGCAAGCAGTATCAGACGCACATCATGCTGGCCGACGTGAGACTGTCCAGGCCACCTGCCGAGCAGATGTTCGCCAGGACAAATGCCGACGGTGTGGTGCTGGTCCTGCCGTTCGGCGACGGCTGGTATCGCGCCATCGCGTGGGACCGCCGGCATGAACACGAACCCCTGACCGAGCCGGTGACCGCGGCGCAGATCCGCGACGCCATCGGCAGGATCGCCGGAGAGGACTTCGGCCTGGGTGAAATGCGTTGGAGTTCAAGGTTTCTCAGCGAACGCCGACAGGCCCGCCGGTACCGGGTGGGCCGGGTGCTGCTGGCGGGCGACGCCGCGCATGTTCATTCGCCCATCGGCGGGCAGGGCATGAACACCGGGATCGGCGACGCGGTGAACCTGGGCTGGAAGCTGGCCACCGTGGTTAATGGGGTGCTGGACGGACGGGCGGGTGACTCGCTGCTGGACAGCTACGAATCCGAGCGGCATCCGGTCGGCGCCGACGTGCTGGCGATGACCGACATGCTCAACCAGTTGGTGCTCGGGCGCTCCGCGATACGCCGGGTGTTGCAGCGCTTCGCCATTCGCACCATCCTGCGTTTTCCGCGGAGCCGTCGCACGGCAGCGCAGCGGCTCAGCGGCATCGCTATCGCTTATGCACGCCAGTCGCGAGCGGACGACCCCCTGGTGGGGCACCGGATGCCGGACATGGACTGCGACGGTGGCCGGCTCTACGAAATGCTGCGCAGCGGCCGCTTCGTCCTGCTCACCGGCGGCGTCACCGTCGACTGGCCGGGCGTCGACCGGGTGAACCACCGCGACGCGACGCTACCCGCGGTGGTGTTGGTTCGGCCGGACGGATATGTCGCGTGGGCAGCCCGCCGGCTGCCGACGGCCGGCGAAGTCACTGAAGTGCTCACCCGGTGGTGCGGCGAAAAAAAGATCGGTTTAAGCGGAGAGCATCCGGGGTACGCGGTGCGGAACCTCGGTGCCTGGGGATGGAGCCGGGGGGTTATCACTGATAAATGTGCACGTGACTAGTCGGGTGGGCGGCTATGGAACGACTAAGCGGTCTTGACGCTTTCTTTCTCTACATGGAGACACCGACGCAGCCCTTGAACGTGTGCTGCGTGCTGGAGCTCGATACCTCGACGATGCAGGGCGGGTACTCCTACGCCCGGCTTCGTTCGGCGCTGGCGAAACACGTCCGCGCGGTGCCGGAGTTTCGAATGAAACTTGCTGACACGCAATTGAATCCGGACCACCCGGTCTGGGTGGACGACGAGAGCTTCGCGCTGCGCCGCCACCTGCACCGGGTGGCCGTGCCGGCGCCGGGCGGCCGCCGCGAACTGTCTGAGATCTGCGGACACATCGCGGGTCTGCCGCTGGACCGGGACCGCCCGTTGTGGGAGATGTGGGTGGTCGAAGGCGGCGCCCGGGAGAACGGGCTCACGGTGGTGCTCAAGGTGCACCATGCCGTGGTCGACGGAGTGGCCGGCGCGAACCTGCTGGCGCAGCTGTGCAGTCTGGTGCCGGACGCCCCGAATCCTCAGCCGGTCGCCGGTGCCGGGCGCGCCAGCACCGTGCAGATAGCCGCGAGTGGGCTGCTCAACGTCGCCAAGCGACCGTTCCGGCTGGCGACGGTGGTACCGGCAACGTTGCTCACCGTCGCGCAGACGGTGCTGCGAGCGCGCGAGGGCCGCACGATGGCCGCACCGTTCACTGCGCCGCCGACCCCGTTCAACGGCCAGTTGACCCGCTCCCGCAACGTGGCATACACCCAGCTCGACATGCGCGACGTCAAGCGGGTCAAGGACCGGTTCGGGGTGACCGTCAACGACGTCGTGGTGGCGCTGTGTGCGGGGGTCATGCGGCGGTTCCTGCTCGAGCGCGACGAACTGCCCGATGCCCCGTTGGTGGCCACCGTCCCGGTCTCAGTGCGCGATAAGTCGCAGCGACCGGGCCGCAACCAGACCACGTGGATGTTCTGCCGCATGGAGACCCAGATCGCCGATCCCGCGGAGCGCATCCGCGCCATCGCCGCGGGCAACAACGCCGCAAAGGACCACACCGCGGCGATGGGGCCCAGCCTGTTACACGACTGGACCGAGTTCGGCGGGCAGACGATGTTCGGCGCGGCGATGCGGATCCTGCCCCGAATCCCGTTGAGTACCAGTCCGGTCCACAACATGATCATGTCGAATGTGCCCGGGCCGCAGGACCAGCTGTACTTCCTGGGCTGCGGCATCGAATCGATGTATCCGCTGGGCCCGCTGCTCAGTGGTGCGGGACTCAATGTGACCGCGATGTCTCTCAATGGAGCACTGGGGATCGGCATCATCTCTTGCCCGGACCTGGTTCCGGACCTGTGGGGGATGGCCGACGCGTTTCCCGACGCGCTGAAGGAGTTGTTGGTCTGCCGCGATCCGTCGGCCGCGGGACGTCCGCCGGACGACTGATCGGCCTGTCTGCCGCGGTGCGGCCGGGGGTTTGTGGCACGTTATAGCCGTGCAACGCTCGCATGACGGCCCGCGGACGTGAAGTCGATGGGTCGCCGGAAGTTTCCGGTGCCGTGGACGACGCGGGCCCAGCTGGTTCTGGCGGCGCTGTTCCCGAACGTGCTGGGCGCGGCGGTGATCGGGGTGACGACTTTCTGGGCCCTGCCTTCCGGTCATGCGCTCAGCGAGCGGCACGTGCTGCAGCTCAACGTGGTGGTGATGGCGGTGTACGTGGGTGCTGCCGCATTGACCGCCGTCGTCTGCGGACTTCTGGCCACCACGTACCGCAGTGGCGGTGACAGTGGCGGTGAGGAGGTGCAGGCGCGCAAGCGGGTGCTGATGGCAATCCCGTTGCGCACGGCCACCATTCACGGTGCGGTCTGGGTGACCGCCGGGGTGATCCTGGTGGTGATCAATCTCGAAGCGCCGTGGTTGGCCACGACGTTGGGCGTCTCGGTGCTGCTCGGCAGCTTCGTGACCACCGCCGTCGCGTACTGGCTGTGCACGCGCATTCTGCGGCCGTTCGTCGCCGAGGTGCTCACCGACAGCCCGCCGACCGCCGCTCGCGGGCCCGGACTGCGGCTGCGTGCGGTGTCCGCGTGGACGCTGGGCACCGGTGTACCGCTGCTGCAACTGCTTCTGGTCGGGGCCAGCGCACTGGTCATCGACTACTCGGGACGCAGGCTGGCGATCGTCGTGTTGGTCCTGGGTGGTTGCGCGGCCGTCAGCGGGCTGGCCATCACCGCGTTCACCGGCGCGGTGAGCGCCGACCCGATCGACGAGGTGCGGCGCGGGATGCGACGCGTCGAGCGGGGTGACTTCGATGTGACCGTGCCGGTCTTCGACGCCTCCGAACTCGGGCTGCTGCAGGCAGGGTTCAACACCATGGCGGGGGGCCTGCGCGAACGCGAGCGGCTGCGGGACCTGTTCGGCCGGCACGTCGGACGCGACGTCGCCCGCCTGGCCGAACAGGGTGCCTCCGAGAACGGCGTCCAAGCGACGCTGGGCGGCGTCAGCTGCGAGGCGGCGGCGCTGTTCGTCGACCTGGTCGGCTCGTCGCGGTTGGCGGAGCGGATGACTCCCGAGGCCCTCGTCAAGATGCTCAACGAGTTCTTCGCGGTGGTGGTTGACGTGGTCGAGCGCCACCAGGGGCTGGTCAACAAGTTCGAAGGCGATGCCGTGCTGGCGATATTCGGCGCACCGGTCGAATTGGCCGACTGCGCGGGCGCGGCGTTGGCTGCCGCACGCGAACTCGGCCGGCAACTGAACCACTCGGAGATCAGGGCCGGCATCGGGGTGTCGGCGGGAACCGTCGTCGCCGGCAACGTCGGCGAGTCACGACGCTACGAATACACGGTCATCGGCGACCCGGTGAATGAGGCCGCACGACTCACCGAGGTGGCCAAACAACAGGGCGGCGTCGCGGCGTCCGGTGCGGCGCTGACTCGCGCCGCAGACGGTGAGGCGCGGCATTGGCGCGTACTCACCACCGCCGTGCTGCGCGGCAGGGACAGCTCAACCGAGATCGTCGTACCCGCGGATCCCGACGAATAGCATTGCGGGATAAGCGATCTCAGTACGAATAGCCGGTGCTGGTGCCCAGCACGTCGACCGCGGCGTTGATATTGGGGATCACCGATGCGCCGTATCGGCCCACGATCTGATGCAGCGAGCGGGTGACGTGCGGTCCGACCGCGTCGGCCGCCAGGACGTCTTCGGCGATCACGATGCCGTTCACCACATGCCCGGCGAGCAGCCGTCCGTCGCGCGCGATCTCGTAGCGCCAGTCGCCGATCTGCACGCGCTCCGGGCTGGACGAGAAGAACCCGCGCCGGGCCGGCGTGTGGATCACGCCGGGCAGCCCGGCGAATACCTTCACCACCATGGCGACACCGCCGGGGCCGGCGAGTGCGCCCGCAATGGTGCGACTGACTCGCTCGGGGTCGAACTCGTACATCAGTTATCCATGGGCAGGACGAACGTGGGCTTGATGGTTTCGCCGCTTCCGGTGCGCCGCACTGCTGTTCCCGCGGTGTAGAACTCCACCGTGTGGTGCCCCCAAGCGTAATTCGAGATGGCGAAGTGCACGCCCACCACGCCGGTGGCGCCGTCGCGCTCGGCCTCGGTCTGCATCCGCGACATCGCCAGCTCGCGGGCCTGGTAGTTGCCTTGCGTCCACTGCGGCATCTCCATGTTGCGTCCCATCTGCCTCAGGGTCTGCATGAACCCCTGCACGGCGATGTGAAACACACAGTTGCCCATCACGAATGCGACGGGAGTGTGGCCGGACCGCAGCAGAGTCACCATGTCCTGTCCGGACAGGTGACTGGAGAACGCCTGCCCGTTGGGGCGCCGGAAGGCCCCGGGCTTTTCGGTGTATCGGACCGCGGTGCCGACCGCCATGAACTCCAGGTGTTCGCCACCCTCGCCGTGGTGGCGCCAGTTCAGGCGCACCCCGACGATGCCGTCCGCCTGCAATGAATCGGCCTCGGCTTGCATGCGCGCCATGGCATTCCAGCGAGCCCGGTACGTGGCCTCGGTCAGCACACCCAGTTCCTGCTGTTGACGGATGTTGGTGAACTGATATCCGACGTGGTACACCGAGACGCCCATCACCAGCTCGATCGGTTCGAACCCGGCCCCGTGCAGTAGTGCGAACTCATTGATCGACAAGTCCGATGTCCACGACTTGGCGGCGTGCGATAACCGTTCGCTGGCCACCGGATCGAGCGAGCCTGGTTCCATGCGCGGGGGTCCCTTCTGTCGTTTGCGACAGCGTACCTAGCCACGGGCCGCTCATGGAGTAAGCGTGATGGCCTCTTCCGGGCAGTTCTGAGCACCGACCAGCGCCTGCTGCTCCAGTTCGCCGGAGACGTCCGCGACCAGCACGACGGAGTGGCCCACGTCGTCGGAATCGTAGATCCGCGGCGCCAGTGAATAGCAGCGTCCGTGGCCGACACAGCGATCCGCATCCACCGAAACGCGCGTCATCGTGTCGGCACCGGGAATGTCAGTGGCAGCGATTCGACCGAGCGCAGCGCGGCGGTGTACTTCAGCTCGGTGCCGGGCGGAATCTCGTAATCGGGGATGCGCCGATGGAACTCGCGCAACGCCACCCGCAGTTCCATGCGGGCCAGATGCGACCCGAGGCAGCGGTGTGGGCCTCCGCCGAACGCACGGTGCCGGTTCGGGCTGCGGCTGAAATCGACTTGCTCGGGGTCCGCGAACTCGGCGGGGTCGGTGTTGGCGGCGCCGAGCAGCGGGCTGACCCGCTCACCCTTGCTGATTGGGCAGCCGCCGACCTCGACATCCTGCATGGCGACCCTGGCGACGCCGGGCACCGGCGTCTCCCAGCGCAGCAGTTCCTCGATAGCGTGCGGGAGGATGTCCGGCTGCTCGACCAGCTGGTGCCGGTGCTCGGGATGCCGGGCGAGGTAGACGAAGAAGCAGTCCAGCGAGTCCGTCACCGTGTCCAGCCCGGCGATCAGGAACAGAAAGCAGATGTCGAGCAGTTCCTCGCGGGACAGCGCCGCACCGCCCTCCTCTTTGAAGTGGGTCGCGATCATCGCGGACAGTACGTCGTCGCGCGGACGGGCGATGTGATCGTCGATGGCCCGGTCGAAGTATTCGTAGATCTGTGCGGCGACCTTGGCCGAGGCGTCGTGGCGGTCGTCGTAACCGGTGGATCCCTCGGGCCGGATCACCCCGTCCTTCCATTCCAGGAATTTGTCGAGATCTTCCAGCGGCAGGCCGAGCAACTGCAGGAAGACCGTGCAGGGCAGCGGCACCGCGAACTCTTCGTGGAAGTCGCAGGAGCCCCGGTCCGCGAAGCGGTCGATCATCTCGTTGACCAGCGCGGTGACCTGCGGTTCCCGTCGGGCCATCTCCCGTGGCGTGAACAGTGGGTCCAGAATCCGCCGGTACTTCGCGTGCTCGGGAGGGTCGATCTGCAGCGGGATCAGTGGTCGCAGGTTGCCCAGATCGACGGCGTCCATATTGGACGAGAACAGGTCCGTCCGCTTGAGCGCCATCTCGATGTCCGAGAGCCGGCTGAGCACCACCGCCTGAGGCGACCGGAACACCGGGGCCGACTCGCGCAGCGCCTTGTACATCGGCTGAGGCTCGGCGAGACCCATCACGGCCTGGTCGACGAATGATTCCGCTTCTGTCATGTACCTCAGCCTGACACCGCGCCGAGCGCCGGGCAATCCTTGTCTTACAAAAATTAGTAAGTTAGACAACTTGGCCGCCGGAGCGCCTTCTCCGGCTGCGTCCATCACGCATTTCGATGGCCGCCATCTCGAAGTTGTATAGCTTATGGAAATAAATCGCCGAGATCGCGGGTTACGTTCAGCACATGATCTGTCGGTGGCAGCACCGGCGATCTGAAATGGTCTCGACCACAAGAGGTTTCAATGGTTTCAGCGATATCAGCGGTATCGGCACGCCGGATCCGGGTCGGGGCCCAGCTGTGGCCGGGCGGCACGCCCGACTACGCCGCGTGGCGTCAGGCGGTGCTCGACGCCGAGGCCATGGGAGCCGATGTCATCTTCGGCTACGACCACTTCCACGCGCCGACCGGCGAAGCGGAGGCCACCAACTTCGAAGGGTGGACGGCGCTGGCGGCATGGGGAGAGCTGACCACCCGCGCCGAAATCGGCCTGCTGGTCACCGGGATGGGATACCGCAACCCGGACCTGTTGGCGGACATGGCGCGCACGGTCGACCACATCAGCGGTGGCCGGCTGATCCTCGGCGTCGGCGCCGGAGACTACGAAAAGGACTACACCGCATACGGATACGATTACGGGAGGGCGGGAGACCGGTTCCGTGCTTTGGTCGACGGACTGGCGCGGATCGAACATCGGCTGGCACGTCTCATCCCGCCGCCGCTGCGGGACATCCCGATTCTGATCGACAGCTCGGCCGACAGAAAGACGTTGCCGCTGATCGCCG
This sequence comes from Mycobacterium paragordonae, assembly GCF_003614435.1. Taxonomy (NCBI): domain Bacteria; kingdom Bacillati; phylum Actinomycetota; class Actinomycetes; order Mycobacteriales; family Mycobacteriaceae; genus Mycobacterium; species Mycobacterium paragordonae. Next base: position 3,342,229 of record NZ_CP025546.1, read on the forward strand.
GCTTCGCCGACATCTGGCACAGCGCCGAGCCCATCGATGAGTTCCGCCGCCGGGATGACTTGCTCAAGTCGTATGCCGAAGCGGCACAACGCGATGATTCGTCGATCGAGCGCGCGGTGTTGTGGCGGGGCCCCAGTGAGGCCGATCTGTACCGCAAGGAAGGCGCGACGCTGTTCACCGCGCAACTTCGGCCCGGCGAAAAGGGCTACGACTTAACCACTCTCGGCGAATTGATCGCCTGGCGCGACGGGGTGTGACGCCTCCGGCCCGGATGCCGTCGACGTCTACAACCAGGTGCAGCCGGCCGTGGAAATCTGGCTGCGGCGGGGGTCTGGCCTGCAGCTTCTTCAACCTTGCTATCATTGCAGAAATAGCGGTGCATGCCGGGAGGCGCCCATGACGTACGACCTGATCATCCGGGGCGGCACCGTGGTGGACGGGACCGGATCGCCACCGATGACGGCCGACGTCGCGGTGCTCGACGGTGTGATCGTCGACGTGGGCCGGGTCGACGGGGGCGCCAAGCGCACCATCGATGCCGACGGACTCACCGTCACACCGGGTTTCGTCGATGTGCACACCCACTTCGACGGCCAGGCCACCTGGGACCCGCACCTGACACCGTCGTGCTGGCACGGCGTGACCACCGCGATCATGGGCAACTGCGGCATCGGCTTCGCGCCGGTGCGACCCGATCGGCACGAGTGGCTGGTCGACCTGATGGAGGGAGTCGAAGACATCCCGGGCTCGGCGCTCGCCGAGGGCATCACCTGGGAGTGGGAGTCGTTCGGCGAGTATCTGGACGCGCTGGCGCGGATGCCCCGAGCGGTCGACGTCGGCGCGCAGATCCCGCACGCGGCGGTCCGGGGATTCGTGATGGGGGACCGGGCGCAGGGCTCCGCCACCGCCGCGGATATCGAAGCGATGAGCCGGATCGTCGGCGACGGCCTGCGGGCCGGGGCAGTGGGAATGTCGTTCGGCCGCACGGCCGGTCACCGCAGCGCGTCCGGGGAGCCGGTGCCGGGCACCTACTCGGAGGAAGCCGAGCTGGCGGCACTGATGGCCGCCATGGCGGACGTGGGTTCTGGTGTGCTGCAAGTAGTTCCGGCCGGAGTCGGGGGTGCGATGGGTGGCGATCAACGGCATTCGATCGATGCCGAGATCGCGTGGATCACCCGGCTCGGCCGCCGGTACCGGATACCGCTGACGTTCCTGGCGATGGTCAACGAGCAGGATCCGCACGATTGGCGGAGCTGGTTCGCCGCGGTGCACGAAGCCAACGCCGACGGTGCGGTCATCCGGCCGCAGGTCGCCTGCCGCGCGTTCGGCATGCTGATGGGCCACCAATCGCGGATGAATCCCTTCCGGCATCGGGCCACCTACCGGTCGCTGATGGACCTGCCGCTGCGGCAGCGGGTGGAACGCCTGCGCGATCCCGCAGTGCGCTCCCGGATCCTGGCGGAGACACCCGATCCGACGCCGCAGCCGTCAGCCGATCAGCTCAACCGGCACATCTTCAAGCGGTTGTATCCACTCGGCGCCGCCCTCAACTACGAACCGGCACCGCAGGACAGCGTGGCGGCCATCGCCGAGCGGGAGGGCCGCGACCCCTGGGAGGTCACCTACGACGTGCTGCTCGGGGCGGACGGGCGCGAATTCCTGTTGCTGCCGTTACTGAATTACGCCGGGAACAGCTACGACCACCTGCATGACATGATGTCGGATCCGGTGAGCCTGCAGGGCCTCGGTGACGGCGGGGCACACTGCGGAATCATCTGCGACGCCAGCATGACCACCTATCTCCTGTCGCACTGGGTGCGGGACCGGACCAGAGGACCGGGTCTGCCGCTGGAGACGGCCGTACACCGGCTGACCGGCGATCCGGCGCGCTTCTACCGGTTGGGCGACCGCGGCGTGCTGGCACCGGGCCGGCGCGCCGACATCAACCTGATCGACCTGGAACGGCTCGCGTTGCACTACCCGGAGCGCGTCGAGGACCTGCCCGGCGGCGCCGGCCGGCTGATCCAGCGCTCGGACGGCTACGTCGAGACCCTGGTCCGGGGTCAGACGGTGGTCGCCGAAGGTGAATTGACCGATGCCAGGCCCGGCGGCCTGGTCCGCGGCGGGCGTCCGACGCCGGTCGGCTAATTACCGTCCTCGGTGTCGCGGCGATGCAGCAACGATCCACCAGCACGCACCATTCCGCGCAGCGCGTACACAGCAGTGACCACCGCCAGCAGGATCAGCAGCACGAACGTCGGTAACCAGTTGGCCCGGCTGTGGCTGACGTCCCACCAGACGATCGCGAACAACACCACACAGAGGAACAGAACGATGTCACGCCAGTTACCCCGGTAGGACGTCGCGGCTTTGCGCAGCGCAGTGTTCCGGTCCGACGCGGCGATCAGGTCGTCGATGCGGGTGTCGATGCTGCGTTGCAGATTGGCGCGTCGTTGAGTGGCCTCCGCTGGAAGGCGATCGAGCAGGTCCATGTCCTGCATGATCAGCGAGCGGTAGTCCGGTCCGCGTAACTGCCCCGCCGTCAGTGCGAGCATGATGCCACCTAGGACGGGCGCGCTGTTCAGCGCGATCTGTCCGACTCCGGCCACGTTCGGCCCTCCTTCGGCTCTGGCACGAGATTCCCCGATGAGGATTGCCGAAAGCGGAGCGCGGATCAACCGCCGGGCGCTGCGGCCGCGTCGCGCAACCTACGCATGGGTGGCAAAGGGGATTGGCCATTTCGCTGATGTTCTGCGATCGGCGCCACCGCATGCTGGCTAGCATGAGCACAACGGAGTGGAGCGAGATTGGCGTGACTGGGCTGCCGACGGGAACCGTGACCCTCTTGCTTGCCGACGTCGAGGGGTCGACGCGGCTGTGGGAGGCGCAACCCGACGACATGGCCGCCGCTCTGGCGCGGCTCGATCGGATTGTCGTCGAGGCCGTCGCGGCGCACGAAGGCATCAGACCGGTCGAGCAAGGCGAGGGCGACAGTTTCGTCGTCGCGTTCAGCCGGGCGTCCGACGCGGTGGCGTGCGCGTTGACGCTGCAGCGGGCTCCGCTGGCCCCGATTCGGCTGAGGATCGGCATCCACACCGGCGAGGTGCGGCTGCGCGATGAGGGCAATTACGTTGGGCCGACTATCAATCGGACCGCGCGACTGCGCGATCTGGCGCACGGTGGCCAAACGGTACTGTCCGGCACGACCGAGGACATGGTCTCGGAATCTCTGCCGGAAGACGCTTGGCTCAACGATCTCGGCGCCCATCCGCTGCGGGATCTGGCGCGGCCGCAACGGGTGGTGCAACTGTGCCATCCCGACGTCCGCAACGAATTTCCGCCGCTTCGCACCGCGAGTATCGTTGCCGCGCATAATCTCCCGGCCCAACTCACAAGTTTTATCGGACGCGGGTCAGAGATCCAGGGGATCCGGCGCAGCCTGGTGGACAACCGGCTGGTCACCCTGACGGGTACCGGAGGGGTCGGCAAGACCCGCCTCGCAGTGCAGGTCGCCGCCGCGGTCACCGACGAATACGGCGATGGTGTCTGGTACGTCGACCTGGCGCCGCTCACCGCCGCCGAGGTGGTTCCCGTGGCCGTGGCGCGGGCCCTGGGCCTGCCCGATCAACCCGGCCGGTCCACGATGGAGACGTTGCTGCGATATGTCCGCGAACGGCAGCTGCTGATCGTGCTGGACAACTGCGAACACCTGCTGGAGGCCAGCGCCACATTGCTCTCCGAGGTGTTGGCCACCGCGCCGCGACTGACCGTACTGGCCACCAGCCGCGAACCGGTCAATATCACCGGCGAAGCCACCTGGCAGGTGCCGTCGCTGTCGTTGCGGGACGAAGCCGTCGAACTGTTCACCGAGCGAGCCCGCCTGGCCAGACCCGATTTCGCCGTCACCGAGGACAACAGCGCTGCGGTACATGAGATCTGCCGTCGGCTGGACGGTATGCCACTGGCCATCGAGTTGGCGGCCGCGCGGGTGCGGGCCCTGTCGCTGACCGAAATCATCGACAGTCTGCACGACCGGTTCCGGTTGCTGACCGGTGGTTCGCGGACCGCGGTTCGCCGGCAGCAGACCTTGCGAGCATCTGTGGACTGGTCGCATGCGCTGCTCACCGAGACCGAACGCGTCCTGTTCCGCCGGCTGTCCGTGTTTTACGGTGGATTTGATTTGGCGGCAGCGCAATTCGTGTGCGGCGAGGGTGATATCGAGCAGTATCAGGTACTGGATCAGTTGACGCTGCTGGTGGACAAGTCCTTGGTAATCGCAGACGCGAGCAGCGGTCGAACCCGCTATCGGTTGCTCGAAACGGTGCGCCAGTACGCCCTGGAAAAACTCGGCGATTCCGGGGAAGCGGATTCGGTCCGCTCGCGCCATTGCGAGCACTACACATCGATAGCGGCGTTGCTCGACGCTTCGGCGCGCACCGATCACGAGCAACGGCTCGAGCAAGTCGAAGTCGAAATGGACAACCTGCGCAATGCGCTCGGCTGGCACCTGGACAACGGGAACGTCGAGCGGGCTTTCGCGCTGGCTTCGTCGCTGCAACCGGTGTGGCTGACGCGTGGCCGCATCCTCGAGGGGGTGGCCTGGTTCGACGTCATACCCGCCGACGAGGAAGCTGCGACCATTGCGCCGGTCGTGCGGGCGCGTGCGCTTGCCGACAGGGCAGTGCTCGACATGTATGTGGGAAAAGAACGTTTGGGGCACGTGCGGCAGGCGCTCGACATCGCCCGAGAACTCGAGAACCCGGCCCTGCTCGCCAGGACGCTCACCGCATGCGGCTACATCGCGGGCGCTCGCTACGACGTCGCGGCGGCCGCCGCCTACTACTCGGAGGCCCTCGAGTTGGCCAGGGCACTGGACGACAAGTGGGTATTGAGCCAGATCCTGGCCTGGCAGGCCAACACGGGGATGGGCATCGGTGACCCGGTATCGGCCGGAGCGGCCGGGCTGGAAGGACGAGATCTCGCCGACGCCATCGGCGATCGGAGCAACTCGCGGTACAGCCGGAATGGGATCGGTTGGGCGCATCTGTTGCGGGGCGACCTGGTTGCCGCCCTGGCCCAATTCACCGAGGTCCGGATGGAGTGCGAAGAGGCCCACGACGAGGTACACAGGCCCATGTCCCTGATGGGCTTGGGCATTACGCTCGCGTATCACGGAGAGATCGACGCGGCCCTCGCCACGGCTCGCCAGGCTTTGGACGGTGCCGCCGCCCTCGGTGAATTCTTTGTCGGCCTGGCCTACGCTCAGCTCTCGCAGGCGAGTCTGGCGGCAGGTGACATCGAGACAGCTGCTGAGGCGAGTGAGGCGGCCTGGCTCGGTCTTCGGGTGGCCCAACCTGAGATGGCTGATGCGCAGCGGGTCTTCAACTCCGTGGAAATCGCCTTGACGCGTGGCGATCTCGGCCAAGCCCGGGAATGGGCGAATCGGGCGGTCGAGGTGGCCGTGCACTGGCATCGAGTGTCCGCACTCGTGGTCCGCGCGAGGGTCGCGATAGCCGACGGTGCACTAGACGATGCTGAACGTGACGCCCATGACGCGCTGGTGTGCGCGGTTGCCAGCGGTGTGCACCTCAACATCCCCGACATCATCGAGGTACTTGCCGGCCTGGCCACCGGGGAAGGTAACAACCACGCGGAGGCGGCGCGGCTGTTCGGCGCGGCGCACGGTCTCCGGCAGCGCACCGGGCTGGCGCGATTCAAGATTCACGAAGCCGCTTATCAGGAATCGGTGCGATTGCTGCGTGATGCAATGGAGGACAATGCGTTTGACGCCGCGTGGGCTGAGGGTGCGGCGCTGACCGTCGACGAAGTCATCGCCTATGCACAGCGCGGCCGCGGCCAACGCAAACGGCCCAGCAGCGGGTGGCAATCGCTGACCCCGGCCGAGCGTGATGTCGCCCGTCTGGTCTGTGAAGGGCTGGCCAACAAGGATATTGCGACGCGGCTCTTCGTCTCACCGCGGACCGTCCAGGCGCACCTCACCCACGTCTACACCAAGCTGGGCATCGCTTCGCGGGTACAGCTCGTGCAGGAGGCGGCGCGTCACACCTGAGCAGTCGGACAGGCACTGGACCGCTGCTTGCGAAGCACTGGACAACTGTCCAGAACGCACCGAAACCACAGGCTGGCCGCGCACCGGTGGCATCACCGAGCCGTGCCGCGAGTGCCTTCATCTCCACTTCTCACACCTGAACCGCAGGCTTCTTGCCGATTATCGGCCGGCTCGCTAGAGTCGGAAACAGAATCAGACACCTGTCCATTATTTGCGGCTTTGGCTCCGCAGCCGGGACACGGATGTAGACGGAGGACCGCTGTTGACTAGCAGGTACGCTGCCCTCACCCGGTCGCAGCTCAGCACGCTGGTGCCGGAGTTGCTCCTGATCGGCCAGATGATCGATCGCTCCGGAATGGCCTGGTGCATCCAGCAATTCGGCCGCGAGGAGATGCTGAAGATCGCGATCGAGGAATGGGCCGGCGCCAGCCCGATCTACACCAAGCGCATGCAGCGGGCGCTGCGCTTCGAGGGTGACGACGTCGTCACCATCTTCAAGGGCCTGCAGTTGGACATCGGCGCTCCGCCGCAGTTCATGGACTTCCGCTACACGGTGCATGACCGTTGGCACGGCGAGTTTCAGCTGGACCACTGCGGTGCGCTGCTGGATGTCGAGCCGATGGGCGACGACTATGTACGCGGAATGTGCCACGACATCGAGGATCCGACCTTCGACGCCACCGCACTGGCGACCAATCGCCGCGCCCAGGTGCGCCCGATCCACCGGCCGCCGCGGGTACCCACCGACCGGCACCCGCACTGCGCGTGGACGGTGATCATCGACGACTCCCATCCCGAAGTGGGCTTCATCCCGGCGCTGGAGACCATCGGCCGCACCAGGGCCGCCACCACCGAACTCGACCCCATTGACGACACCGAACCCGGCCAGGCCGACTATTCAGGCCCGCTGGTGTCCGACTTCGATTTCGGGGCATTCTCCCACTCGGCGCTGGTCCGCCTCGCCGACGAGGTCTGCCTGCAGATGCATCTGCTCTATCTGTCCTTCGCGCTTGCGGTGCACAAACGGTCCGGCGATGACGCCGCCCTCGCGCGTTCGATCGCCACCAAGCAACTCATCGGACTGGCCGGGCTGGCCGGCGAGCGCATTCACCGCGCACTGGGTCTGCCCGGGGGAGTGGAGGGTGCGCTTCGCGTGATGGAGTTGCATCCCTTGTTCAACCCCGCGGTCTACGTGGTCGCCGACTTCGAATCCGATCGCGTACACCTGCACCTGTCACCGGCTCACGACGACCAGGCATGGCCGGCGTTGGTGTCGCCCGGGGCGGTGGCGCCCTTGCAGGCGATCGCGTCCGCGGTCGACCCGCACCTGCGTGTCGAAGTAAGCGGCACCCCCACCGACTGGACGGCGCTGGTCACTGAAAACGATTCTGCTGCAGAGGAATTCGCTGAGGTCGCGGTAACAAAGTTCAGCGGCGGTTCGAGTTTCGTCTTCCAGCCGCGCAAGTCGTTGCCGCTGACCCCGGTTTAACTGTCCCGGCCCAGCGCAATTCAGGCGACCGAGGCGCCCAGTATCAGGTTGACCGCCTCGTCGAGCTGGCCGGCGATCTCCTGGTAGGTGAGAAAGCGGGCCGTCATCAGGGCTCCGGCGAACGTCATCTGCAGGGTTGACTTGACCGCCCGCGGCCAGCCCGGGCCGAGCGCGGCGCCGATCCGCCGGGCCACCTCTTCGGCGATTTCCACGCGCAACGGGACGATGGCGGGGTCATCGGCCATCAATGCCGCTCCGCATCCGGCGGTGAGTTCCGGCTCGTCGGCGACCACCAGGGCCATGTCGCGCATGGTGGCGCTGACCCGGGTCTTGGTGGTGTCGTTCACGTCGGTATGCAGCGGCAGTTCCCGGAGCAACCGTAGGTAAACCGCGGCCACCAGAGCACTTTTGGACGAGAAATAGGTATAGGCGCTGGCGGGTGACACTCCGGCGCGTTGTGCCACCGCACGCATCGTCAGGTTGGCGTACGACGACTCGCGCAGTTCCTCCAGCCCGGCGTCAAGTACCTTGCGGATCGTCTGTCCCGGGCGCCGGTCAGACCGTCGCGGGGTTACCGCACCGGTCGTTGGCGAAGCCACTTCTCTGGGCACCGGTTCAGTCTAGGAAACCGTGGGCGCCGATGTAGACAACTGTCCAGAAATAATGTGGTCATGACCACCGCCGCCGGGTCTGCGGCCAGTAGCCTTGGGCCTGTGAGCGAGCACGACCGGCGCCGGTGGGACGAGCGCTACGCGCGGTCGCGGCCGTTGGCGGTCGATTCCGTGCCACCGCCGAACTTCCTGGAACCGTTCACCGACCTGATTCCCACCCAGGGCCGCGCACTCGACGTCGCCTGCGGCCAGGGACTCGGCTCGGTGTGGCTGGCACAGCATGGGTTGGACGTGTGGGGTGTGGACATTTCGGGCGTGGCGATCGCGCAGGCAAGGGAATTGGCCCAGGGCTACGGCGTTCACGAACGCTGCCGGTTCGACGTCGGGGACCTCGACGACGGACTGCCGGCCGGACCGCCGGTCGACGTGCTGCTGTGCAACAACTTTCGGGATCCTCGACTTCATCAGGCGCTGGTCGAGCGGCTGGCTCCCGGCGGGCTGCTCGCGATCCGCACCCTCAGTGAGGTGGGTGCCGGACCCGGACCGTTCCGGGCCGCAGCGGGCGAACTGTCGTCGGCATTCGGTGGACTCGAGCCGGTCGCGGCCGGCGAGGCCGACGGCCACGCGTGGTTGCTGGCGCGTGCCCTGAGGTAGCGTCGGCACCGATCGAGTTGCCGTCCCGTTGAAGTGAGGTAGCTGTGTCCGAACTCTCTCCCGCCTGCCGGACGAATGAACAAATCGACGGCGGCACAAGCGAAATCATGAAGGAAATCATCAGCCGATCACTGTAGCCGGCACCTCCTGTCGGGTAGTGTCACCATCATGGAGCGGCGCGTCCTGGAAGCGGTCATCTACGAGCGCGAGCCACCGATCGCGCGCATCATCCTCAACCGGGTCGACAAGGCCAACACCAAAGACGCTGTGCTGGTTACCGAAGTCGACACGTGTCTGCGAGAAGCCGACCGCGACAAGGAGATCAAGGTCGTCATTCTCAAAGCCAACGGCAAGGGCTTCTGTGGCGGACATGTCGCCCGCTGGGGACCCGACGAGAATCCCTACCCCGACTTCGGGAACACCTTCGAGGATCTCTACAAAGGCACTGCCGATCTTTTTCTGTGGCCGACGTTGTATCTGTGGGAGTTTCCGAAGCCGACGATCTCCCAGATCCACGGCTACTGCATGGGCGGCGGGATCTACCTCGGGCTGCTGACCGACTTCTGCGTCGCGTCCGAGGACGCGTATTTCCAGATGCCACTGGCCCAAAGCCTCGGCGAACCGGGCGGTCACACCATGATCGAGCCGTGGCTGCTGATGAACTGGCATCGCACGATGGACTGGCTGCTGCTGGCACCGACGCTGTCGGCCCAGCAGGCACTCGAGTGGGGCCTGCTCAACAAGGTGGTGCCGCGCGAGGACCTCGAGCAGACCGTCGAGGAGATGGCGCACAAGATCGCCCAAATTCCGCTGACCACGCTGATGGCGGTGAAGAACAACGTCAAGCGGGCCTGGGAGTTGATGGGTATGCGCGTGCATCTTCAGGTCAGCCACATCCTGACGAACATGGTGGGCGCGGCTTCCGACGTGCAGGCCCGTCGCGCCGAGCTCATGCAGTCCGGGATGAAGCCCCGCGACTTCGTCGAGGGCGCCGAGTCCTGACGCGAGCAGACGCAAAATCGCCCTTTTCGTCCCGAATAGAGGCGATTTTGCGTCTGCTCGGCACTAGTGGTGACCCGCGATCTTGCGGCCGGCGGCATGGCGCGCGGCGACGTAGCCGAACACCATCGAGCTCGCGATGCTCGCGCCTGCTCCCGGATACGTTCGGCCCATGACCGTGGCGGTGGTGTTGCCGGTCGCATACAACCCCTCGATCACCCGGTCCTGCTGATCGAGCACCTGCGCGTACTCGTTGGTGATCACCCCACCGCAGGTGCCCACGTCCGCGGGCAGCACCCGGGTCGCGTAGTACGGCGCCCGGTCCAGGGGCCCGACCGCGGCGTTCGGCCGGTACCCGGGATCGCCGAGACAGTCGTTGTAGGCGGACTGCCCCCGGCCGAAATCGGGGTCCAGCCCCTTGGCCGCGAACATGTTGAACCGGTGCACCGTTCGCACCAGTTCCTCTGGCGGCAGGTCGATCTGCCGGGCCAGGTCGGTCAGCGTCCCGGCCCGCTTGACGGCGCCGTTCTCGATCAATTCCGGGGGCAGGTGCTCGCGTTTGACCGGGTTGGTACCCGCCACGTAGCGCCGCACGTAGCCGTCGTCGAAGATCATCCAGCATGGCACCGCCTTGTTCGCGTACATCGCCTTGCCGACCTCGACGTACGAGTTCGACTCGTTGCAGAAGCGCCGGCCGCCGGAGTCCACGTAGATGGCCCCGGGACGCTGCCGTCCCGACCCCAGTGAGGCGGCGGCGGCGCCACCGTTGGCGATGAACACCGACGGCAGCCACCAGGCTTCGTCGAGCAGATCGGTCTTGGCGCCCAGGCGCATCGCGGTCTGCAGAACCTCGCCGGTGTCGCCGGCGTTGGCGATCGACCACTGCCCTTCGTTGGGCTGCTCGCCGCTGTACTGCCGGCGCATCTCGGGATTGTGGCCAAAGCCTCCCGCCGCCAACAGAACTCCCTTGCGCGCCGCCACATTCTGCGCCACGCCGTCACGGACGATACGCGCACCGACCACCCGGCCGTCTTCGACGATCAGGTCGTCCATCGCGGCGTTGATCCACAGCGGTGGCTGGCCATCGCTGAGGTCGATGAGCACCTTCAGCATCTGGCCGATCAGCGACGCGCCGTTGGTCAGCAGCTGCTTCCTGGCGAGCCGGGCGGCTCTGGTGCGCGCGAACACCTTGGTGGCCACCGCGAATGCGCGCGGTGAGCGGTTGAAGTACTGCACCGACCGCAACTCGTTGGTCAGCACCACATACCCGTAGTTCTTGGCCAGCGGCGGCTGCACTTTGTCGTGCCAGGCGCCGAGTTCGGCTGCGTCGAACGGGGTTCCCTCGACGGCGCGACCAGATTCGTTGCCGCCCTTGTGGTTCGGGTAGTAGTCGCTCCATCCCGCGCAGCGGATCATCCGAACGCCTTTGCGGAGCAGGAAGTTGATCATCTCGTAGCCGGCGGTCAGGAACATCTCCCGGCGGGCGGGGGAGGAGGCCGCCCCGATGTCGCCGACGACGTCGGCCAGATAGGCCAGACCGTCCTGGTGTGAGTCCGCGATGCCGTCCGCCCGCATCAGCGGGTTGTTGGGTAGCCAGACGATGCCGCCGGACAGCCCCGTCGAACCGCCTACCAGGGGCTGTTTTTCGACGATCAGCGGCTGCAGGCCGGCGTCCAGTGCGGCCAGTCCCGCCGCCATGCCGCCACCGCCGCTGCCGGCGATCACCAGGTCGACCGTGCGATCCCAGTTGGTGCTCATCGCGCGACCTCCCGCGTCAAACCGAGATCGGCGATCGGCACGTCGATGGTGGTGTTGGTCTTCTGGATCGCCGGCACCAGCGCAGCGGAGGGCAGGCCGGCCAGGAAGCCGTCGATGACGCGCTCGAAGTTGGAGATCAGTCCCTCGATCCGGCTGGACAGGCGCATGAACTCGAATCCCTTTGAGTGCAGACCCTTCTGCTGTCTGGGTAGGTTGGAGAAGTCCTGCGCGGGAATGGGCGGCCAGCGCGGGTCGTCGGGTGCCATCGGTTCCGGTGGAGTGGGTTTGGCGGTGATCTGGTCCGGTGGGATGCGGGTGAGCGACCAGATCTCGAACAGGGTTTCCTCCGGGCCGAGCGGACGGATCCGGTAGGAGGAGGCGCTGCTGTACTGCGGCAGCAGGAAATAGTGCGGGAAACAGAAGCCGATCGCGTCGACGATGCCGCGGCGCTGCAGATCGTTGAGGTCGGGCATGTCACAACCGCGGGCCCGGTGCCACGCGACGACGGCATCGTTGAGCGTGCTCTTCCACTCCGCCATCGCCTCGGCGGGATTGCTGGGCAGCTCGATGTTCTGCAGTCCTTCGGCGATGCGGATGTCGTTCGCGTGCGTCATGCCGGCCATGCCCTCGCCCAGGGTGCGCATGAAATACAGGCTCGTCTGGACCAGACCGGGCGGCTTGGACGTCGCGGGCTGCGATGACGGCAGCAACTGCGGATGGGTCTGCGGGACGTGATAGCCCTCCATGAAGGCCGCCGTGGCGAGCTTCCAATTGACCGGCAGACGGCACGATTGCCACCACTCGGTGCGTAGCGACTCCACCTTCCAGGCGTCGTAGATCGTCGCGAACGGCTCGAAACAGTCACGCAGCGAGGGAGCCTCGTCATCCAGGTTGATCCAGGCGCAGCCCCCCCACAGCTCGCACCGGACCGGTACCAGCGCCAGATCCGCGGGATCCAGATTGTGCTCGTCGAAAGCGTCGGCGCGCAGCACGAAGGTATTTTGCCCGTCGATGCCCCAGCACCAACCGTGGAAAGGGCAGACGAAAGTGCGGCGGGACCCGTTGCCCTCCACCAACTTCACGCCACGGTGGCGGCACGCGTTGTGATAGGCCCGCACCGTCTCGGCATCCAGGCGCACCACGATGATGGATTGGTCGAGAATCTCGTATTCGACGAAGTCGCCGGGTTTCGGAATCTCCTCGAGCCGGCACGCCATCTGCCACACCCGCGGCCAGAAGTTCTGCTTCTCCAGCTCGTAGAATTCCGGATCATAGTAGCGCTGCTTGGGAATTCGGTCGGCGTCCTGCACCGCCCATGGCACCTCGAGCGGTGTCCAGTTGACGTCCATGGCGTTTCCTCGTCTATAGAATCCGGGACATCCGTCCCTGCCAGTACTTGTCGCGGATGCGTCGCTTGTACAGCTTGCCGTTCGGGTCACGGGGAAGCTCGGCATCGAATTCGATGGTGCGCGGGCACTTGTAGGTGGCCAGATGGCTGCGGCAGTACTCGATCAGCTCAGCCTCCAGCTCGGAGCTGGGCTGGACGCCTGCCACCGGTTGCACGACCGCCTTGACCTCTTCGCCGAACTCCTCGTTCGGCACCCCGAAGACCGCGGCGTCAACGAGTTTCGGGTGCATGATCAACAGGTTCTCCACCTCTTGCGGGTAGATGTTGACTCCACCGGAGACGATCATGAACGTCGAGCGATCGGTGAGGTAGAGATAACCGTCCGCGTCGAGGTAACCCATGTCGCCGAGAGTGCGCCAGCCGCGGTCGTTGAACACCGACGCGGTCTTGGCGGGGTCCTTGAAATACTCGAAGTCCGGCCCGCCCTCGAAGTAGAGTTCGCCGGATTCGCCGAGGGGCAGTTCGGCGCCGTCCTCGCCGACGACATGCACGGCGGTCATCGGAATGCCGACCGAACCCGGGTGGGCCAGCCACTCATGCGGCCCGATGGTGGTGCCCGCGAATCCTTCGGTCCCGCCGTAGTACTCGTGGATGATGGGCCCGAACCAGTCCATCATCTGGTGCTTGACGTCGACCGGGCACGGGGCGGCGGCGTGAATCACGCACTGCAGACTGGACACGTCGTACTTGTCGCGGACCGCTTGCGGCAGTTTCAGCATCCGCACGAACATGGTCGGCACGAACTGTGCATGTGTGACGCGGTGGGTCTCGATCAGCCGCAGCACGTTCTCGGCATCGAACTTCTCCATGATGATCGACGCCGCCCCGACACGATTGACCGCCATGGTGTAGTTGACACCGGCGGCGTGGTAGAGCGGGGCGGGGGACAGATACACATCGGACGGCTTCATCCCGTATTTGTGAATCAGCGCCATCTCCAGCACCGCCTGTGCCCAGGATCCGTTGCCGTCCAACGGCAGTGGACGGCGTACCGCCTTCGGCCTGCCGGTGGTGCCCGACGAATACAGCATCTCCGACCCGTCGCTCGCGGGTGGCGGCGCAGCCGCCGTCGTCAGCGCGTCCTCGTAGGACCGCCAGCCCGCCAGTTCGCCGCCCACCACCAGGTGTACGCGCACCGAGGCGTTGACCTCGCGGATGCGAGCCGCCAGGGCCGCCATCGACGCGTCGACGAAGACCGCCTTCGCCTCGGAGTCGTCGATCACGTAGGCGACCTCGTCCGGCGTGAAATGGGTGTTCACTGCCGTGTAGTAGAGGCCGGAAAGCTGGCATCCCCAGGTGATCTCGAAGAACTCGGGCCGGTTCGGCAGCACCAGCGCCACACCGTCGCCGCGGCGCAGCCCAACTTCGTGCAGTGCCGCGGCGACTCGTTGACTGCGGTCGTACAAGGCTCCGAACGAGACCACGCCGCCGGCGGTGATGAGCGCCGGCGATCGTGCGGCGGTTCTCGCGTGGTCGGCGATGTTCACGGACGGATCTCGGGCGGGCTCAGGTGCCGGCGCCGTCGGTCGAGGCGGCCGCCGCGGCCTGGCGCCGTGCCTGCTCGGAGGGCAGCACCTTGTCCCGGAACACGGTCTGGATCAGCTCCTGCACGTCCTTGCTGATCGAGGCAAGGGCGACAAGGTCATTCGAGCTCTGCCAGTGCACCCGCATGCCCATCAGCTCCCAGGCCCGCTTGAGGTTGGCCTTGGTCGCCAGCAGCGTCGTCATCGGCGCCTGCGCGATGTGGCGGGCGATGGCCTCGACGCGGTCGTCCAGTTGATCGCGGGGCACCACCTCGTTGACGAGTCCGACCTCCAGCGCCTTCTTGGCGTCGATGACCTCGGCGAGATAGAGGTAGTAGGCCGCCCGCCGCCAGTTCATGAACACCCAGGGCTCGATCGAGCATTCACCGGACGGCATGCCGAATCCCTGCAGCGGCGGGTAGGAGAAGTACGCGTCCTCGGCCGCGATGACGATGTCGGTGGTCAGCCCGTAGTGCGTGCCCCCTCCCACGCAGTAGCCGTGCACCTGCGCGATGGTCGGTTTGGAGAACTCCCACAGATTCATCACCGGCTTGACGAACAGATCCGTCTGCGGCTTCCACGGTGTGCCCATCACCTTCGCGCCCTCGACGAACGCCGGGTAGTCCACGGCGTTGTTGCCGATGGCGTGTCCCGAGCAGAAGCCCTTGCCGTTGGCCTTGAGGACCAGCACCTTGATGTCGTAGTCGCGGTCGGCGTCCAGCAGCGCGGCGTCGACCTCCTCGGCCAGCTTCTGGTCCTGCGCGTTGGCCTTCTCCGGCCAGTTCAGCGTGACGCGGGCGATCGGACCCTCTTTCTCGTAGATGATCCGTTCGCGAGTCTCGTTGAGATCCATGACTTTTCGATTACCTTTCAGGATGAGGTGATGACGCCGATTTCGGTGCCGATGTCGTAAGTTGTTCCAGTCTGCGCCGTCCACCGCACGGTGCCCGATGCGCCGGCTTCGATTTCCTGTTCCACCTTCTCGGTGGCGATGACGTAGATCGGGGTGCCTTCTTCCACATAGTCGCCGCCGTTCACCAGCAACTCGGTGAGCTCGGCCTCCGAGACGGCGACCGACACCCGCGGAATTCGGATGATGAAGTCAGCCATGCGCTTTCGCCTTCTCCAGGGTGAGTTGCGCGGCCGCGACGATGCGGGCCGGCGCCGGGTAGACCTGGGCCTCCAGGCCGGCCGCGGCCGGGTTGGGCACGAACCTGGCTCCGATCCGCTGGATGGGCGCGGCCAGTTCGCCGAACAGTTCCGACGACAGGATGGCGGCGATCTCGGCTCCCGGGCCGGCGAACTGGATCGCGTCGTGCACGATCACGACTCGCCTGGTGCGACGGGCGGATTCGACGATGGTGTCGACGTCGAGCGGGAGCAGGGTGCGCAGATCGACCACCTCGGCGCTGACCCCCTGTTCGGCAAGAGTGGCCGCCGCCGCCAGCGCGTCGTGCACCGCGCGGCCGTAACTGATCAGGCTGACATCGGTGCCGGGCCGCTTGATATCGGCCTGTCCCAACGGAATCGCGAACCCCGGATCCAGCGGGACCGGGCCCTTACGTCCCTGCAGCCGGATCGTCTCGACGAACAGGCACGGGTCTTCATCGAAGATGGCCGAGGTGAGCAGGCCTTTGCCGTCCCGCGGAGTGGACGGCACGATGACCTTCATCCCGGGAATGTGCATGAACCACGCTTCCAGGGACTGCGAGTGCGTGGCGCCGGTGGCCAGCCCCGCGTACACCTGCGTCCGGACGGTGATCGGCGCCGTCGTCCGGCCCGCGGTCATGAACCGCAACTTGGCGGCGTTGTTGATCAACTGGTCGGCGGCGATACCGATGAAGTCCATGATCATGATCTCGGCCACCGGCAGCAGGCCGTCGATCGCGGCGCCGATCGCCGCGCCGAGGATCGCGGCCTCCGAGATCGGCGTGTCCAGCACCCGCTCGTGCCCGTACTTCGTCGACAGCCCCGCGGTAGGGCCCGACGCGCCGGGGTCGGCGATGTCCTCACCCAGCAGGAAGACCCGGTCGTCGGCTTGCAGCGCTTGGTCCAGCGCGAGGTTGAGCGCCTCGCGCATCGTCATCTCTTTTTCTTCCATAGCCAGTGGATTCCTCACCCGGGGAACTTGATCGGGGTCGCGTACACATCCCGGTCCAGTTCGTCGATCGACGGTGGATCGGCACTGAGAACCGTGCGAAGCGCGGTCTCGACGGCCGCCTGCGCCT
Organism: Mycobacterium paragordonae; assembly: GCF_003614435.1. NCBI lineage: Bacteria > Bacillati > Actinomycetota > Actinomycetes > Mycobacteriales > Mycobacteriaceae > Mycobacterium > Mycobacterium paragordonae. The sequence continues at coordinate 3,358,969 of NZ_CP025546.1, forward strand.
CGGCGTCGATGCGGTCGAGTTCGTCCGCGCTGCATATCCCCGCCGCCTCCAGGTGACTGCGGAACCGCGGGACCGGGTCGGCCGCCAGCGCCTCGGCGAGCTGGTCTTTGGGGATGTAGGGCATCCGGTCGCCGAAGTAGTGGCCGCGGAACCGGAAGGTCACGCACTCGATGAAGGTGGGTCCGCCGCCACCGCGGGCCCGCTCCAGCGCCTGCACCAGGACTGCCTGCACCGCCAGCGGGTCGTTGCCGTCGACGCGGACCCCAGGCATCCCGTAACCCGCGGCGCGGTCGGCTACCTGCGCGATCTTCATGGTGTCCGTCGTCGGCGTCATCTCGGCGTACAGATTGTTCTGGCAGACGAAGACCAGCGGCAGGTCCCACAGGGCGGCCATGTTGGCGGCCTCGTGGAACGAGCCGGTGTTGGTGGCGCCGTCACCGAAGCTGACGACCGTAACCCGTTCCAGGCCTTTACGTTTGCCGGCCATGGCCAGTCCGACGGCCACCGGGGGACCGGCTCCGACGATGCCGGTCGAGAGCATCACGCCCTTATCGGGGTTGGCGATGTGCATGGTGCCGCCCTTGCCGCGGCCGGCCCCGACGACACGGCCCATCATCTCGCCGTAGATCTCTTCCAGCGGAACGCCCTTGCCGATCAGATCATGCAGCCCCCGGTAGGTGGTGACCAGTTGGTCGTCGTCCCGCAGTGCCACACCCATCGCCGCCGCGATGGCTTCCTGTCCGCGCGACGGCCAGTACACGCACATGAACTCCCCGGTGCCGATGCCCTTGGACAGCCGGTCGTCAGCCGTCTTCATCAACGCCATCAGTTCGTACAGCCGGCGCTCGTTCACCTGACCTCCAATTCCGTTGCAAGACAGGGTTAGGAGCCTGACCAGGGTTTGACCTTGAGGAATCCGCCGGCGTCGACCCGCAGCTGCTGGCCGGTGATGTAGCGCGCCGCGTCGGAGGCCAGGAACAGCACGGCTTCGCTGATATCCTCCGGTTCCACGTAGGGCACGGGCATCGCCTGTACCAACGGAAAAATGGGCTCGGCGTCTTCCCGGGTCGGGTTGGCCAGGTCGGGCCGGAACGCCCGGTACATCGGCGCGCTGTGCAGCATGTCGGTGTTCACATTGGTGGGGTGCACCGCGTTCATCCGGATGGAGAACGGTGCCAGTGCCCGCGCGAAGTCGTTCACATAGTGTGCCGCAGCGATTTTCGCGAAGGCATAGCCGGCTCCGCCGGGGCCGCCGTCGATACCGGTGGTGTTCATCGACGACATGAAGGCGGCGTTGGATCCGATCACGATGATGGACGCGCCGGCGTGCAGGTGTTTGAGGCTGCTGTGCACCAGGTTCAGCACGCCGCCGAGATCGACGTCGACGGCATCGGCGAAGGCCTGCGGCGGCAGCCCCGCGGTCAGCGGGCAGATGCCTGCGTTGGCAACCACGATGTCCAGATGGCCCAGCTCGGCGACGCCGTCGTCGATGGCGGCCGACAGCGCGGCCCGGTCCCGGACGTCGGCGACCACGGAATGGAAGCGTTGGCCTTCCTTCTCCACCAACCGTCCGGTCTCTTCGAGATCCTCCGGCCGCGCCAGCGGGTACTCGTTGGTCTCGATGTCGTCGCAGAGGTCGATCCCGATGATGTCGGCACCCTCGGCCGCCAGCATCCGCGCATGGGATCGGCCCTGACCCCGCGCCGCCCCGCTTACGACAGCCACTTTCCCGGCTACTCGGCCCACGTCCCGCCCCTTACCCCGGTATCTGTTCGCGCGATCGGCGCTGTGGCCCAACATCCTTCGTCATGGGAAGGGTCCGGGCATCTGACCAGCGGCCGGCTTCCATCACATCTCTTCCACAGGCAGCCGTGCTGGATCGGGCATGGCTGCGGTCGGGCTACCAACATGCCTTACAGTAGCTAGAATATCTAAAATAGCAAGGAATGAACCGGGCAACCGAGGGGGTTGACGATGGCGGGCATGCTCAGCGGTGTTCGGGTGGTCGAACTGGCGTCCTGGACGTACGTTCCGTCCGCCGGAGTCGCACTGGCGGACTGGGGCGCCGACGTCATCAAGGTGGAAGGCGTCAGTTCCGGTGATCCCGGACGGGCCTTGGTCGTTGGCGGTTTCACCCGCCAGGCCGCGCGCGCCGATGTCGACTTCATTCTGGAGCTGAGCAACCGGGGGAAGCGCAGCATCGCCATCGACATCAAGACCGACACGGGCCGCGAGTTGTTCGGTCGGCTGCTGGCTTCGGCGGATGTCTTCCTGACGAACTGGCTGCCCGGTGCGCTGGAGCGGGCCAGGCTGACGGTTGAGGACATCCGCTCGTTCAACCCCCGGATCATCATCGCCAGGGGCACCGGACTTGGCGTGCGCGGTCCGGATCGCGACGGCGGCGGCTTCGACGCGGCGACCTACCTGGCCCGCGGTGGCGTGGCGTACACGCTGACACCCTTCGGCACCGAGAACCCGGCGGTGCAGGGCCCCGCGTTCGGTGACCTGCAGGGTGGGGCGACGCTGGCCGGCGGGGTGTGCGCCGCTCTGTTTCACCGCGAGCGGACCGGCGAGCCGAGCATCGTGGACTCTTCCCTGCTGGCGCAGGCGATGTGGGCCATCGCACCGTCGATCTCGGTCGCGGATCTGTTCGATATCGACGGAATCCCTGGCGCGCCACCGGGATTGGCCATCAACCCGCTGGTGGCGCGTTACAAGACCAAGGACGACAGATGGATTCAGCTGGTCTTCCTGCAACCCGATAAATTCTGGGCCGGCTTCTGCCGCCGAATGGGTCTGCCGGAGTTGGTCAACGATGAACGATTCGTGCCGTCGGCCAACCTGATCGCCAACGCCACCGAGGCAACCGCCATCTTCGCCAATGCCTTTGCCGCACATGACCTCGCGCACTGGCGGCAGGTCCTGCGTGACGAACCGGGAGTGTGGGGTGCGCTGGCGACACCGCGCGAGACGCTCAACGACCCGCAGGTGGAACCCAACGGGTATGTGGTCACCAACGTCGACGACCAGGGCGAGAAGTACCGGATCGTCGCCGCCCCAGTGCAATTCGACGAAACCCCGCCGGGCCCCAGCCGGGCACCGGAACACGGCCAGCACACCGAGGAAATTTTGCTTGAATTGGATGTGGACTGGGATCAGATCGCGCACGCCAAGGACGTCAAAGCCATCCTCTGACCCCTACCGGGCGGGACCGGTGGCTGCGCCGTCCTGATCGGCACGTGGCGGGGGAGCGGGGCGCTCGGCGGCAGGCCGGACCCGAGCGGCGGTAGCAGGGCATTCTGCACAAAATCGAGCGGCCGGGGCGGCAAACTGCACAGACTGCCGACTCGGTTGCGCGCATGTTGCCGCAATTGAGCGAATGTTCAGTAAGGTGACGGCGTGAATGCCGCCCACCAGCCACCACCGCAGGGGCAGGTCAGGCTCGATACCCAGGGCCGACTGCAGCGCTACGAGGAGGCATTCGCCGATCTCGATGCGCCGTTCGCATTCCTCGATCTCGACGCGATGTGGAGCAACGCCGCCCAGCTTCTTGCCCGCGCCGGCGGCAAGCCCATTCGCGTCGCATCAAAGTCGCTGCGGTGCAGGCCGATTCAACGGGAGATCCTCGACTCGAATCAGCGCTTCAACGGGCTGATGACCTTTACGCTGCGTGAAACCCTGTGGCTGGCCGGCCACGGATTCCGCAATCTCCTGCTCGCCTACCCGAGTACGGACCGCGCGGCGCTGCGCGAGCTGGGCGAGATCACCGCCGCAGACCCCGACGGTGCGCCGGTAGTGATGGTCGACTGCGTCGAGCATCTCGACCTGATCGAGAGCGCGACCAACCAGCCGGTGCGGCTGTGCCTGGATCTCGACGCCGGATACTGGCCGGCCGGCGGGCGCGTCAAGATCGGCCCCAAGCGCTCCCCGTTGCACACGCCCGAACAGGCACGCGCCCTTGCGGAGGAGATCGCGCGCCGGGCCAGGCTGAGACTCGTCGCGCTGATGTCCTATGAGGGCCACATCGCCGGGTTCGGCGACCACGTCGCCGGCAAGCCTGTGCAGAACGCGCTCGTCGGCCTCATGCAGCGGCGGTCGATCGCAGAGTTGCGGGAGCGCCGTGCCCGTGCCGTGGAGCTCGTCCGGGACGTGGCCGAGCTCGAGATCGTCAACGCCGGCGGCACCGGCGACCTGCAATGGGTTGCCCAGGAACCGGCGATGACCGAGGCGACCGCCGGATCCGGCTTCTATGCGCCAACGCTGTTCGATTCCTACTCATCGTTCACGCTGCAGCCCGCGGCGATCTTCGCGCTGCCGGTGTCCCGGCGACCGGACGAGCAGACGGTCACGGCACTGGGCGGTGGCTATCTGGCCAGCGGCGTCGGCGCCAAGGACCGGATGCCCACCCCCTACCTGCCCGAAGGGCTCGCGCTGAACTCGATGGAGGGGACCGGCGAAGTTCAGACGCCGCTGACCGGCGACGCGGCCCGCAGCCTGAAGATCGGCGACAAGGTCTACTTCCGCCACACCAAGGCCGGCGAGTTGTGCGAACGGTTCGACCGTCTGCACCTGGTTCGCGGCGCGGCAATCGTCGACACGGTCCCGACCTACCGGGGTGAGGGGTGCACGTTCCTCTGATGCGCGAACAGGAGTTGCCATGACCGCGATCAGCGCGGGGCCGACCGAAATCGACACCTTGCGCGAAGTGATCGAGACGCTCGCGCCCATCGAGCGGGGCGCCGGCAGCCCGGGTGAATACCAGGCGGCCGCGTGGATCGTCGAGCGGCTGCGGGCCGCCGGAGCGCGGCAGGCGCGCATCGAAGAAGAGCAGTTCTACGACGGCTACCCGCGGCTGCACGCCAAGTTGTCCGCCGTCGGTGTCGCGGCCGCCGCGGCGGGCCTGGTCAGCCGGCGGCTGCGCGCGCCGGCGGCGCTGGCCGGGGTCGGCGCCGGACTGGCCATCGCCGACGACTGCTCCAACGGCGCCCGGGTAGTGCGCAAGACCCTGCACAAATCCCGGACCACCTGGAATGTGGTGGCCGAAGCCGGTGATCCGTCCGGCGAGCACACCGTGGTCGTGTGCGCGCACCACGACGCCGCGCACAGTGGCAAGTTCTTCGACTCCAAACTTCAGGAGTATGCCGTCGCGTGGTTCCCGGGCATCGTCGAACGGGTCGACACCTCCCTGCCCAACTGGTGGCCGACGATCTTCGCGCCCGCGCTGGCCGGTCTCGGGGCCCTGCGCGGCAGCCGCGCCATGATGCTGGCCGGAGCCGCGGTGAGCGCGATCGGCGTGGCCGCATTCACCGACATCGCGCGCAGCCCGATCGTCCCCGGGGCCAACGACAATCTCTCGGCCGTCGCGCTGCTGGTAGCCCTGGCCGAGCGGCTGCGTGACCGGCCCGTCACGGGGGTGCGGGTGCTCCTGGTCTCGCTGGGCGCCGAGGAGCAGTTGCAGGGCGGCATCTACGGTTTCATGGCGCGGCACAAGCCCGAACTCGATCCCGAGCGAAGCTATTTCCTGAACTTCGACACCGTCGGCTCGCCCGAGCTCATCATGCTCGAGGGCGAAGGCACCACCGTCATGGAGGACTACTTCTACCGGCCGTTCCGCGATCTGGTGGTGCGCGCCGCCGAACGCGCCGGGGCGCCACTGCGACGCGGCATGCGATCGCGCAACAGCACCGACGCCGTGCTGATGAGCCGCGCGGGTTACCCCACGGCGTGCTTCTCCTCGATCAACCGCCACAAGGCGCTGTCCAACTATCACCAAATGTCGGATACGCCAGAAAATCTGGTGTATGAGACCGTGATTCACGCAGTCACGGTCGCGGAATCGGTAGCACGGGAGCTGGTGCGATGAGTATGTGGAAGAACTGGGCCGGTGACCAAATCTGCGCACCGGCGGCGATCGAACGGCCCGCCTCGGAGGCCGAGCTCTCCGACATCGTGGTCCGGGCGGCCGGCCGGGGGCAGCGGGTCCGCGCGGTGGGAAGCGGCCACTCCTTCACCGACTGCGCGTGCACCGACGGCGTCATGATCGACATGACCGGTCTGCAGCGGGTGATCAACGTCGACAAGGCTAACGGCCTGGCGACGGTCCAGGGTGGTGCCAAGTTGCATCCGCTCTTCGCCGAGCTGGCGGCAAGCGGGTTCGGCATCGAGAACCAGGGCGACATCGACAAGCAGTC